>NZ_CAJNBO010000048.1:0-38291 GCF_905221015.1 Paraburkholderia nemoris | reverse complement strand
ATGAGGAAAGCACTTTATTATGCGCAGGCGCTAGTGATGAAAAGCCATTGCAGAAGGGCAAACGAGTGTCCGTGGCGCGAAACTGCGCATAATCCCAAGATCGTCATAATTCCGTCCTTTCCCGTAGAGATGCACGAAACTGCTACGAATGCCCAGTTCGACCTGGGTGCACGTCATTGATGTAATCTCTGAAACTCGTGCACCGGTGTTGTACATCGTGAGCAGCATCGTGTGATCACGTCGTCCGCTCGAAGTAGAGAGGTCGGGGGCACCAAGAATCGCTTGAATTTCGGCGCGTGACAACGCGCAGATCAAACGGCGGTCAGTGCGCTTGTTGGGGATGGCCGGCGGCAAATCCTCTTTTACCGCATCAGGCCTGCTGCGTCACCCCTTCCTGAACCGGCTCCCGCCGGGGCGCATCTGCACTCGCCCTACGGGCTCCTTTCGATGCGCCCCCATAACCTCAGCGCCACTCGTATCGGTCATCTCGGATTAGCACGGAAGACTAGAAAGCATTCCGAATTCCTGACTGACGCCGCCGTTTAGTGTCGGATTTCGACCGCCGTTCACAGAAGAAGCTCTCACCTGCTCAAAAGGCCGCGAAAGAGGAACGGAAAAGGAAGTTCATGTTTGTATTTCTGAATGGCAAACAAGTGCGAGTTAGGCGGCCAGAGAGAATTGATGGCATCGACGTCGATGAATTCATCCGGCGAAATGCAGATCCAATCTGGCTGCATCAGAACGGAATGCATGAGATCATAGAAGCTGCGCTTGGCCCCTATGCTCCGCTTTAAGGACTTTGACCAGGTTTCTTCCATCGAGACTTGTGCGACGCCTGCCCGCTGGCTCACCGGCGCGCTCACATACATTCGGCTTAGGGCGGGCATCGCACAACCTTTAGCCTGTCCGATTCGTTCGGGCGGCCATTGCGGAATGGCCGTTATCGCGACGGCGTGAACGGCAGGTGACAACGTGCCGGTCAATCTCGGAGCGAATGGCCGTTGTGCCTTGAAAGCCGCGAGCCGTCGTTGCAGTCGCGCGAGATCAAGCGGCTGTTCAGGGTCGACTACGGAAGTTCGATGCTGCGCTGGCTCGACATCGATTGATGTCGAGCCTCGGGAGTCAGCCCAGTTTGATTACGTGGCGTGCGAGCGGAAATCTGCTCGACTTACCAGCGCACCATCAAAAGCCGGCCGTTTACTTGTCCGCGTCCACCAGTGCCTCGGCGGTGATGACAGTGCAGTATTCCGGGTCTAGATTGGCAAGCGACATTGCGTGCACGTCTTCCGCACTTCTCAGGTTGCCGTTCCAGTCCCTTCGATCAAACGTGAAGCAGCAATTGGCTGCGAGGTAGGTTGAGAAGCCCAGGTTGCCGGCCATACGAACCGTCGCCTCGACAGAATTATTGGTGATGACGCCGACTACTACTAGTACCTTTGCACAGAGGTCATGACGGTTTGTCAGAGGTCGGTACTGGGTAGGCTTTGGCCAATTTTTCCCGGGCCCTTTCGGTAGAGAACATCCAGTTGATGCGAGCGCCGCTGGCGTTTCGCAGTTGCTCCCAAGCCGCGACCTCGCTGATCAACCGGTCGCGGCAGTCGATGCGGCGATCCAGACATTGGCTTCGCAGCACACCGATTTCGATCTCGACCATGTTGAGCCAACTGGCATGCTTGGGGGTGTAGTGGAATTCGATCCGCTGCAGGATGCGGCGTGCCTCTGCTGGTGGCAAGGCTTGGTAGAGCGCGGCAGGCGTGTGGGTCGACAGATTGTCCAGCACGACACGGATGCGCGATGCATGGGGGTAGTGGATATCGACGAGATCGCGCATGCACTGGGCGAAGTCATCCGCCGTTCTCCGTTCGGTGACTTTCACCTTGCGCCAGCTACGATGTGCATCGAGGAAGACGAACAGATTGGCGGTGCCGTTGCGCTTGTATTCGCAGTCGTAGCGCAAGGGTTTGCCGGGCTCCGCCGGAATCGGTTGGCGTACTTCGCCGATGAGCTGGGTCGGGCTTTCATCGAAGCACACCACCGGGTGCTGCGGGTCCGGGGTTTCGGCGTACAGGTCGAGCACGTCTTCCATGCGTGCAACGTATTCCGCGTCGATCTTGGGAATGCACCACATGTCCTTTCGCCATGGCTTCAGATCGTTCTCGGCCAGACGCCGGCGTACCGTCTCGCGCGATAGCGCTTCATGCTCGGTCAGCTTGACGAACGTGTCAGCGAGCAATTCCAGCGTCCAGCGCGCACGTCCCGGTGGCGGGTTGGTGCAGGCGGTGGCGATCAGCAGGGCCTCTTCCTTGCCGCTGAGCTTGCGCTGCGCCCCAGGCCGAGCCTGTTCGTTCAGCGCCGCTTCCAGCCCCATCTCCACGAAGCGACGCTTGGTGCGGTACACCGTGGATTCGCCAACCGCCACGGTGGCGGCAATGCTCGCGTCATCCTTGCCAGCGTGCGCTGCAAGCAGGATCTGCGCACGCTTGAGCTTGCGTGCCGCGTGCTTGCCGCCGCTTGGCATGGCAGCAAGCGCCTCACGTTCAGATTGGTCGAGTTCGACTCGATAGCGTAGATTCATCCGGATGGCTTCCTTCGGGGGAGCCTCCTTCGACTGCCGGGGTTCCGAATGAATCAGAAGTCGCTTCCATTGCCAGGCGAGCGCTCAGCCTGCCCGAGCTTCACCGACAAGCAAGGTCAGTATCTCGCTTTCATCTGGGCCTACAGCTTGATAAACGGCCGCGCTCCGGCCGAGCACGACATGCAGCGGTTTTTCGCCGTCACGGCTCCTTCCGTCCATCAAATGGTGCTCAACCTCGAACGCAATGGATTGATCAGCCGGCAAGCAGGCATCGCTCGCAGCATCAAACTGCTCGTTGACCATAATTGCTTGCCTGTCCTACAACCCAGCCAAACTGTCATAACCTCTGTGCAGCGGTACTAGCGTGTCATGGCCTTGCACACGGAGTAGTGCTTCCAGATTCGTACCTATAAAGGCATTGTTGGTCTGTTTCGGAATTACCGGCTCGCCGGCGACCGGAGTGGCCTCTGACTTGAAGTCATGTCCGGTTTGGCCCGGTCGATAATGCGAATTGGGTTCCTTCGAGTCGTGCCGAATGTGCCACATCGGCCAGCCGTTACTGCGCCAGTGACCGAGCAAACGGGCAATTTTAGTCTCCGCAAGCGGGCTGTTTCTCCGCCCCCAACTCGGGTGATCGATCGCTTTCTGGAGATCGACCAGCAAAAGGACGGCACCGGCAGGGGGGAGCAAGCAAGCCATGTGTGATTGTGCGTGAGTGAACGTGGTCGCGGAGCGATTCTGGTCAGGACTTTACCGAAAGTCTGCCGCGAGCCCGGCTGTAGCGGCTTCTGGTCGGCTCAGTTCGGCCAATACCGGACCTTCAAAGATGGGCGTACATCGGCGACAATCCTCCCGCCAGCGCGAATAATGACGGTAGGTCCACGCTTTAACCTGCTCATCGCTTCATCAACGCGAGAATTGAATGACAACCTATGCTTTCCGCCTGCTAAATGTGTTTGCCGAGTCTACCTTTGGTGGCAATCCGCTTTGTGTGTTCGAAGATGCGCGCGGCTTGGACGATGCAACAATGCAAGCACTTGCCGTTCAGTTCAATCTGTCCGAAACGACATTTGTTTTGCCTTCGAAACATGCACATGCGCAGATACGCATTTTCACGCCCGGCTACGAAATGCCCTTTGCCGGCCATCCAACGCTCGGCACGGCCCATGTAGTGCGAGACATCGTCAAGACAGGCGACGACCTCACACTTGAATTCAAAGCTGGGGTTGTACCCGTGCATGCCGATGGCGATGTGTGGACATTCGCTGCGCCGCATGTTGGCAAGCCGAAAATAGCCGCCTGTGGGTTGTCTGATGGAGAAACTGCATCCCTGCTGGGCCTGAGTGAAGATGATCTGCTCGTGTCACCGATCTGGGTCGACACAGGTGCCGATCAACTACTGGTTGCGCTCAAGAACCCCGATGCTGTGCGCCGCGCACGGCCCGATAGTGCTCGTGTGGATATTTGGCCGCAAAGTAGTCTCGGCCGCAAGACCGCCTACGTGTTCGCGTTCGACTCGGCCCACTCAGGGAGGGTGATATCTCGCTACTTCTTTGCGAAGCAAGGCGGTGGCGTTTCGGAAGACCCGGGCACCGGATCGGCCTGCGCGAACCTGGGCGGATGGTTGCTTGCCAACAATCACAATGTGCCAGCTGTTTTTCAGATTGAGCAGGGCGAAGCCGTCGGCCGACCGTGTCTGCTGCGGCTTTCGGTAAGCGCAAGTGGCGAAATCCGTGTTGGAGGCCGTGTCATCGAACTCGGACGCGGTGTAATCACCGTATAGAAGCGCAAACGTTTCGACCCAGCGTCGCAAAATGCGGGACACCGCTGCCGTTTGAATGGCCGCTTCGGAGGAAGCCGACTGGCTCTATACAGGGTCGATCCGAGTTGGTTGTCGCCGGACCGGGGTCGGCCAACAACGGATGACCAGCGCTCGTTCGCTCGTGCTACGATCGCAGTGCCTGACTGAAGTGACGAAAGCTGGCTTTGAGCCACTTCGCAATCGACCGCTTAAACTTCCACTCAAACAATGCACGCAGCTGCCTGGCCTCCCTCGAACACGCACTGAAAGCCTGTGTCGATGCAGTGATTGCATCCACTTTGGCATTCGTCCCGGACCTGTTGTGAAAGGCAGTCCGGTGAAGTTGCTCGAATCGACTTTTCATACCCAGATTCGTGCGGCCGCGTTTTCACGAGACCACAACATGCGTATTCTCAATACGATGGCCGCTCGCGCCATCCCGCTCGTTCCCCGTTCGCTAATCCGTAAGATCTCCCGTCGCTATATCGCCGGCGAAACACTCTGCGAGGCTCGCACGCGCATCCACGCGCTCCACGCAGCAGGCTTCCGTACAACCGTCGATGTGCTGGGCGAGACTGCGTCGTCGTCCGATCAGGCGGAGTCGATGGCTCACGATTATCTCAATCTCGTCCAGGCGCTCGGTGCAGCAAATGAACCCACCGAGCTGTCGATAAAATTGACTGCCCTCGGACTGCGTCTCGACGAAGACGCGTGCATGGCACGAGTCTCAATGATCTTGCGAGCGGCCGCGTCGCACGGAATCAGCGCGTGCATCGACATGGAAGACATCAGTTGCACCCAGAAAACGCTCGACGCGTTCCTGAGACTCGAGGCCGATGGTTATAGAGGTGGCTTCGAGAATTCAGACAGTTCGTTGAGTGGAAAAGCTGGGGCGTGAGTCGGCCATAATGGCCGGCAACAAGGAACCAGAAGATGACGAAACGAAACCGACGGATCCACTCACCGGCGTTCAAGGCAAAGGTGGCCCTGGCGGCGCTCAAGGGCGACAAGACGCTGGCAGAGCTGGCCCAGCAATTTGATGTCCATCCGAACCAGATCACGGACTGGAAGAAGCAACTGCAGGAGCGGGTTGCCGATGTGTTCGAAGGGGGCAGCGCGGCGCCGTCGGCGCCGCCAGTCGACGTGAAGGTGCTGCACGCGAAGATCGGGCAATTGACGCTGGAGAATGATTCCTAAGAAACGCCCTCCGCCGGTTGAAGGCAGAAGCCGAACTCGGCGGCCCGCCGGTGCAACTGCCTGATGACACGCTCCTTGTACCGCTGTTCGTAGTGGTCGGCTCCCGGGTCGGCGTATTGCATGCCGAAGCGCATGGCGTTGTAGAACAGCACGGCGATCTTGCGCGCCGTGGCAGTGACAGCTTTGGCCTTGCCAATGCGTGCCGCCAGCCGGCGGTAGAACGCACCTAGCGCGGTGCTGGTCTTTCCCACGGTGACGGCAGCCAGCCGCAGCAGGGCAGCCACGCGATTGGTTGTCTTGCGCGTACGCGAGGACAGGACCTTGCCGCCGCTCACTTTGCACCCTGGCGACAGGGTCAGCCAGGAAGTGAAGTGCCTGGCAGTAGGCCATCGGCTGAGATCGGTGCCGCATTCGGCGACCAGACGCACAGCCAGGTAGGAGCCGATTCCATGAATCTGGGTGAGATCGACGCCAGCGAGCTGGTACATGAGAGTACGCACGTCGAAGCTCAGCGCGTTGGGCTGCTGGGTCCGGTTGCGCGCCTTCGCCAATGGCTCCTGAGGTACGGGCCTGTCGGCGGCAAGCATGGCCAGCGTGCGTTCGATCTGGGCGTCGCATTCGTCGACGCGGGCCTGGTAGAAGTCATACAGTGCCAGGGCCTGTTGCAGCGCGAAGACGTGTTCAGGCTGGTAGTTGCCCACCAGGGCGGCCCGGATCGTCTCGACGCTGGACCTGCAGTTGCGATCACGCATCGCAGCCAGCACGCCGGGATCACGCTCTCCGGCCACGATGGCGCGGATGATGTGCATTCCTGTGGCTCAGGTCACGTCGGTGACGACATGGTGCAGTTGAAGGTTCATGAAGGTCAGCGCCTTCTGCATATGCTGGATGTGTGCGGCCGCGTAGTCCAGATGTCGTTCCCGGAGCCGCAGATAGGCACGAAGCGCAGCGATGTCGCCACTAGATCTGAAGCTTGGGCGCAACAGGGCGCAGGCATGAAGCCGCTGCAGCCACTGCGCATCGTTGACGTCGCTCTTGCGGCCGGGCACGGCGCGGGATTCGCGTGCATTGGCCACGATGACTTCGAGGCCGCGGCCCTCGAGGATCTCGTAGGCCGGGATCCAGTACACGCCGGTCGATTCCATCGCCACCGTCTTGATCCCCAGCGATACGAGCCAGTCGGCCATACGGTGGAGGTCGCCCGTGAAGGCCTGGAAAGTCTGTACCGGTTGATCGCACAGGTCTGGCGGTACCGCAACGACATGGAATCGGGATCCAATGTCGATGGCTGCAGCCCTGTCGTTGACGACGGGCAGACCTGTCGGCTTGCTATGCAGTCTGGGCATGATCGAACCTCGTGTTGGTTGGGCACGCCGGACGGGGGACTCGGATGAAATCACATTCCTAAACGGGGTCGCACTGGGGCGCCACCACAAGCGGGTCCGCAGCTTCCCCCTGGGCCAGGTTTTTTGACGGGGTCATTGCCTCCAAAATCATAGCGGCCACTGTCCATGCGCATTTCAGTATAGGCATCGGTGCGTTTCTACCCATGGGGCCGTGGAGTGCCGCGGATGCTGTTTTTTAGAAAGCGCGCTCAGCAAGGCGGGACTGCTGGGCGTAAGGCGATGATCGATCGTGATCACGCTCTGCCGGTGACACAGCAGGCCCGGCTGGTAGGCATCAGCCGGTCGAGTGCCTATTACCAATCGCGTGGGGTCAGCGAAGCGGATCTGAAATTGATGCGCCAGATTGACGAGCTTCACCTCGAGCATCCATTTGCAGGGGCACGAATGCTGGCACGGCTGCTGCGTCGCGAAGGCATCAAGGTCGGGCGCAGACACGTCAGCACCTTGATGAAGCGCATGGGCGTCGAGGCGTTGTATCGCAAGCCAAACACGAGCCGCAAGCATGCAGCCCACAGGATCTGGCCGTACACGAACAATTATCCAGATCATGTCCAAGGCGAGTGATGAATAACTCCTCCATATTTACGGCGGAAAGCGGCCGTCCGATGCGTGTTGTATTTTTCGCCAGCGGGGGTCCTGCCAATATTGAAACGGCACTCGCGTTGGCGAGTACATTTCCCGACAAGCTCAACGTCGATCTGGTCGTGACCGATCGACCTGGGATTCCTGCTATTGATATCGCCTGCCGTTATCGGGTACCGACGATAGTCGGCGACTTCGGCGCGTTTTCGCAGGGGGTGAAGGCCGATCCGGAGTCGATCCGTTACCGGAAAATACGGTGTGATTTCCACGAGTCTTTGCACGAGAAGATTCGCGCATTCGAGCAATTGCATGATATCCAATTCGATCTTGCCGTACTCGCATACCGGCTCGTTATCGAGGGTTCCTTGCTGGCGCGGTTCGCTAACCGGGCGATCAACCAGCACCCAGCAGATCTGTCGTTGTTGGACAGTAGCGGCAAACGTTGCTACGTAGGAATCGGCGGACATCGACGACAAATCGAGAATGGGCACGGATACGTTCGTACATCGACGATCCTGATCAATGAGACCGCCGACGCAGGTGAAATTCTGGTGCAGGGGCCTCCACTGCAATTCCAGGGTGCGCGTGGCGATCACGAGGCGATTCGACAGCATGAGATCGCTCAGAAGGTTGTAAGCGATAGGCCTGCCCTCCGTTTTGCTCTTGCCGCAATCGCCTCCGGCTGCTTCTCACTGGCGGATGAGACCCGCCATGCTGACGGGTCGCGTGTCGTGCTGTATTCAGGCGAGCCACTCAATTACGGCGGCGTGCAGCTGAATTCGCATATCCAATCAGAGGATGAGTCGTTGCGGAACATCCTGGGTGCCAACACCGTTGCGACCGAGGTTCGTTGAGATGTCGAAGAATCCTGCGTGGGCTAAGAGCCCGAAGACTAGTGGGCGAGTGGGTGCGCTGATCGTAAAGCTTTCTATTTTGGTACCGCTGTCGCTTGCTTTTCATCTGCTTGAAGGGCTTGTTCCGAGAAGGAACAAGAATCTGATGCTGTTCGTGTTTCCATATGCGGAATTTTGTGAGAACACACGGTATCTTTTCGAATACTTTCTGGAAAATCAAATTCACTCGTTGAAGCCGGTGGCGTTTGTGTACCATCGCGAGTTGTACCGGCATTTACAAGCTCTGTACGGCGACAAGGTGGTCTACGCGAGATCTATCGCCGGTTTTCGTGCGTTCCTAAATGCGTCACTGGCGGCGACATCCAGGGGATGGTTGGCGAAGATATTCTTTCCGTATTTTTTTCATCCGCGTCGAAAATTCTTCCTTAATCTGTGGCACGGCATACCGCTCAAGCGCCTGGGTATTCAATCGCGAGTAGCGTGGGAGCGCGATTTGGTACCGGTGACCCAACGTTACAGCGCGCTGATCTCATGTTCGAAGATCGACCAGTTTGCAATGGCATTGTGTTTCGACATGAAGATCGACGACGTATGGATCACGAATACGCCGCGCAACGACCGACTCATGGAACTGCCGACGAATACTCCGCCGCAGCCCATCGGGGCATTCAAGAAGACGATTCTCTATGCGCCGACCTGGCGAGACGGGGAGGAGGCCACGGAGCTGTTTCCATTCGACGATTTCGATTTCGACTCGCTTGATCGACTTCTCGCTGCGCACGACGCGCAGCTCGTCATACGTCGTCATGTCGTGGAGCGAAAGGATGCGAGCGATGCTAGTTTTCCGGGCTCGCGTGTGATCGTCGAAGCGAATTCAGAACAAAGAAGTGTCCAGCAAATGTTGCTGCAGACGAACGTGCTAGTTACGGACTATTCGTCGATATTCTTTGACTTTTTACTGCTGGATCGTCCGATGATCTTCATTCCCTACGATGCGCACCGTTACGAAGCGAGACGGGGATTCATGTTCGACTATGAGACCGTAACGCCTGGCTTCAAGTCACGTACATTTTCGGAGTTTCTGCGGCATCTCGATACTTCGCTGAGCGAGCCCGATGTCTTTCGACCGGAGCGTGCTCAAGTACGTGAATTGTTTCACCAAGCACAAAGCCGGTCCGCTTGCGAGCAGATTGCGGAGCGCCTGTCGTCCATGAGGAAAGCCAAACTTTCGCGAGGAACCTGGCTATGAGCAAACAGCACGTGATTGTGACATTTGGGACCTTCGATCTTTTCCACATTGGCCATGTCCGGTTGCTGCAGCGGGCAGCAGTGTTGGGGGCACTGCACGTAGGTGTATCGAGCGATGCTTTCACCTTCCTGAAGAAGCAGCGCATGCCGGTGTTTTCGGAGAGCGAGCGGCTCGAGATCGTAGGGACCAGCCGCTTCGTTTCCTCGGTTTTTCTTGAAGAGTCGTTTGACAGGAAAAGGGAATATCTGATGAACCTGTCGGCCGACGTGATGGTGATGGGAGATGATTGGGTAGGACAGTTCGACGAATTTTCCGATATTTGCAAGGTGGTGTATCTGCCGCGAACACAGAGCGTATGTACCACGGATTTGCTGGCTTCGATTCAAAATTCTCCGCTGTCAAGTTAGTCTCAAGGTGTGACGTGTTAAGGACACGATTAATTAGTCAATGGCGGACAGATATCGCGCTCCCGGCAGATTGCTACGTCATATGCATATTTTATTTGCTGCTTTACTTGGCACAAGGCATCATCGTTCCATACTTCCCTGGCTGGCTAAATGCGAAAGGGTTGTCGGTTCAGGAAGTCGGATATCTTCTCTCAGTCACCTACTCCTTAAAGGTGGTTGGCAATCCTCTGGTATCTCATGTAGCCGACGTTACGGGTCGGCTCAAGCTCGTATTGGCTGCGCTAGCATTGATATCAACGGCGACATATTCGTTGTACTTGTTGTTCGAGGGCCGTGCCCTCGTATTTTTTGTCGCAGTCATGCTCAGCCTATTCATGCCCGCCATGTATCCGATGATGGACCGGCTTGCTGTCGAGGCTGGTACGCAGCGTGGCTTCCGTTTCGGCCGGCTGCGCTTGTGGGGCTCCCTCGGGTTCGCGATGGGGACTTGCCTTGCGGGAAGATTTCTCATTCCGAATTTCGGTATCGGCGTAGTCGTCGATGCTGTTTTGTCGATATTGCTGTGTACTTCCGTCATTGCGTTAAATCTCCCGGATTTTCGGTCGACTCGATGCAAGATGTCACGGGTACCCGTTTTTAAACTCCTGAAGCGACCGGACTATTTTTACGTCATGTTGGCGGCCGCCTTCGTGCAGAGCAGTAACGGCTTTTTGTATTCCTTCTCGAGCCTGTTCTGGGAAAAGCATGGCGTTTCGACGGGCGCGATCAGCATCTTCTGGGGCGTTGGGATCAGCTGTGAGATGCTGATGTTCTTTTTTGGCGCTCCGTTTCTTGCGAGGCATCGCGTCTTGTCGATGCAGGGCGTTGCGGTTCTGGGCAGTGCCGTTCGCTGGGGGGGCTTGCGGTAACGTTCGATCCGATCTGGATATGCGTGTTGCAGATTCTTCAGTGCTTCGCCATTTCCCTTAACAGTATGGCATTCATGCAGTTCGTATCCACGGAAGTGCCTGACGAACTGAGAGCCACAGCGGTGGCGCTGTACACATCGGTGTCGATGGGCGTGCTCTTATCGATATCCGTGCTCGCGAGTCGAATCGCTTTTGAACATGGGACATCCGGCTTCGCATTTATGTTCTTATGGGCGTGCGTGTCAATTATTCCGATTTCGCTCGCCGCACGTAGCTCGACAAGGACGATCAATTGTGTCTGAACTAACTTGTGCTTCGGGCGCGTGGCAATCGGATTTACCATCCGATGTCCCCGGCTCGCTCGAAGCGTTGACGAAAATATTGGGTGTTTCCGTATCCGTCTTCGCGAGCGCGACTGAAAATCGCTATGCCGTGATTCTTGGTGGGAGTGTTTCCGCGGGATTGGGGGGGCCTTCGTCTGACTTGGATTTCCTCGTGTTGATAGACAGCGATCGCGACTCCGAATTTCCCTTTCCGGTGCAGTCGACCTTGGTGTTCCCGAGAGGCGTGCCTTCGGCGGTACGCCAAGTCGATGTCGAGTTCGTATTTGCGAGCGATGTGAAGATCTTCGGAAAATTTCTTGCTGAATGGGAGCGGCGCCGCGTTTCGGCTGCAACATCCGATGATTTCGCGATCACTAGGAATTTGAATAGCTGGGAGTTGTCGGTTTGTCATCAGATAACGAGCGGTCATCGGCTGAAGAATCCAGATGTGGCCGGTCGATGGATCGAGGATCACGCACTTCACAGATTCGCCGCGTACGTATTCGAGCTGAATCTCGCGCTTGCCGAGCGCCATATTCGGGATGGTATTCGGATGCGGGGCGGCAACGCCGCGGCATCGCATTCAGTCCGCATGGCCTGCGAGCATTGCGCGATGTGCGTTCTGGCGTTGATGGGTGAGACTAATCCAAACAGAAAGTGGTTGGTCATGCTGCTGCAGCGAATGTCGGGATCAGAGGATCGATTGCGTATCCGAAATGAAATTCTCTCGATTCTGCAGGGATCCGCGCTAGTGGAGATGGCAGAACGCGTCAAGGACATCGTCGAGCGCTTGAGCGGATCGAGACCTAATCAATAACACGTCGATCATTTTGGAGAAGTTCGGACATGATCTTGCGTACGCAATTCTGGTTGGGTTCGACTGTTGACATGCCACTGCGACGCAGCGTTCTTGAGCTTGAATTTCCTCGTGATTTGGAAGTTGGCCGCGATCGGTGGCATTTGTATCGCGTGGTGCGCAGCCGAGGGCAGTTGCAGTTAACTTACAGACTAGTCCTGGATCGAGTACCCGGCGATGGCTATCCGAATTTTGCATTGCTGCTCTCGGACGCTGGCGCCGGCATCGCTGGAAAGCTCCTTTCGCTAGTGGGCGATAGAGACAACTGGCGTGATCTGCTGGGCGAGTGGACCCGACAGCTCAAATTACCCCAGTCGACCGTGTCCAGTGACAGGGTGCTGCAGTACCCGCTCGTCAGTTTGCTTTCTATCGACGATAACGCGCGCATCGCGCTTCATAGAGGAGTCGTCGTGTCGGCCATGCTGTTTCAGGACATCGTCGTTCCGGTCGGCAAGGACGCCTTCAGGACAGGGCGGAAATCTTTGAGCATGACCGTATCGGATGAGCGCGGTGAGACAGCGTTCGGCGATGCGATCAAGGCCGTTCTTGCTGCATTCGCTTATCCGTACCTTGCGCTGACGGTGCGAACGCGGGAGGGAAGAATCGAGACGTTTTCGCTTCGATTACATTCTCCGGCCAATCCAGTACCTATACCGTCAATTCTGGCCGACACCGTCCTGCTGCCGGGAGCGCGTTTGTGCCTATGTGTGATGAACTCGTGTGCCGTCCGCCGATCCGTCATTAGGGGAGGCGACGAGCGCGGCTGCTGATTCGAATTTCGCGACATGCGTTGCGAAGAAGGTGCGCACGTTCCGGATATTGGTGGCGCGGCGAAACAGCTTCGAAGCCCAGTCGTCGTACGCATTCAAGTTCGGCAAATGCACGATCACAATGAAGTCAGGGCCGGCCGACACTCGATAGCATTGCGCGACGGCCGACATGGCGCACGCAAGCCGCTCGAACTCGATCCGGTCTTCCGTGGTTTGACGATCGAGCGTCACCTCCGCGATGACGGTCACAACAGGCGCGATCTTTTCCTGGTCGATGACGACGGTCGTACGCAGGATGATGCCGGACGATTTCAGCTTGGCGACTCGGCGAGAGCAGGTCGGTGCCGAAGATTGGACGAGCGTCGCTAATTCGTGATTCGACAGCGATGCATTTTCCTGTAGCGCGGCGAGAATTTTCAAATCAAGATCGTCGAGGTCGCTGGAATCCATGCCGGGGTCTCAAAAAAGTGATGCGACAGAGATGAAACTGAAACGTCATATTTCGACGAAAAATGAACATATATTTCATATCGCATATTGTACGATCATACGTGATCATTTATGGGAACTTTTGACATGTGTGGAATAATTGGGGCCGTGTCTCATAACGACATCGCGGAAGACTTGCTGGTCGGGCTAGAGCGGCTCGAGTACCGAGGATATGACTCATGTGGCGTCGTTCTGCTTCAACGCGGCAATCTCTCTCGTGCTCGTACCGTGAAGCGAGTTGCGCAACTTCGATTGGAGGTTGCCGAGTTACAACTCGGCGGTCGTTTGGGGATCGCACATACTAGGTGGGCGACCCACGGAGCGCCAGTCACCGCAAATGCCCATCCCCACATGTCTCCTGGTGATGATGACGCGCGGATATCCATCGCTCATAACGGGATAATCGAAAACCATGACCAACTCCGGTCGATCCTGAAAAAAAAGGGCTACGTCTTCAAGAGTGAAACCGACAGCGAAATCATCGCGCATCTGGTGGACTCGTTGTACGACGGTGACCTAACGGATGCTGTCTCGCAAGCCGTGACCGAGTTGAGAGGTAGTTTCGCGATTGCCGTGGTGTGCAGGGAGGAGCCGCACCGGTTGGTCGGCGCAAAGCACGGCATGCCTCTCATTATCGGCATCGGTGCCGACGGCAACTACCTAGCCTCGGACGTGGCCGCGATGCCGGTCGGGGTGCGTCAGGTCGTTTATCTGGAGGATGGGGATGTCGCCGACGTTCAGCTTCGCGAGCATCTAGTGACAAGTGCGGACGGACGCCGTGTCGGGCGTGATGTGCGGCCGGTCGATGGCAATAGTGCTGCTGTTGTGCTGGGCCCGCATCGATACTACATGGAGAAGGAGATTTTCGAACAGCCGCGGGCCGTCTCAGACACGTTGCAGGGCATTGACGGCATTACGCCGGAGCTGTTCGGCGATCATGCCTGGCGCGCCATGAAGCAGGTCTCTTCCGTTCTCGTTGTCGCTTGCGGAGGGAGTTACCACGCAGCGCTGACTGCAAAATACTGGATCGAGAGCATTGCTCGGCTTCCAGTTCATGTCGAAGTTGCAAGCGAGTTTCGCTATCGGGACTGGTGCGCCGACGATAACACGTTGGTCGTTGCTGTTTCGCAAAGCGGAGAGACGGCGGATGTCCTTGGGGCGATCCATCGAGCGAAGTCGATCGGCATGACTCACGTTCTGGCGATTTGTAATGTCGCAACGAGCACCTTGGTTCGTGAGGCGTCCATGAGCTTCATCACTCGCGCGGGCATCGAAATCGGGGTGGCGTCGACGAAAGCATTTACCACGCAACTCGTCGCGCTTTTTCTGCTCGCATTGACTCTCGCGCAAATTCGTGGAGTCATCGACGACGAAGCGGAAGGTCGGCACCTCACTTCGCTCCGCCACCTTCCCGATGCGATGAACAAGGTGCTCGAACTTGAGCCAAAAATCGTCGAATGGTCGAAACATCTCGCGAGCCGGGAAAACATGTTGTTCCTCGGCAGAGGGGTGCATTTCCCGATTGCCTTAGAAGGCGCACTCAAAATGAAGGAAATCGCATATATTCACGCGGAAGGTTATGCGGCTGGCGAGCTCAAGCACGGCCCTCTTGCCTTGGTGAGCAAGGAGATGCCCGTAATCGCGGTCGCACCGAACGATTTTTTGTTAGAAAAGCTGAAGTCCAACATGCACGAAGTCAGCGCAAGGAGTGGCAGGTTATTCGTGTTCGCTGACCATGGTTGTGGCGTCGTTCGTTCCGACGGTGTGGACGTTATTCAGTTGCATGAGAATTACGGTCCGCTGTCGCCGATTCTCCACACGATCCCAATGCAATTGCTCGCTTTGCATTGTGCGCAGGCGAGGGGAACAGACGTCGATAAGCCGAGAAATCTCGCGAAATCCGTTACCGTTGAATAGTTGAGGGACAAATGGGCAGAAGCGTGGTTATTGCTGCAGTCGTTCAGACGATATTGGCGGTGAGAACGAGCCGGCCGCTTCGCGTCGCCGTCGATGGTCGCACGGCATCCGGAAAATCTTCGTTAGCGGCCGAGTTGTCGCTGATGCTGGGGCGGGGTGGCCGCGAAGTGATTAACGGATCGGTGGACAGTTTTCATCATCCCAAGGCAGTGCGCTATAGACAGGGGCGATTTTCTGCTGCGGGCTATTATCATGACGCCAGAGACCTAGCAGGCTGCGGAAATACCGACGACGGCAAGTCAGCGGATGAGTCGCATGAAACGTTATGCTGAGGAAGCCACTACCCTGAGAAATGATGCGCGGCGCCGACACCTTCACCGAGAGTTTGTTCACGATGCGTAAGCTGGAAGACTTTGTTCCAGCGGACCATCCGCTGCGCGCGATTCGCAAGATGGCCAACGCCGCGTTGTCGAAGATGAACGGCTTGTTTGCCGGCATGTATGAAGCTGACGTCAAAGGCGGCCGGCCGAGCGTAGCGCCGGAGAAATTGCTGCGGGCGATGTTGTTGCAGGTGCTGTACAGCGTGCGCTCCGAGCGGCAGTTGATGGAGCAGGTCCAATATAACCTGCTGTTCCGCTGGTTCATTGGGCTGTCGATGGACGATAGCGTATGGGTGCCAACTGTGTTCACCAAGAACCGGGAACGGCTGATTAAACATGACGCGGTCATCGAGTTCTTCAATGAGGTGCTGGCCATTGCACAGCAGAAAGACTGGCTATCAGGCGAGCACTTCAGCGTTGACGGTACGCTGATCCAGGCCTGGGCCGGCCATAAGAGCTTTGTGCGCCGTGACGATGACGACCAGGCCAACGGCGATGGGGGCAACTTCAAAGGCGAGAAGCGTAGCAACGACACCCATGAGTCGAAGACCGATGCTGATGCACGGCTCTATCGTAAAGGCGGCACGGCCAGTGAATTGCGCTACATGGGCCATACCTTGAGCGACAACCGCCACGGCTTGGTGGCCAATGCCGTGGTGACGATCGCTGATGGTTATGCCGAGCGCGAAGCCGCAAAGGCCATGATTAACGATGCCAGACAGGCGCTCGATGACCCGGCGCGTGAGATTACGCTCGGAGCTGATAAGGGCTATGACGCCCAGGAGTTCGTGGAAGCCTGTGTGGACATGAAGGTCACGCCACATGTGGCGCAGAACAATTCAGGACGCCATTCGGCGGTACCGAAGGCGATTGCCCAAAGCGAGGGCTACGCCGTCTCACAGCAAAAGCGCAAGCTGATCGAGCAGGGATTCGGCTGGGCCAAGACCGTTGGGGGCATGCGTCAAGTGATGGTGCGTGGTTTGAAGAAAGTGGATCAGATGTTTGTGCTGACGATGGCAGCGTACAACCTGGTTCGTATGCGCACCTTGGGACAAATCCGTGCGCAGGTGGCGCAATAAGCTAAATCGGGGCTAAAAACGGCACCGACTAGCCACCAGAGACGGGAATCGGGCAATCAATTCCCGGATGGTGGAAAAAGCGACTCCAGGTTCCCCTTCGGGAGGAAAGCCGCTCGTGATTGCTTCGAGTATTTCCGCAGCCTGCTAGACTCGGTTCGCCGCTTATTGCTGGATCCGTTCGGCGCCGGCGGTGATCGGGTGTATCGGTTGGCGTCATTCGACCTAGAAACGGATTCGCCGTGCGACTCCGACCCGATGACGGCTACCGCTGACGCCATATTGTTGCTGGATGGTTCGTTCTTGCAGCGGCCAATCCTTCGGTCGGCGCTCGATTTGGTGATCTATTTGCATGCTGATAAGGATAAGACGAACGCCCGTGGTATCGCGCGTGACAGGCTGCGGTACGGCGAAGGTACGGACGTCACGAAACTGTACGAGGCGCGGTACAACCCGGCATTCGAGATGTACGAAGCAGAATGCCGACCGATCCAGGGTGCCGATATTGTCATCGACAACACCGCCTTCGAAGCCCCCGAGCTACTCCGAAATTCGAAGGGAACCGAGCGCCTCAGCTGATCGATGGAGTCGACGTTCGCCGTTATCGCCCGGTTACCTTGCGATGAATGCTGAGCTTCGCGAGCGGTTTGCGAGATCCACTCGTGTTGCGGCATCTTTCCAGCGAAATGAGGATTCGGATACACCCCCGCAATTCCGCAAGCAGATGGTGGAACACCGAAAGATATTGGCGAGTCCCGGCCAGGCCTCTTCTTGTTCCAGACCTACCTCAGAAAATCCTCCATCCTAAGTCCCGGTCCTGGTGAGAGGGCGCGACTTCGGTGCCGGTGAAATGGACGTCGTGACCGGAATGGGCTCGAACAGCGCCTGAAGATCATTGGCCGAGAACTTGACGGCGCCTGCGCCATCTTCGGACAGGATGGCGTCGGCAAGCGCTGCTTTCTGCTCCTGCGTCGCGACGATCTTCTCCTTGACACTGCCGGCCGTAATCAGCTCATAGACGAACACGGGCTTGTCCTGCCCGAGACGATGTGCACGACCGATGGCCCGATTTTCGACGGCGGGGTTCCACCATGGATCGTAGTGAATCACGGTATCGGCCGCGGTCAGGTTCAGGCCAACGCCACCCGCCTTCAGGCTGATCAGGAATAGTGGTACCTCGCCCTGCTGGGAGCGTCTGACCGGTGTTATGCGATCCGTTGTATCACCGGTCAGGACTACGTATGGAATCCCGGCTTCGCTCAACGCAGCGGCAATCAGCTCGGGCAGCATGTCGAGCAGCAGTCCCAGTTTGGCCGATTCCTTCACGCGTGCCGACTGTTTGAGGTTGACGAGCCGCGGGTCACAGCAGACCTGACGCAGCTTGAGCAGCGCCTCGAGCACGATGATGTGGCTACGCGCGAGTCCTTTGCGGTGACTGCGGCGCGGACCTTTTCATGCATCGCGGCACGCACCGTCTCATAGAGGTCACGCTGTCCCCCTTCGAGTTCGACGGTGCGCACGATCATGGTTTTCGGCGGCAACTCGGTGGCGACCTCGTCCTTGCGCCGGCGCAGCATGAAGGGGCGGATGCGCCGCGCAAGCAGCTCGCGTCGCACGGCGTCGCCGCCGTTTTCGATGGGGGTGCGCCAGCGCCGGGTGAAATCCTGACGGGTACCGAGGAAACCGGGCAGCAGGAAGTCGAACTGCGCCCACAGATCGCCGAGGTGATTTTCAAGTGGCGTGCCGGTCAGGCACAAGCGGTGGCGCGTGCGCAACGGCGGGCTGCGCAGTCTGCTTGACGGACACCATCGCGACGATGATCAGACAGATGCGTCCGGCTAGCATGGACGCGCCTTGCCGGCAACGAAGCAGCGGAGCAGCGGAGCAGCGGAGCAATGTGAAATATCGCGACGTCAATCGGACTGGTCTGATTGCATGTTTTCGCGTTGCCGGGTCACAACGAAATTGTCAATGTTCGTCAAATCGCGAAATCTGTGGCCCGGCCTTTGGTGTGCCTGTGATAGTTTCGCAGGCCAAACGAAATGCAGAAGTTCCGGGCACATCCGGCACCCTATAGTCCCCAACAAGAACGCACTAACAACCATGCGCACGGGAAACAGAATGTGGGTCGAGCAGGCCCAGCGTAACGCTGTCCGGCTCGCCGCGTCGGATCGACGCCGTTTTTTTGCTTCCTCATTGACTGAGGATGGGCCGCGGCCGTTATGGATGCGCGTGGTCGCCGTGCTGATGGCAGGGGTGATGTACTTTGCTCCGGCGGTGTTCCTCGCTGATGAAGTGGCGCACGCCGCACCGATCGTCGATCCGCGCGCGCCGATCCCGTTCCAGCCGGCGGTGACCCTGAGTGCGGGAGGCGTCCCCGTTATCAGTATTGTCGCGCCGAATGCGCAGGGCCTGTCGGCTAACCAGTTCCAGAGCCTGTCGGCCGGCCCCGAAGGGCTGATTTTCAACAACAGCCTGACGGCTGGCACGTCGCTGATCGGCGGTCAGGTCGGCGCGAATCCGAATCTGGCCGGGCGCACGGCCAGCACGATCCTCGCGCAGGTAACCTCGACCGGCGCGCAGTACGCGTCGGTCATTGCGGGTCCGCTTGAGGTATTCGGCAACCCCGCCTCGCTGATCATCGCCAATCCGAACGGCATTTCTGTGCCAGGCGGCACGGCGCTCACCAATATCTCTGCGCTCACACTGACGACCGGCACGCCGCAGTTCCTGACGGGTGTGGGCGGCACGCCCACCGACTATGCGCATGCCGGCGCGCTCGCTTATGACGTTCAGTCAGGGCACATCCAGATCGACGGGGCGCCTGGGGTGACTGGTCCCGGACCCGGCATCGACGGGACGGTCGGCAACATTGACCTGATTGCCCAGACGATCGGCCTCAACGCGCCGCTGCGCGCGGACCAGCGCATCAACATGATCGCCGGCAACCAGCTCGTGAGTCCGGCGACGACGGACGCCACCGGCACGACGTATGGCACCACCGCGAACGGCACGGCGAACACGGCAGCGGCCATCGGCCAGGCGGTCGCGATCGATGCGAGCCAGTTCGGTTCGGTCACGAGTGGGCAGATCTTCATCGTGGCGACTGCGGCGGGGCCCGGCGTGAACCTGCAAGGCGCGCTCGCGGCGACGGCCGGCAACGTCGTGGTGAACGCGAACGGCGACGTCACGGTGGGTTCGACCTACGCGCAGCAGAGCGCGACGCTGACGAGTGCCGGCAATGTGTCGATGAGCGGCAATGGACTGGCCAACCAGTACACGGTAGACGCTGCGGGCGACATCTCCGCTGCGGGCGCAACCGTGCAGTCGGTGCAGGATCTGAACATGACCGCCGGTGGCAGCCTCGCGATCGGCACCGCGCAGTCGAACGGCAGTGTCAACCTGACCTCCGGCGGCGACATGTCGGTCGGTTCCGTCGCCACCGGCAACAACCTCGCACTGACGACGACCGGCAGGACCGGCAATGGTGACCTGACGATAGGCGGTGCTGTCTCGGCCCCCGGCACGCTCGCGCTGAATGCCGCCCGGGATGTGACGGTCAATGGCGCCGTGACGGGCGGCTCGGCGGTGCAGATTGCCGCCCAGCGAAATGCCTCGGTCAATGGGCAGGCGAACTCCGGCGGGACGCTGTCGCTGACTGGTACGACGGGCAATGTCAGCACGTCCGGCAACGTGCTCGCCAATGGCGACCTCACCGCGACGGCGGGGCAGGCGATGACGCTGGGCGGCAACGTCAGCACGAGCGGCAATACCGCACTGACGGCCGGCACGGATCTCACCGTTTCAGGCAACGTGTCAGGCAACGGGACCGGATCGCTCAGCGCGGGCGGCAACCTGCTGGGTGCCGGCAGCGTGAGCTTCGGGCAGGATGCGACGCTGGTTGCCGGACAGGCTATCGATCTGACCGGCGCGCTCCAGACCGGTGGCAATCTGAACGCAACAGCGGCCAGCAGTCTGACGGTGGGTGCAGCGACGGCCATCGGCAATGCAACGCTCCAGGCTAACGGCGGGGATGCCTCGATCAATGGCGCGGTGCTCAGCGGCGGCAATCTGGTCGCGCAGGCAACCGGCAACCTGACGGTGGCGGGCAGCACAACCAGCCTCGGCACGACCACGCTGACGGCCCAGTCGGGCAACCTGAACGCGCAGGGCGACCTCCAGTCAGCGGGCGATGCGGTGCTGTCCGCCGGGCAGACGCTGGCCATCACCGGCACCACGCAGGCAGGCGGTAACGCAACCCTGTCCGCCGCGGATATCACCACCGGCGGCACGACCACCGTATCGGGCACGCTGAACGCCACCGCGCAGAACACGCTCGACCTGTCCGCCGGGCAGATCAATGTCGTCGGCGACGCCAACCTGTCGGGTACGGACGTTGCAACCGGCGGGGCGCTGATCGGCGGAAATCTGACGGCGAATGCGGGCAACCAGCTGACGACCGGTGGCAACAGTACGCTCGTTCAGGGCGCGGCGAACCTGACGGGCACTAACGGCGTGACGAACACGAGCAGCGTGCTGGCGGGTGGGCCGCTCACGGTCACCGGCGCGACCGTCACGAACGGCGCCGGCGCGAACCTGATCTCGATTGCCGCGACGACCGTCAATGCGACGGACCTGAACAACGCGGGTGCGATTGCCGGGCTGACGACGGATGTCACGGCCAGCGGCAGCCTGACGAACAACAACGGCGCGATCATCGGCACGAACGCGCTGAACGTCACAACCGGTAACCTGGCAGGTAACCAGAACGGCGTGCTGTTCGCGGGCAGTACGGACCCCGCGAACCCGGCCGCACCGGGCGACGCGACGGTCACGGTCACCGGCGGCAACGGCACGTTCAACAACACCGGTGGCCAGATCCTGGCCCAGCACGATCTGACGCTGAACCTGCAGAATCAGGCGTTCGATCCGTCGGCCGCCTCCAGCGGCACGATCAATCTCGGCAACGCGCTGACGATCAACACGCTGCAGCTCAATAATTCCGGCACGTGGGCGATGCCGGGCAACAGCGTGTCGATCAACGCCGCGCAGGGCATTACGAATAGCGGCACGATCAGCAAGGCGGGCGACATCACGCTGTCGACCAATGGGACGCTCACCAACAGCGGCACGATCACCGCCGGCAATGACGTCAACCTGTCAGGCACGATCGTCAATCAGGCCGGTGGGTCGATCCTCGCGAACGAGGATGTGAATCTCACCGGCGCGACGACCAACGCGGGCACGGTCAGCGCGGTACGCGACGTCAACCTCAATGGCGTCAGTTACGACAACAGTGGGGCGGCGACAGCGGCAGGGCGCAATCTGACGGCGAACCTGTCCGGGGATCTGACGAATATTGGCGGCACGATCACCGCACAGAACGACATTTCGATCATCGCGGCCAATGTCAACAACAGTCAGGCTTCCGCGAACGCCACCAGCACGTCGACCTCGACGACCACGATCGCCGATGCCGGCCTTGCGTCAGCGTTACTGTCCGCGCCGATGGGTTCGCTCACGATCAACGACGACATCACCTATGGCGACGGCAGCACGGCCAACTATACGGCAACGATCACGGGCCGGGTGGGCGACCTTCAGCCGTCCAGCGCGACGATCGCGACCGCGCCCGATCTGAGCGGGGGCACGTTTAATGGCATCGCGTTACCTACGGTCACCGAGACGACCACGACGACGCAGCCCAGCGGGCAGGGTGGGGTGATTGCCGCCGGACACGACCTGTCAATCACCACCGGAGCGCTGAACAATCACGGCAGCACGATCTCGGCCGGTAACAACGCCACACTGAACGTCGCGTCGCTTGATAACGGCGGCGATGCGGTGGTCACGACGATCACTGACAGCATCGACTCCGCGTCGTATGCGAGCTTCCTCGCGCAACTGCAGGCCGCGTACGCAGCGGGCACGCTGACGGTGCTGCCGGGTCAGCATGATGGCTACATGAACGATCCCAATGGCACGCTGCTGAACATCTCGGCCAGCATCGACCCGTCGTCTGCGGCACCTATCCTGCAAACCTCGACGCTGACGACCTTTACCGCCCAGAACGCGGGGCAGATCGTTGCGGGCAACAATCTGTCGCTGACCGGCACCGGCGCGAGCCTGACGAATGCGGGAAATCTGTACGCCGGGCAGGACCTGTTCATCACCGCCAACAGCTTCACGAATCAGGGCTACCACACGGATACCGTGACGTCGACGACGGGTTGTGCTGCCGGTGTGTCGCAGGCCCAGTGTGGCTATTTCGGCACGAACTTCGGTCCGCAGTCAATGTTATTCCTGCGTCCCGGTCAGGATTTCACTGACGCCATGACAAACGCCGCCATCTTTGCGTACCAGATGGGGTCTTTCAATCCGACTTTTGGGCCGAACAACGACGCGGCGAACATCTACGGCGACCAGACGAGTACGCAGACCTACAGTTACACGCAGACGAACAACACCGTTTTTGCGGGGCGCGACCTGGTGATCGCCGCGCCGGTGGTGAACAACACCTATGGCAACCTGCTCGCCGGCCGGGACGTCGTGATCGGCGGGGCTGGCACCACGCGCGACAACACGGACCCGACGAACCCGCAGACGAACCTGACACAGTCATCCGCACTCACGAACACGTCGGGCAACATCCAGGCCGGCCGAGATATCGCGATCAGCACGGCCGCACTCACCAATACGCTGTCCGCTCCCGTGCAGGTGTACCAGAACTACGGCACGACCGCGCAGTTCGGCTGTAGCGGCGCATCCCTGCATTACTGCGATGCCTTCGTCGACGAACAGTCGGGCGATGCGTCGACGATCACGGCGAACCGCAACCTGTCGGTCAACGCGGGGACGGTGGTCAATACCGGCAGCCTGATTACCGCCGGCAGCCAGGCGACCATCACCGCCGCATCGACCATCACGAACCAGGACCAGACGCTCAATGCCTACTGGCACGACGCATTCTATGGTCTCGTGATTGACAGTTCCATCCCGCCGGACAACCTGGGTTGCGGCACGGCGGCGAACTGCGGGGCGCTGTTTGGCAGCGCCTATAACGCGCGTGACGGCATCCAGCCGCCCACGCCCTACGCCAGCCTGCCCGGTACGATCCAGGCGCCTTCATTGTCGGTCACCGCAGGTGGCCAGTTGCAGAACTCGGGCAATGTGATGGGGCAGCAGGTCGCGCTCACGGGTGCGACGATCGTCAACGGCATCACATCGCCCGCGGTCTATACGCCACAGGCGACCGGCTCCCAGCAGGTTATCTCCCTCGGTCCGGTAGGTGTGCCCGTCAGCGCGACGGACGCGGCGAATCAGTCCAGCGGCACCGGGCTCATCGGTGCGGGTCTGGCCGGTGCGTCCGGTATTGCAGGCGGGATCGCGAACGGCTCCAGCGGTTCGCTAGGCTCCGCCGCCAGCGCCGGCTCAGGCGGCGGCACGGTATCGGTGCCTGGCAGTCCGACCGTGCAGACGGTCGCCGGTGCCGCGCACAGTGCCTCCTATCTGGTCAGCAGTCCCGCCTCGCTGGTGATGGGCGCTATCGGCCCGCAGCAGTTGCTGGCCGCGTTGCCCGCGAGCCTGCAGCCGGACACCACCCAGTTCTATTACGACCCGTTCACCGAAGACCAGCTCCTGCAGCAGGCCGCGTTGCAGCAGACCGGCCAGGCGAGTTTCGTGAGCGGCCTGTCGTTCGACAACCAGAACCAGACTTCCGTCACCGATCAGGAAAAGCAGATCCTGTACGGCAACGCGATCCAGTACGCCGAGGCGAACAACATTGCGTTGGGCACCGCGTTGAGCCCGTCGCAGATCGCCGCGCTCGATGCGCCGATGCTCTGGTACGTGGAAGAGACCGTGCCCGAACCGGGTTGCACGGCAACCGGCAACGCGGCGTGCCCGACAGTCAATGCGCTGATGCCGCAGGTGTATTTGCCGCAAAACTATGCGTCAGTCGAGTATGACGGGACAATCAGCGGCCAGAACGTGACGCTGACGGCGACGAATGGCGGGACGATTACCAATACCGGATCGATCACCGCAACGGATTCGCTGACTGTCAATGCCGGGACGCTAACGAACCAGCAGCGTTCGACGGATATTGGCACGCAGTACACGTTCGATGCCAGCATCGATGGCTTGCTGACGACGACCGGCACGGTGACGCAGCAGGGCGGCTTCATGTCCGCCGGCAATTACCAGATGAATGTCGATGCCGTGAACCAGATCGGTGGGGCGCTGCAGCAACTCAATGCCGACGGCACGGTGGACGCCGCCGGTACGCAGCAGGAACTGGCGAACCTGAAGGCGCAACTGGGCAACAGTTTCACGCAGGGCACCGTATCGGACGACCTGACCACGAGTTTCACTTCACTGGCAGACAGTGTCGGGGCGTTCCAGACGATCGGGATGCTGGCCACGATGGTGGTCGCGTCGGTCATGACGGCGGGGGCGGCATCGGCAGCGCTGGGAGCCGGCGCTGCCGCCGGCAGTACCCTTGCGGCCGGAACAGCGGCCACGGCGACGTCTGCAGCGGTATCGGCCGGGCTGGGCAATATCGTGCTATCGGCGGCGATTGCCGGGATGACCAGCAGCGCATTGGGGCAGGCTGCGAACGGTTCGTTCAGCATGGACTCGATGCTCGAGGCCGGCGCTACCGCGATGCTGACGGCAGGGTTCACCAATGGGATCACGGTGGGTGGGCAAAGCCTCGCCTCGCTGGCTGGCGTACAGAATGTCGGTGGCGCGCTGGTACCGCTGGCGGGTTCCACCACGGCCAGTACCCTGCTCGAGCAGGGCGCGGCGATCGCGGCCGAAGCGACCGTACAGGCGGGAGTGCAGACTGCGATTGAAGGCGGCAGCTTCCTGACCAACCTGAAAAACGATGCGGTCAGCGACGTCGCAGCGGCCGGTGCGTACGCGATCGGCAATGCGAATGCGGCGGGCGACTTCGGCACTGGCATGCCGGGCGAACTCGGATATGTGGCAGCTCACGCGGCATTGGGATGCGCTGCTGGTGCGGCAGAGGGTACTGGATGCGCCGGTGGTGCTTTGGGTGGTGCTGCGAGTGCCGCGCTGAGTCCGGATTTCATCAAGGCGATTGATCCGACCGGCGCACCGCTCGATATGGGCCAGCAGGCTGCGCTGGCGGCATTCGCGACGCTGGCCGGTGGCGGCTTGGCGGGGCTCGCGGGCGTGAACGTAAGCGGTGCGGCGATAGCGGCACAGAACGAGGCATTGAACAATTCTGGAGAGCAGTCCCACGTGGCGGACACGGCGCAAACGGGCGGGCTGGTGACTAACCTGTGGAATGTGGCGCAAGGCACCGCGACGTGGCTGGGCAATGGCGCTGCATCGTTGGGCAACCAGTTCATCGGGGTGATGAACGCGAACAGCGGGCAGACGCCGCCGTCCGATCCCAATCCGCTGGTTGACGCGAACAACGGCGGTAATACCCCGAGCGGGACAGCCGGGGCGGTGGTGACGCCGCCGGTTTATGCAATGACGCCTGAAGGGCCGGTGCCGGTTGCTCCGGGGGCGGCGGTGCCGGGAACGCCAGGCTATGTGCCATCAACAGCGACCCTCAATAGCGGTGGGGACGGGCAAGCCACAAACGGCGTAAAGATAGTTGAGCAGCAGGGGAATGTTTACGAGTTCAGCATACCCGGAGCGAATGGAGACCTGTCCGTCATAACGGAGATGACCCAGAACGGTAATCAACTCGTATTAAATGGCATGCACATCCAAGGCTCAGGGTCGGGAACCAGCAGTCTTAGCGAATTGCGCAGCGTTGCTCGCGTTTTGGGGCAACAATATGGAGTTGATGAAGTGGTCATCAACGGTGGTGAACGGACCTCGGGTGCGAATATTGGTAAAAATCCGCGACCCATTACGATCAAGGTAAATCAATGACTATGGTTCGCATTGTGGGGTGGAAACCCGGATTCAAAAAAGTTGAGTTTAATTGGCTGCTTCGAGAGTACTCGGGCTTGTCTTTGGCTGAGCGTAAGCAACACGTAGACCTTATTCTGCAAGGCGAGGCGGTCGCTATAGAGATTGACCCAGACTGCTTTGACAGCTTCCTTGATCGCGCCTCGGTTTTGGGAGCGATCTGCCAAGTGGGAGAGGATAGTTAGCGCCCGCTGCTGATTGCGCGGATCAAGGTTGTCGATCTGGCTGGCAGATTGCCACAGACACTAGAAACAGATCACTCCTCGATCCCAAGGCGGAGAACCATGTGCTCTATGGCGATGGGCCTACTTCGGGCGGCCACCTCTCAGGAGTCGGTAACCCGGGGAAATCGGAGTTTCCAGCTACATGGAGCGCGCAAGATATTACGACCGCGATTTCTGATATTGCAACAGATCCAACTATCAAATGGTCGAACCCTGCACCTAAAGATCAGCGGTGCAACGGCGGAGCGCTTCGACGAAGTGAAAACGGTTTCTGCGCGACACTTATCAAGGACAAGAAATTACGCACCCTAAAAAAAACTCCCTCCTGCTTCTGTCTGTGTTAGCGGTCAGCGCAGTCGTGTTGTCCGCCTGTGCGCCAGCCCTGCCCGTACAGGCAGCCCAACTGAATGTCGCTGCGAGTCCACAGACCTTGCCCATCCGCGTTGTCCAGGAGGCAGCGACTGTTCGCCTGAGCTCAGGCTATGAACACACGATCGCTGCGCAATCTCGCTGGCGCGTTTCGGGTGCATTGCCGCAAGGGCAAGTGCTCAGACCGGTCGGCACGGTGTTCACCATCGAAGGCCGTCAGGTTCATGAAGCATACCTGGTGGTCGCCAAAGGTAGCCTGGTTGGATTCTATCTGCCGGGTGAAGCCCATTTCTCCCCCCTCGATAAACCTGTTCCAGTCATGCTTGGAGACCTTGAATGATGAAGTTTTACCGTACCGTGTTACTCGCCAGCAGTGTTGCGCTGCTGGCCGCTGGTTGCGCCTCTGGACCGCAATACAAAGAGATGGCCGGGTCCATTCCGACCCTGACTGCCGATCATGGGCGTATCTATTTCCTGCGGTCGAATTCGATCGTCGGTGCGGCAATCCAGCCCCAGATCAAGCTGAATGGAACGGCCATTGGTCATTCGAAGCCGGGTGGCTTTTTCTACATCGATGAGCCGGCTGGCCAGTACACGGTTTCGACGCAAACCGAAACGGAAAAGACAGTCTCGTTTGCACTGGATGCGGGCGAAACGAAATACGTACGTACCTCGGTCTCGTTAGGGCTACTGGTCGGCCGCGTCGTGCCATCGCTCGAGGAGCCCGATTCTGGCGCGAAGGAGATCGAGGAACTCAAGTACACGGGAGGTTCTGATGAGCGGGACGACGTAGTGCGTTCGGACCCGAACAAACTCTAACTGGAGGCTCAGCTGGCCATGTGGTAACGCAGGCGCGATGCCCGGTGCCAATCAGAATGGCCGGGCCAGTCAGCCTCAGTTAAGGAGTGCAAACTGCATGAAATATTTGAAATCCGAATGAATGTCCTTCGACCTGCCCCGATCGCGATGGCGATCGGCTTGCTGCTCTCCGCTTTTGCCTGTGTAGCCGTTGCGGCAGGCATCGTCGCTGACGGCGGTACTCCTACCTCGGTGTCCAGTGCAGCAAACGGCCACCAGACAGTGGCCATCGCGCCGGCCATCGGCGGGGTCTCGCACAATACCTATGCCTCGTTCAACGTGTCGAAGGCTGGCGCGGATCTCAACAACGCCGGCATCAACGCGAACACGATCGTCAACCAGGTCAGCAGCACCAATCCGTCGCTGATCCAGGGCGCGATTTCCGTGCTGGGACCACGCGCGAACGTGATCCTGGCGAACCCGAACGGCATCACGGTCGACGGCGGCAGCTTCGTCAATGCCGGTCGCGTCGTGCTGTCGACCGGGCAGGTGAGCTTCAATGACGTGACGGTGGCGGGCAACACGCAGCGCAACATCGTACTGACGACTAATGACGGCGCCATCACGATCGGCCCGGGCGGTCTGACCGGCGACCTGGTCAGTCTGGATCTGGTCGCGAAGCGCCTCGCGGTAAACGGACCGGTCTCGAATGGATTTAGCGGTTCCCTCACGGGCATCCGCGCGATCATTGGCGACAGCACGAACACCTATGACACCAGCTTTTCGCCGGGCGATAATAACAACGACTGGCGTACGAGTTCGACCTCGCCCGGAGCCAGCAGTCCGGGCATCGCGGTGGACATCACCGAACTGGGTGGTCTGACGGCCGGCCGCGTCGAGCTGATCGTCAATGACCTGGGCGCTGGCGTGCGCAATCTCGGTTCGATCTATGCAAGCGCGGGCGATGTGGTGGTGTCGGCTAATGGTGACGTCAGTGTCGGCGGGGGGAACGCCCTGGGTTCGATCAGGGCAGCGGGCAATATCAGCATCGCCACGACAAGCGCGCTGTCGCTGCTGGGTGGCCAGGTCAGCGCCGCCAATGATGTAACGGTCAATGCGAACCGCATCGCGTTCACCGACAACGGAACGGGCCCGTCAGTCCTGACAGCCGGCAACGCGGTGAACCTGACCAGCACGGGCGATATCGCCAGCACCGGGAGCACGATCCAGGCAGGGATGATCGCACCGGACGGCTCAGGTGCTACGGCCCCCAGCGGCGGCGACGTGACGCTGACGGCGGCCGGCAACATCACGAACGCATCGAGCCCAGCGAACCTCGGGATCATTTTCTCGGCCAATGGGGCGGTGTCGCTGGGCGCGCAGGGCAACATCACCAACGACAACGCGCGCATCGAGTCAAACGGGGCCGTGAACCTCACCGCGCAGGGCGACGTGCTCAACACGATCGACCACACGGGCGGCGCCGGTGATGGCCAGCCGCTCGCGTATTCGCGCAGCAGCGGCTTCCTGTTCTTCAGGCACAACACGAGCGGCTTCGACGTCGATTACGGCACCGTCGATGAACCGGACCAGCTTGCGACGATCGCGTCGACGAATGGCCCGGTCACGATCGCCGGGCGCAACGTCACCAACAGCGGCGGCCTCATCCAGTCGAACGACGGGGCGATCACGATTACCGCGCAGGACGCCTTTACCAATGAGGCGGTGTTCGCGGGTCAGGCCAGCTATGTCAACAGCTGCTGGATTGTCTGTTACGCGAACGCATCGAGCAGTGTGGCGCCGTACGGCGGCACGATCCAGTCGGGTTCCGACATCACGATCACGGCGGGAACGAGCGCCAGCAACATCGGCGGCAACGTCTATGCGGGGGGCAATCTCACCGTGAACGCCCCGATTACCTACGCGCAGGGCGTGACCGGCTATTCGGCGATCAACCAGGACCGGGGCTTCAAGGCGTTCTTCGGCAGCACCTGGGCGCAGATTATCGCGACCGACGTGGGCGGTGGTTTCACCGCCGATGGACAGGTCACGCTGACGGGCGACGGCGTGATCGACGGCGGCTATTTCACCGGCGGCAAAGGCGTGTCCGCGAGGGGCGGCCTCACGACGGTGCGAGCGCCCACCACCACGCCGGTGCAGCTCGGCGAGCATCTGGGTCTCACGACGTGGTGGTGGCGCTGATGCGGGAGTTTCTCAAAACCGCAGTCTGGATGGTGGTGTTGCTGCTGGTCGGACTGCTGATCTTCGTACTGGAGACGGCGCCTGCGCACGCACAGACCCCGCCCCCGGGGCCTCAACCGGTTCCGGCTATCCGGCCCGTCCAGGACCCCGCGCAGCAGCTGATCGACCAGCAGCGCGAGCAGGCCCGGCAGCGGCAGCTGGCCCAGCCGCCGGCGTCGATCACGGTGCCGCCGGTGCTGGAACCGACACCCGAACAGACGCTCGACATTCCGCCCGGCACGCCGGTCGAGGCGATTCCCGAGACCGGCTCGACCTTCCGGATCGGCCGGATCGACGTGACCGGCAACACCGTGCTGCCGCCCGCGAAAATCAACGCCATCACGGCACCGTTCGCCGGTCACGAACTTGGTTCGCACCGCCTGAACGTGCTGCTCAAACGTCTCACCGGGGCGTTCGTGTCGGCGGGCTATGTGACGACGCGCGCGCTGCTCGGTCCGCAGAATCTTGAGTCCGGCACGCTCACGATCACCGTGCAGGTCGGCCACGTCGAGCAGTACACGATCAATGGCCAGCCCATTCACCGGCTTGAAAAGGACGAACATTCCGCCGGTGGCGGTTGGCTCACCGATGCCGGTTACGACAATGCCTTTCCTGCCGCACCCGGCGATGCGCTGAACCTCACCGATCTCGATCAGGGCGTCGCGCAGATCAACCGGCTGCGGCGCAACCAGGCTGCCGTGCAGATCCTGCCGGGGCAGAGCGCCGGCGATTCAATTGTCGCCATCCGCAACCAGCCGGGCGATCGCCTGTACTACAACCTCGGCGTCGACAGTTATGGCAGCACGTCGACGGGCATCACGCGTTATCGCGCCAGCGTCGAGGCCGACAACCTGATCGGCCTGCAGGAGTCGCTGAGCCTGAATTACATCGACAGCCAGGACAGCAACGCGCTCGTGGGCTCATTCGCGATCCCATTCGGGCGGCACACCTTCAGCTACACGCTGTCGGACTCCGAATACCAGCAGATCATCGGTACGACCGCGCTCGAATACGGCCGAACACTGAGCCACATTTTCGGCTGGAACTACACCCTCGATCGGACGCAGGCCAATATCCTGAACCTGGATGCGACGCTGTCGTGGCGGCGCACCGATCGCGAAGTCAACGATATCGAACTCGATCCGCAGCACATCGCGGTGCTGAGAATCGGCGGTAACTGGCTGCGCAAGTTCGTACTGAACGATGCGCCCGGCAATGTCACGTTCGATGCGGGCGTGTCGCAGGGGCTCCCGTGGCTCGAGGCCGATCATGACGCGCCCAATATCCCGCGCGACTATGCGCACAGCCAGTTCACCAAGCTGGACGCGACGGCGACCTTCACGGTGCCACTGCCGAAGCTCACTAGTGCGGCATTCGCGTATCGCGGCACCCTCGGCGGCCAGTTCACCAACGTCGCGCTCTATGGCTCCGAGCAGCTGTATCTCGGCGGCATGGACACCGTGCGGGGTTTCCGGTCCGGCGAGATCGTCGGCGACCGCGGTTTCTATACCCGCAACGAGATCGCCTGGATCAACGCGCCTGCATGGCATGACAGCCGCCTCGAGCCGTATGTATTTCTCGACGCGGGCAAGGCCGGCCTTGTCGCGGTGCCGGGTTTCCCGACGCTCGCGGGCGTGGGTGCGGGCCTGCGCGTGCAGTGGCAATGGCAGCAGCGGATGATTTCGGGCGAACTGACCGTTGGCCGGGCGCTGACCCAGCCAGCAAGCCTCGGCCCCAAAGCCACCCTCGTACTCGGCACGGCCAACCTTAATTTTTAACCAAGGAAACAGATGAACCACACCCCCCTGATCCGCACGCTGTGCGCAAACACCTTCGCATCCGTCGCCCTGAGCATGACGATGTCGATGCCGGCCCATGCTGACACCGCGCCGGTCGCTTCACTGGCCACCGCGGCGGGCAACGCCTTGCCCGCGGGCACGATCGCCATCGTCAATGGCGCCGCAATCCCGCAGTCGCAGCTCGACGATGCAGTGCGCGTGGCCGTCCAGGTGGCGCATCAGGTCGACACGCCGCAGTTGCGCCAGGCCCTGAAACAGCAGCTGATCGTGCGCGAACTGTTCCGTCAGGGCGCGGAGAAAGCGCATTACGACACAAAGCCGGAAGTGCAGCAGGCGATGCAGGCCGCCACGGTCAATGCCGCGACGCAGCTGTACCTGAAGGATAACGTCCACCCCGAGCCGGTAACGGACGCGCAGGTGAAGGCGCGCTATGACGCGATCGTCGCGTCGCTCGGCAAGGAAGAATACAAGCCGCGCGTGATTACGGTTGCAGACGACGCCACCGCGAAAACGGTGCTGAAGACCCTGAAGTCGGGCTCCGCTTTCGATGCGCTCGCGCGTCAGTACAGCGTGGCGCCGAACAAGGCTGTGGGTGGCGAGCTGCCGTGGGTGAGCTTCAAGGCGCCGCTCACTGAGGGCAACACGCAGGGGTTGCCACTCGCGGTCGCGCAGGCGATCACGCAACTGCCCGCCGGTGGCGTGACACCTACGGCGATTGCCGTGGGTAACGAGCGCGTGATCGTGAAGCTCGATGCGAAACGTCCTGTCCAGGTGCCGGCGTTCGATCAGGCGAAAGACACGATCCGCCAGCAATTGCAAACGCTCGCGCTCGAACAGGCGAGTGCGAAGTTTACCGGTGGACTGCTCAAGGGGGCGGTGATCCAGCAGTAGTTTTCACTTCATGCCGCGCAGGCCGACGAAGATGATCGAAGGTATCCGCTCATTCCGCGTACGCAGGGATCAATGAAAGTACTCGCATATCTGGAGACAGCCAACTCCGCAAGTGGCATTTCAATTGCCTTTGCGACGCTCGGTCATGGTTTTGAGGCTTTTGAGACGATCGATAGCCTGAAGGAACGGATCAGGCAGCCGGACGCGGATCTGGTCCTGATCGGGTGGTCGACCAGAGGCATGAGCGGTCTGGACATTCTGCGCTGGGTCAGAACAAACTGCCCTACCGATGTTGCTGTGGCGTTCCTTTCGACCAATGGCCGTGCTGCCGATGTTGCCATGGCGCTGCAGAGCGGCGCGGACGATTATTTCGTTGCGCCGATCGAATTCCAGGCACTGATGGCACGCTGCGAGGCGTTGATCCGGCGTATTTCACCGGCACGGCTATACGCTGCGGAGAGCTATCGCGTGGGACCCTATACGCTCAATGCACGCATGCAGACGGTCCATCTGGATGGATCCGTCATTTCCCTGACGCCGCAGGAAATGCAACTGGCACTGCTGTTTTTTCGAAATCTGTCAAAACCGATTTCGCGTGAACACATTCGGCAGACCGTCTGGGGTGTGCATGCAAAGATTGCGGCGCGCGCGATTGACACACAACTCTCGCGCCTGAGGACAAAACTCAGGCTCGACAGGGAAAATGGGATTCGCCTGAGATCGTTCTACCGGCAAGGTTATGTGCTTCAGCACTGGACCGATGAGTTACCGACGGATCGCAACGATATGTTGCAGGAAAGTAACAATACCACTTCGCGCAATTAAGAAGGCTGTTAGTACATCGAAATTGTTTGATATCGTTTGCCCTGCGTCGGAGAAGAAAAACTGCGACGAACCAGCTGCCAGTCGTTGCGTGGCAGCTACATCAACGGTTTCTGGAGATCATTTTTATGAAAAAGTCACTTCTGGCTCTTGCTGCATTGGGCACGTTTGCAGGCGTCGCTCATGCGCAGAGCAGCGTGACCCTGTATGGCATTATTGATGAAGGTTTCAATATCAATACCAACGCGGGTGGCAAGCACCTGTACAACCTGTCGAGCGGCGAGTTGCAAGGCTCGCGTTTCGGCCTGCGCGGTACGGAAGACCTCGGTGGTGGTCTGAAAGCGCTGTTCGTGCTCGAAAACGGTTTCGACGTCAACACCGGCAAGCTGGGTCAAGGCGGCCTGATGTTCGGTCGTCAGGCTTACGTCGGCCTGTCGGGCCAGTTCGGGACGGTCACGCTGGGTCGTCAGTACGACTCCGTTGTCGACTACGTCGGTCCGCTGGAAGCGGGCGACCAATGGGGCGGCTACATCGCTGCTCACCCGGGCGACATAGACAACTTCAACAATGCGTACCGCACCAACAACACGGTCAAGTTCACGAGCGCGAACTACAACGGCCTGACGTTCGGCGGCACGTATAGCTTCGGCGGCATCGCGGGCAACTTCACCGAGAACCAGATCTGGTCGCTGGGTGCCGGCTACAACAACGGTCCGCTCGTTCTCGGCGTCGGTTATTTGAACGCACGCACCCCGGCAGCGTCGGGTGGCCTGTTCAACAACGGTGGCCAGTCGCCGCTGCCCGCAGCGAGCGCAGCAGTGGCGTCGCCGGTCTACGTTGGCTTCTCGTCGGCCAACACGTACCAGGTGATCGGCGCGGGTGGCGCTTACACGTTCGGCGCAGCGACGGTCGGTTTGACGTATTCGAACATCCGTTTCGGCAACCTGGGCAAGACGTTCGCATCGCCTTACGCTGGCCAGTCGAAGACGGTCCAGAACGCGGAAGTCAACTTCAAATATCAGCTGACTCCGGCGTTGCTGGTGGGCGCGGCGTATGACTACACCCGCGGCGCGGAAATCACCGGCGCATCGCGTGCCCAGTACCACCAGGGCGCACTGGGCGTGGACTACTTCCTGTCCAAGCGTACCGACGTATACCTGACTGGCGTGTACCAGCACGCGTTGGGCGAAACGCTGAATGCAGCAGGCAATACGGTCGATGCAACCGCCGCTATCAACAACCTGCCGGGTTCGTCGAGCCAGAACCAGTTCACGGCTCGCGTCGGCATCCGCCACAAGTTCTAACCAGCGCCTGATCCATAGCCGCGCAAGGAGCCAGCCAGGGGCACAAGCCAACGGCTGGCTTTTTTATGCCGTGTCGTCGGAGCGCCTTTGCGGCATGATCCGGAATTTCCGAACAGGCATCGTCGAGACGAGAATCCATTTTTCTGGTCTGTTAAACCCGGGAATTACGTCCGAGATCTATCGTCATGCATCTAACTCACAGTGAACGTACGGCCTTGCGAAACGCGTCGACCGAGGGTATCGGCGCGGTTGAGCAGATCGTCAGACAGATCCAGCAATCCAATCCGCGTGCGTTCCACACAGCGGCGACGCTTTCGGGGCGAACGTTCCATGACGAGCCAGGGGATTCAGTGCCGTGCCAGGGCTTCGTGCATGCCGCAGACGCAACAGAGACTGCCCGGGCCCGCATTGGGCGGCAGGTGAGCGCCTGATCATCTATGCCCGGTATCGGCAGAAAACCCGCAATTCCTTTTTTGAGATCGGGCTTCCGATGCACCAAACTTGCCAGTTTGCCGGATAAAAACGCGATGCAATTCGAACGGTTTCACTTTGCTCTGATCGGGATTTGCATGTTCCTGGGTGCGGCGGTCGGTGGTGTACTGGCCGGAACGAACGGTGCCATTGGGGGCATGCTGGCCGGAGCGCTGGTAGGCACGATGGTGGCAGTATCGCTCCTCGGCACAGACACCACGGAGTAGAGCGCGTAGACAAGCGACCGGATTTTTCACAGAAAAATGGAAATAGGACAACATAACGTTGAACGGCTGGACAGGCACTGGCGGTTGTTGTCGCCGCTGCATCAGGCGTTCGTGACGGAACTGGGCCGCACGGGAGTAGGCGACGCGGCATTCACGCTCGCGCTCGTGCTAACGAGGATGCTGAATACATGGGCCTACAGGTCCTTTTCGGCAGATGCCGCGGCACAGGAGTCCGGCCTCACTCTTGCTGAGTTGACACGGGCGGTTGTGGAACTCGTTGATCTCGGCGCGCTGGATGTACGGAAGAAGACCTGCCTGGGTCGCAGGATGACCCTGTACCGGCTCGGCAAGGCGATCGTGTCGCGCACAGGCACCTTCGTGGCTCCGCCTGAAGATGCGGACACCGTACGGTGATGCGGACCAGTGAAGTCTGAGGCGGCGACTCCAGTCAACGCAAAGCCGGGGCCGACGTTCCGCTTTCCGCAGCTGCCGCCCGCAATCCGGCTGCAGGACTGGCCGTTCTATCTCGACCGTGAGCGGCAGCGACAACCCACGGTGATATAACCTTCCAGCCACCGCAGTTGTCGGCTCCCTGAAAGAAGCGGTCAGCGTGAACCCCAGGTGTTACGGGCCGGCCGGCAGCACTACACTCAGTTACATAAATGAGCCATTCAGGATGCAGCGGGCACCGGTCACGATCCAGCACCCGTTTCAGCCTAACCCCGGGCGGGGGAAACGATGACAGGGTCCATGTCAGTTGTTGCGCTGGTCGAGGATGACGAGTCGGTCTGCCGCGCTTTGGCGCGCGTCATCCGGTGCGCAGGCTATCGCGTCGATGCATACCCCTCGGCCATGGAATTCCTTGAACACGTCGGCGGTCGCTCAGACCTTGGCTGCCTGGTGCTCGATGTCCACCTTCCAGACCTGAGTGGCCTGCAGGTGCAGCGTGAACTGGCGGAAGCGGGCGTTGTGCTTCCGATTGTCTTCATCAGTGGCGACGGCAACGTTCCCGCCATTGTGATGGCGATACGGGGCGGGGCGGAAGACTTCCTGATCAAGCCGGTCGACGACACCGGGCTGCTTGATGCTATCGGCCGGGCCGTCATGCGCTCGGCGAAGCTGCGCGCACAGACCGCGGAACAGAACGCCATCCTTGAACGTATCGGACAACTGACGACGCGCGAGCGTGAGGTATTGCAAGGCGTCCTGACCGGCCACCTGAACAAGCAGATCGCCAGTGAACTGGGAATCACCGAGAAAACGATCAAGCATTATCGTGCGCACGTCATGGACAAGCTCGGCGCGCACTGCGTGGCCCACCTGTTCCAGCTTGCGCATATGGCGGGACTCACAGAGCTGGCTGGTGCCAGGCATGACGAGCCGGACAGGGACTTCCGCGCATGACTCACCGGCGCAGGCTCTGTCGCGTTCAAGGTGAGCCACTATGCTCGCAGCAAGAAGGGCGCGCCGTCCGCGGTCTGCGCGCCCTTGTCCGCGGACGCCGACCGCGGCGATGCTAGGCACGGCAATGTCGAGCACGCGAATCGCCATCCTGTCCCATCAATTCAAGACGGTACTGATCGAGTGCTTGCAACCTGTCATGGCATGCCCACTCCAGTAGTTTCGTGCTGCGCATGAATATTGCATGGAAATCCGGGGTGATGGGCACGACACGAAACATGTCTTGCAGGAGACGTAAGTGTAATCCTCCATGAATATTCGCAGCAACGAGTGTCGCGGCCAGGGTTCACCGCATTGGCGTCCCAGCTGCCGCTCCGCTAGTCTGGAAAGGCACGCTATCAGATATTCCATCCCATGCAGCATACGAAGATATCCCTCTAACCGTCGGCGAGCTGTGGGTATTGTGCGAAGGTGCCCATGGCCGGTCGCGAGTTTCTCATGGAGATCGCGTCATGAAGCACTTGCCATATCGACACTTCAGTGTCATCAGTTATGCCGTGCTATTGATCTTCAGCAGCACGGCGCAGGCGCAGTCGCTCGAGGATCAGTCCGCGCAGGACAATATCGCGACGTTACGCCATGAACTGGACGAACGCATCAGGGAACTCGATGCCATCAAGCGCAAGCTCGCCGACGAAGAGGCGAACTTCGCCCGGCTGAGTCGCGCGCTGGACGCAGGCAAGCTGGACACGCAGCGAGGCGCCGGTGGCCAGGATGCCAACGGCCTGCCGCTCGGAACGAGCGTAGCGCCGGATGCCGCGGCGGCGGACCAGAGCACCGCTCCGGCAGTCTCGCAACCGGCTACCGGAACCGCGCCGGCCGGTACTGCGCAGAACGCGGGCAGCGTGGACCAACAACCCGCTTCGCCCACGCCGAACCAACCTGTTGGCCAGGCTCCGGTAGCGGACTCTCGCCCGCCTGCCGTTGCACCGATTTTCGA
>NZ_CAJNBO010000047.1:0-40128 GCF_905221015.1 Paraburkholderia nemoris | reverse complement strand
CCAGACGCAGCTGCAGACCATGGTCTCGGGGGCGCTGGGCGAGAACAGCGAGCTGTCCTATGGCGTCACGGCGAACCACGCCTGGGGGGGCGACACGTCGTCGACCACCGGTGGCAGCGCCAACGCGCTGTACCGCAGCCCGTACGCGCAGTTCTCGGGCACGGTCGGCGCAGGCACCGGCTACTCGCAGGGCTCGCTCGGGATCAGTGGCGCGGTGGTGGCGCACCCCGGCGGCGTGACGCTGTCGCAGCCGCTGTCGGACACCTTCGGCATCATCGAGGCACCCAATGCTGAGGGCGCACACGTGACCAACGCGTCGGGCGCGCAGGTGGACAGTCACGGCTATGCGGTGATCCCGTACCTGACGCCGTACAGCATGAACACGGTCGAGCTGGATCCGAAGGGGCTGTCGACCGATGTGGAGCTGCAGGAGACGAGCCAGCAGGTGGCGCCGCATGCCGGGGCGATCGCGCTGCTGAAGTTTGCGACGGTCTACGGGCGCTCGGCGGTGATCGAGGTGCGGCAGGCGAACGGCACGCCCCTGCCGTTTGGCGCCACGGTGCAGGACGACAGCGGCAAGGACGTCGGGGTGGTGGGCCAGGCCAGCCGCATCTTTGCGCGCGGGCTGCAGGATAAAGGCAACCTGACGGTGAAGTGGGGCGAGGACAGCGGCTCGCTGTGCCACCTCAGCTACGACCTGCCGGTGCGAAAGAAGGACAGCCCGTCAGACAGCTACCAGCAGATCGAGGCCACCTGTACGGCAGCGGCCGCGTCCGCCGCCGTGCCGTCGTACGCCCCCAAGGTGATGGTCAGAAGCGGAGCCGCCAAATGAACCCGAACCATCTCGTACAACAGATGATCACCGGACAGGTCGGTCCGATTCACGCACGTCTCAACACGAAAATGACGAAAAGAGTCATCCGGTATATTGTTTCACTATGCTATTTCGTTGTCGCCCTCGGCGTAGCTCCGTCTTTTGCGACTTCGTACAATTACTCTCTCACCGCAGTTGCCCAGAGTCCCGGCACAATTCAATTGAATCCCACTACCCCCATTGGTGGAATACTGTGGCAGGGGACTGTGACGATAACCAGTACATCCGGGACTGTTTACTCGTATACGCAACCCGGGGGCTTTAACGGTGCCAACACAGCTCAGGCTCCCTTCGCAACTTCAATATCTGGCGTTGGCCTGCAAGTACGGTATAACCCGCCCGGACAACCTGGTACCGGGGCATGGTGGAATGCCGGGGGAGCTCTCGGGGGTACCGCGATTGTTGGAGGCACGTTAGATATTCAACTAATCAGGACCGCATCGACCATTGGCAGCGGGGCACTCGGTGGGACCATCGGGAACTGGACTATGAACGAGATTAATACTCAGACCTGCGACCCCGCCTGTAGGGGCAATATTTACGACAGTTCGGTGACCTTTACATTTTCAGCTTCAGTTCAGGCGACCATGGTGCCAACATGCTCGCCTGCCACGTCGTCGATTAACGTGAATCTTGGCAGTAATATTCTCCTGACAAGCTTCAAGGGGGTGGGGACGACGACGACGGCCGTTCCATTCACTATCTCGCTGAACTGCTCAGGTGGTACCGGTGGAACTGCGAACATCTCTACCACGCTGACGGACAACACCAATCCGGCCAACAGGGGGACTACGCTCTCGCTTGTCCCGGGCTCGGCCACTGGTGCGGGCATCCAGGTACTCTACGGAAGCACGCTCATCAGCTACGGCGCTGACTCCAGCGCGGCCGGCAACGCCAACCAGTGGTACGCCGGTTCGTCCGGTAACGGAACCTTCGGCATTCAGCTGACGGCGCGCTATGTCCAGACGGGCCCGGTCTCGGCCGGCTCCGCCAACGGAAAGGCCACCTTCACGATGAGCTACCAGTAACGGTGGAGCCTGACTGATGCGACCGCGAATCTTCTACTGCCTGCTGCCTTACGGACTGGGTGTCCGCTTTCGGCCTTCTCGATCCTCTATCTGCAAGCCGCCGCCGGACGTAGTGCTGTCAGCAACTGCGTGGACGCGACTTCGGCCAGCGGACAATACCGTGCTGCCGTGTGCCTTACCGGCGGTCACACTGACAACATGCAACTGGGGGCGCAGATCTGGTCGATCCGTACCGGCGAGTTGCTCACCGAACACCCATTTGACGCCGCCGTGTTTGCTGAACCCACCTTCGCTCCGGATGACCGGAGCGCGGCTTTTAGCAGCGGTGGGCCGCACCCTTATGTCGTCGCGCTGCCGCCGTCGTGGTTCGACCGCTTGCGGGAAAAATTACCTTGATGATGGTGTGTCAACGCGCAACACCGATACCAGCCTGATCATGGCGTTCCGTATTCCGTGACTGATCTTTTTGATGCTGGTTTTAACCTGGACGCATCCTTCAATGAAAAAGAACCTGCTATTGTTTCTCTTGGCCGTCACCTCCCTCGCCGCGCTCGCACCGGCCGCACACGCCTATGACGGCACGATCAATTTCACCGGTAATTTCGTCGCCCCGACCTGCACAATCAACAGTGGTTCGCCCAACCTCACGGTGACCCTGCCCACGGCGTTCACCACGTCGCTGGTCAGCGCTGGCCAGACAACCGGGAAAATTTCATTTTCCATCAAACTGACGCAGTGCTCCGGAAGCACGGCGACGGCCTACCTTTCTGGTTCGACGGTGGATACGGCGACCGGTCACCTGATCGTCTCCGGCGGTGCGACGAACGTGGAAATCGGCCTGCTGAACAACGAGTCGCAGCCGATCGTGGCCAGTGCGGCCGCGGGCTCGCAGAACGTCGATGTGGTGAATATCAGTAGTGGCAGCGCTACCCTGAGCTTCTACGCCCAGTACGTTGCAACGGGCAAGGTAACCGCAGGCGCGGCCAATTCGAGCGTCCTGTACACCATGATCTATCAGTAACGGCGGACCTGACTGATGCGACCGCCCATCTTGTCCCGTCTGCTTCCCTACATACTGGGGATGCTGCTTTCGGCCTTCTCGGTCGTGTACCTGCATGCCGCCGAACAGCGCAGCGCCGCCCGCACCTGTGTGAACGCGGCGTCCGCCAGCGGGCGCTACCGCGCCACAGCGTGTCTGCCCGATGGTCGCGCGGGCGACATGCGGCTGGTCGCACAGGTCTGGGCGACCCGCACCGGCGAGCTGCTGGCCGAACGCCCGTTCAGTGCCGCCGTCCTGGTTCGACCGCCTGCGGGCGAAACTTCCCGACTGACCCTGACCTGGCTGTGAGAATCAACAAGGAAACCGGCGCGATGCACCCGATATTCGCAAACACCTTCGGCGGCCTGTCCCGGGCGTATTACATCCGGCAATGCCTGTTTGGCCTGATCTTCCCGGCCATGCTGGTGCTCGCCTTCACCCAGTCGCCGCAGCACGCAAGCATGCCCGCCGCACTGGCTTTCCCGCTTGTCGTCAATACGCTGCTCTACCCCTACTCGCGCTTCGTGTACGAAAGCATCGTCAGGTATGTCACTGGCAACCACCTGTTTGTCGTGAACGCGTTCCTGCTGCTGTTCGTGAAGCTGGTGACGATGGCCCTGTGCTGGTCGATGGCGCTCTTCCTGGCGCCCGTGGGCTTGGCGTGGCTCTATTTCCATCACACCAGGGCGGAAAAACCTGCTCTGCCCCGGTAAAGCCGGGGCGATGAGTCTGGCGGCCTGCCGCCCACAGGATGACATGAAGGATCAGATGAGGACTGCTGCACAATGAAACTGAAACACCTTGCAACTTTAACCATTGCCGTGACGCTGGCATCGATGCTGGGCGCCTGCGCCTCCCCCCTGGACCGGAATGCGGAGGAGGCGAAGAACAGGTCGGTCGGCCTGGCGGTGTCGCCGGTCGACAACGGCATTGAGGTCACCCTGCCCGAATCCGTGCTGTTCGCGTTCGATGAATCCCGTCTGCGCGGCGATACCGCCGCGGTGATCGCCCGCGCCGCGGTGCTCGTGAACCGCAGTACGAAGCCGGTCCAGGTCAACGGGTATACCGATAACACCGGTACGCGCGAGCACAACCAGCGGCTCTCCGAGGAACGGGCGGACGCGGTGGCGCGGGCCCTGATCGGACGGGGCGTGGCGCCCGGGCGGATCCGCACGAAGGGACTCGCCTCGGACCACCCGGTGGCGTCGAATGACACCGACAGCGGGCGCGCGCGTAACCGCCGCACGGAAATCGTGGTGGTCGGCGAGAGCGTCGAGACGCTGATGGGACCGCAATGAGGCGCGCCGTGATGGCAGCATGGGCCGGCGCCTGGATCATCGGGGTGGTGGGCGGTTGCGCGGTACCGGCACGGGCGGATGAATCTGCGAATGAAGCCGCCGCGAACACGATCGGGGTGGCGTCCGTGCCGGACAACGCACCGCAGTCCGCCCGGGCCCAACCCGCCGCCGAGCCGGTCGAACTGGGGATCTATGTGGTGGCGCAGCCCGGCGACACGCTGCAGGGTCTGGCGCAACGTCACGCCTGTACGGTCGCCAAGCTGCTCGCGTGGAACCATCTGAAGCCGGGCGCGCAGCTGCAGCCCGGGCAGCCGCTGCGGGTCGCGCCGCTGGACGCATCCCGGGCGGTCATCGCAGGCAATGGGGATCCCCCGCAACCTGGCCCCTCCGGCCTCCCCGGTCGTTTTTCTCACCCACGACTGATTGCCTCACCCGGGCCGGCCAGCGCCATCGCGCCTGCGCAGCCCGGTGCGGCGCAGGTGCCGGAAGGCGTCGCACGCGCCAGTGAGGCGTCCGCCGCCGTGCCCGCGAGCGCACTACCCCTCCCGCCTGCCGCCGTCATGCAGGCCGCGCAGCGTGGACGGGCGGACGTGGCCCGGCCCGAATGGGCATGGCATACAAGACGGACCTGGACGATGGATCCGGCCTCGACGCCTGGCCCGAACCTGCCGGAGCTGTCTCGGGAAGACGTCCCGGCGCCAGCCAGTCCAGGCAAGGCAGGAGGAGCTGTGGCAGCCGCAATTGCGTACGCCGGTCCGGGCGCCGCCGTACGCGGGTGCGACACACCGGCAACCCAGGCCACGCCCGGCGCCGTGTGCGGGTCCCTGGCCTGGCCGCTGCACGGCCGGGTTGTCGAGTCCTGGCGGCCCGGACACAACCGGGGTATCGGGATCGCGGGCAAGGCCGGCGAGGCGGTGCGCGCGGCGGCGGACGGCCGCGTGATCTATGCGGGTGCAGGGCTGAATGGATACGGCAGCCTGATCCTCGTGCAGCACAACGCCCACCTGCTGACGGCCTATGCGCACAGCGGCAGGCTGCGGGTGCGGTCCGGCGACGTGGTGAAACGGGGGCAGGAACTGGCCGAACTCGATGCGGCCCGTGGCGATTCTGTGGCGTTGATGTTCGAGGTGCGTCGCGATGGCCTGCCGGTCGATCCGATGGGCTGGCTGGCCAGTCCCGGCTGAGCCATCGCAAAAGGTGCAGGCGGTTCACACGCGTTCAGGCGTAAGTACGTACGGGTGGCGGCGGCCTGTGCAATGACGGACAAGGGAAACATGACGAGGGACCTGTATTGAAAAACATTGATCTTGCCCAGGCGGTCAGTTCGGCGTTTGCTCGGCCCATCAGCGAGCCGCTGCCGGAGAAATTCGGCCTACCGCCAGAACTCATCGAACGGGTGACTGCCCGGGCCGCGCCGCTGCTGATCGCGGCGCTCAGCGCCCGGTCCACGATGCCCGGGGGCGCGGTCGCCCTGTTCTCCGCGATCATGTCGTCCGACGCGAATGCGCGTATCGCCGAGCAGCTGGACGGGCTGTGCATGATGACCGCGGGCCTGAAGGATCTGGAATCATCGGGCGATGCGCTCATGATGCGCGCGACGGGCTGCCGGATCGCGGCCCAGGGTGACCGGATCGCCACCGAGATCCGGGTGCCGTCGCAGGCGGTGCACGGACTCACCGGGATGACCGCGGCCGTGCTGTTCGGGGTGCTCAAGCACCATGTGCTGCTCGAACAGGGCGATGAAAGCCAGTTGACGGCCCTGCTCGGCCAGCAGTGGGCGACGTTGCAGGGCCACCCGGTGCCGACGCTCGTGCAGTCCGTGCCGCAGGGCGCTTCTGCCTCTGTTTCTCCGGGACCATCCGCTGCGGGGAGTTCGGGCCCTGCCGCAAGATCGGGTCAACCCGCCGCGCAGACGCAGGCGCCGGATCAACCGTCGCCGGCCGCCCTGGCCGTCCGGAGCCTGGCCGCCGAGGTATCGGTCACGCCGCAGGGCAGCGCCGCCAGGCCATCGCAGGCGCGGCGCAGAGGGGTGTGGATCCTGTTTGCCGTGCTGGCAACGGTACTGGGCGCGCTGTTCGCCTACGGCAGCCGCCATCCGGGCGTGACCGCGGTGAGCGGGCATGACCAGGCCGGGCTGCTGCCCGAAGTGGGGAGCGGCCCGGCGGCGCCCCCTGCCGGGCCCGCGACGGCGACGGCCACAGCGACGGTGCCGGAACCGGATGCCGCGACGGCGGCCGTGCCCGAGGTCGCGCCGGCCAGCCCGCTCGCCCCGGCAATTGACGCGCAGGCGTCAGGGGCGGGGACGCAGCCGTCAACCGGTACGGCCGCGCGACCCTGATGACCGAAACCAGTGCGTCAGACCAGCGTGCCTGACCGCGAGCTATGAAGCAGGAAGCCATGAAACTTTTTAACCGGTCCGCGATGGCGTCCGTCGATGGGCTGCTCCGCCTGATGCCGGGGGCGGATGCCGGGGCACCCATCGCTGAACGGTCCTTCACTGAAGGGCCCGCCGGTGATGACGTGCTGGCGCGTGCGAGCGGGCAGCCCGGGCCGTCCGGCCCGGTCCTGCCCGCTGCGGCGTTGCGTGCGGCGGTGGTCAGGCCCGCGCCGCCCGAAGAGCGGGCCCTGCGGATGGCCGATACGGCTGACTTCGAGGCGCTGAAGGCGCAGCAGGCGCTCGCGTCGTTCCGGACGTTCCAGAGTTTTGGGTATTCGGTCAACCTGCTGTTTCACGCCAGCGAGGTGACCTGGTATATCGCGCTTTACCACGATGGCACGCTCTGGCGGGTGCTGAAGACCCCTGAGCTTGACGCCGCCAGAAGCACGTTCCGCCATCTCCAGGACGAGGCGATGTGCCTGGCCGACGAAGAAATGCTGCGTGCGCAGCTCGAAGCCCAGCAGGCCCACCTGGCGGACCTGGCCGGGCAGGCGCAGGTGCAGGCGCAGCGCCTGCGTGCCGACATGGAGCACACGGCGGCGCTGGAGCGTGAGCTCATGACCCGGCAGCAGCAGATCCGCAAGGAGATCGCGCAACTGGGCGCCGGGCGCGGCGTCGCCCGGATGCAGCTGGACCGGATCCACCGGCAGGTCCGCCAGCTGGACGCGGCGCACAATGAAGGGGTGCCCCGTCAGCGGGGGGGCTGACGGGGCGCCGCCGTGCCGGCAGCGGGAACAGGACAGAGGTAAACAGGAAGCCGCGAGGAAGCGGCGACCGGCCGATGGCGCGTGGCGACATGGGCGCCGGTCAGCAACATGGAGAAAATGATCAATGTTATCCGTATCGAGTTCAAACAGTCCTGAAAGAGGTGAACCGCTCGTGGTCCTCACGCGCCGGGCGGCGCTGGGCAACATCCTGGCGGCCGCGGGGGTATCCTCCGCCCTGGCGCTGGTGGCGGGGGACGTGATCGGCTCGCGTCTGCCCGCGCATGACGTGGCGGGCGCGCCTTCTGACACCCCCGCTGGGCGGGATGACGCGATGGCCGAACTGGACCGGCTCAATGTGTCGGTCGCGCAGATCGAAGCTCGTCTCGCGCGTCTGGCCGCACAGGTGAGCGGGTTGCACGCGTTCGGCGCACGTCTGGCCGCGCCGGAGGTCACGCCGGCGCCGGCCTTGCCGCCCACACACGCGTGCGGTGAGGGCTGCGACGGTGAAGGGGGCCCCGCCCTGCCTCCAAAGTCCTGTGCGCGAACGCAGACGGGCCAGGTGGGTGCTGCCGCAGTCCCCGACGTCCTGACGATGCAGCAGCAGGTTGACTGCATCGCCGTGACGCTGTCCGTGCTCGAACAGGCCATGATGGACCACGAAGTGGCTCTCGCGGCCTATCCCGGGCGCGTACCGGTCGACGGCGCCCGCTTCGGCTCGCCATTCGGCAACCGCATCGATCCGTTCACCCACCAGCTCAGCTTCCATCCGGGCGTCGATCTTGTCGCCCCCAGCGGTACGCCGATTCTGGCCACCGCGGGTGGCCGCGTGATCTTCGCCGGCCCGAAAGGCGGCTACGGCAATGCGGTGGAAATCGATCACGGCAACGGCTTCGTCACCCTTTACGGCCACGCCTCGCGCGTGCTGGTGCACGAAGGCGGGCTGGTGCTGCCTGGCGAACACATCGCCGATGTGGGCTCGACTGGCCGTTCGACCGGTGCGCATCTGCATTTCGAGGTGCGGGTGAACGATACCCCTCTCGATCCGGCCGGCTACCTCGCGCTGTTTGCTGCCCATCCTGCGGCCGGGCCTGCTGCGCATCCTCATGGCTGAGCGCCGTCCAGCCCGCGATGCGCGCCGTCTCTCAACGCGTGCGTATGCGCCGCAGCCCGTGCGCCCGCCTGCCATGAGGCTGGGCATGCGGGTGGGCGTGTGTGTGATCTGTCTGGTGGCCGGCGCGAGCGCGATGTACGGCTACCTGCAGTACGGCCCCGGGCTGCGCGGGTTGTACGCGGCGCAGTGGCAGGAGGGCGGCGGCCGAGCAGAACTCTCGCGCATGCGGCTCGCGCTGGTGCAGGAAGCGGCGTCGCGCGCGGCCGCGCAGAAAGCCGCGGAGGCATGGGCGGCGGAAGTCAGCCGGCTTGAGGTGGCCCTGCGCTTCCTGCACGAACACGGGGCGTCCCGCTGACCGGGCCGCCCCGTGTTCGTGCGGGTTGATTTTTTTTACAAACGGTTCAACACGTTTTTTTATTTCCCGGTCAAGGATCGTCATGTTCAGCAGGAAAAAAACCACAGCGGGTATTCACCAGAAGACGCTCACCACCCTGATCGCACAGGATATGCACATCCGCGGCGACGTTGAATTCAGTGGCGGTCTGCGCCTGGACGGGCAGGTCCACGGCAACGTCACCAGCCAGGCCGGCAGCCAGTCGCTGCTGGTGCTCAGCGAACGCTGCTCGATCACCGGCAATGTGCATGGCTACGATGTGATCGTCAATGGCACGATCGTAGGCGACCTGATCGCCGATCATTTTGTGGAACTGCAGCCCAACGCGCGCGTGAGCGGCAACATCTGCTACCAGCAGTTGCGCATGGATTGCGGAGCGTCGGTGGAGGGCAGGCTGATGAAGCGCGAGGCGGCGCAGGTGGACGTGGCCCACGACAGTGCAGCCGATGCGCCGGAGCACGATGCATCGCCGGGCCGAACCGGAGCGGAACCGGACCTGGGTGACCATCCCGGTCCGCGCCTCTGCGCAGGGTAAGGGGGTATCGGGTGGGCGCCGCCAGTCGGCTACCGCCGGGCGGTGTTTCGCGTCCGGCGCCGGGGATTCTGCTTCGCCCTGGCGACGGGGTGACAGGGGCCTGCCAGCAGGCGGGTGTCAGGGATGAACACGAGATGAACAGCGGGATGGCGTTGGAAAATCCGATGAGAATTGCCGTGCTGGATGATGATCCGGCCCAGACCGATCTGGTCTGCCAGACGCTGTCCGGCGCCGGGCATATCTGTCATGCGTACAGCGGGGGCCGCGCGCTGGTGCAGCAGTTGCGCACCCAGACGTTCGATCTGCTGGTGCTCGACTGGAACGTGCCGGACCTGTCCGGCGAGGAAATCCTGCACTGGGTACGCCGCAGCCTGCCCGGGGTGTTGCCGGTGCTGTTCATCACCAGCCGCAGCGGCGAGGGCGACGTCACCTCGATCCTGAACGCCGGGGCGGACGACTACCTCATCAAGCCGGTGTCGCCGGACATGCTGCTCGCGCGCGTGGGAGCGCTGCTGCGCCGCGCGCATGCGTCCAGCGGCAGCGCATCCCGGCAGGAATTCGGCGCTTACGGGTTCGACCTGGACGCCCGGCAGGTGACAGTGCGCGGCGCAGAGGTTGCGCTCACGCAGAGGGAATTCGACCTCGCGCTGCTGCTGTTCCGGCATCTGGGGCGGCCGCTGTCGCGCCTGCATATCCAGGAGGTGGTCTGGCAGCTGGCCACCGAAATTCCGTCGCGCACGATGGACACCCATATCTCGATGCTGCGCACGAAGCTGGCCCTGCGCCCGGAAAACGGCTACCGCCTGACCCCGATCTACGGCTTCGGGTACCGGCTCGAGCGCATCGGCGGGGAGGACCGGTGACGGTGCCCCTTGCGATGCCAGCGCCGGCGACGCTGTGGGCCCATATTGCCCTCATTGCCCGTATCGCGGCGCGCCCGATGATTGCGGCAAGCCTGCTGGCGGGGACCGTACCGTGCCTGGCGGCGGCTCCCGGTCCACGGCCGGTCGCCACCGTCCCTTACGTGACGGTATCGGGCGACACACTCTACGCGATTGCCGCGCGCTACCTGCGCGATCCGCGCGACTGGGCCGCACTCAGCCGCCTGAACCGGATACCCGCGCCACGTCGTCTGGCCGCGGGCATCGGGCTGCGGCTGCCGGCAGCGCGGCTCAGGCAGGAGCCGGAATCCGCGCGGGTGATCGCGGCGAGCGGTCCGGTTGAGCATGCGTGCGGCACGGCGCCGTACACACCGCTTTCGTCAGGCATGATCCTCGGGGAGGGCGACCGGGTGCGCACCGGCCTCAACGGTTTCGTGACGCTGGAGCTCACGGACGGCTCGCACATGACGGTGCCACAGAACAGCCTGGTCGGGATCGGCAGGCTCCGCCAGACGGTGCTGACAGGCGCCACGGATCGGGTGATCGGCCTGCAGCAGGGCGAGGTCGACAGCGAGGTCACGCACGCGGCGAAGAAGGACGACCGCTTCCAGATCCGCTCTCCCTCGGTGGTGGCCGGGGTGCGCGGCACGCGCTTTCGGGTGAGGTACGGGGTGGCTGAAGCGCAGACCGCCGTCGAGGTGCTGGACGGCGCGGTGGGCGTCGACGCGGCAGCCGCCCCCGCCCCGGCGCCCGGTGTGCCGCTGCAGGCGTCCGCGCAGCTCGTGACGGCGAACTTCGGCAGCGTGACGCGCGCAGGTGGTGGCATGGACAGCGGCATCGGCGACCCGGTCGCGCTACTGCCCGCTCCCGCGCTGGCCGATCCGGGCCGGACCCAGGACGGCAAGCAAGTGGCCTTCGATCTCGTGCCGGCCGGCGCGATGACTGGTGCAGCGGGCGGCTATCGCGTGCAGGTTGCGCGGGATGCGGACCTGCTCGACCTGATCCGCGACCGGCACGTGAGTGCACCACACGCGGACTTCAACGACCTGCCCGACGGCACGTACTTCGTGCGGATTTCGGCGATCGACCGCAACGGGCTCGAAGGGCAGTCGCAGGCATATGCATTCGAGCGCCGCGAGTTCGACCTCAGCGCCGCAGCCGAGCCGCATGCCGGCGGGCGCGACTACACGTTCCGCTGGTTCGCGGGCCGGCCAGGCCTCCAGACGCGTTTCCGGTTCGTGCTGGCCGCGACGCCCGATCTGCGCCGCCCGCTGGTTGACCAGCCTGACCTTGAGACAGACCAGATTGTGGTGACGGATCTGCCCCCGGGCGTCTATTACTGGAGCGTGACCGGCGAGCAGTTTGATAACGGCCGGTTTTACGAAAAGGCCAGCGCCGTGCGCTCGTTCACGGTTGCTGGCCAGGACCCATAGCAGTTGTGCCGGGGTTGCAACATCAGGGCAAATCGGGTATGCAAACCTGCCGGTTTGTCTCTATCGTATGAATATCGCGACAGGGGCATGGATCGGGTTGGCTGGCCTGCACGCCGGGCCAGGCAGGATTGCCGCCGCATCATCCTCAGCGAAACAGTCCGCCGCAGCTGGCGGAGCAGGACAGCAAGCTGAAGCACACAGGTCGGATCGGGAATTCAATCGGGGACAGCCATGAAACTATCAGCACCTGCAATAACCCCTGCCCGCGTGCCGGGCACAAAGGGCACCACCCGACCGGTCACCACGGTGCGCAGGCCAGCCATCAGCGGAGTCGCCGCAGCCCGGTTCCGTCACCGGACACGGCCGGGTCGTCCGGTTCTCCGGAAAATTGTGCTCATGACGGTGCTGGCTTTTGCGGTCTCTGCGGCCCACGCACAGGCGATCATCGACAATGTCGGCGGTTCCGGCTGTGCGGCCTGCACCACAGGACTGGTCACCGTGCCGGGCAACCAGGCTTCGCCGTGGAACACAGGCAGCTACCTGTATGTCGCATTTGGCGGCAATGGCGAACTGGATATCGGGGCGGGCGGTGCCGTTAACAGCATCAGCCCAAGTGGCGCTGTTATAGCGGCCAATCCTAGTGGCGTTGGCGTCGTTAATGTAACCGGCGCGGGTGCGAGCTGGACGGTTGGTGGGAATGGAGTCCTCACCGTTGGGTTCGACGGCAATGGAACGTTGACCATTGCAGATGGAGGCACCGTCAACGGTTCAAGCAGCCCCGACACTTACGTAGGTCAAAACGCAGGCAGTACTGGCACGGTCACTGTAACGGGGGCAGGGTCAACCTGGACGGTCAACGGGGGTCCCCTTGCTGTTGGATTTAATGGTAGTGGAACGTTGATTATCGCAAATGGAGGAGCTGTCAGCAGTTCAAGCGCCTACCTTGGTGAAATGGCAGGCAGTATTGGCACGGTCACTGTAACGGGGGCAGGGGCGACCTGGACGGACACTGGTGTCCTGTATATCGGATACATTGGTTCAGGCACGCTGACCATCGCTGAACAGGGGCAGGTTTCAGCCACCGGGGGAGTGACGATCGCGCAGAGTGCAGGTTCTACCGGCGCTCTCATCATAGGGGCACTCGCTGGCCAGCCTGCAGTAGCTCCGGGAACACTGGATACGCCGACCGTGAGGTTCGGCGGCGACACCGGCGACATCGTGTTCAACCACACCGACACGAGCGGCAACTACACTTTTGCGCCCCCCATCAGCGGCACCGGCGCGGTCGATGTCTACAGCGGCGAAACCGTCATGACGGGCGCCAGCACCTATGCCGGCCCTACCACGATCCATGGCGGCACCCTGTCGGCCGGCGCGACCAACGTCTTCAGCCCGAACTCGGACTATGCTGTCCAGGCCGCCGGTGCGCTCAACCTGCGCGGCAACAGCCAGACGCTCGCCAGCCTGACCAACGCCGGGCTGGTCAGCATGGGCTCCGGCACCACGCCCGGAACCGTGCTGACCACGGCCACCTATGTCGGTCAGGGTGGCACCATCGCCCTGAACACCGCTCTCGGCGCGGATAACTCCCCCTCGGACAGCCTGCTGATCAACGGCGGCACTGCGACCGGCACGACCGCGCTGGCGGTGACCAACATCGGTGGCGCCGGGGCGCTGACGACGGCCAACGGGATTCCGCTGGTCCAGACCACCAACGGGGGCACCACGGCCGCGGGCGCCTTCACGCTTGCCGGGGAGGTGCGCGGCGGCGCTTTCGACTACTTCCTGTTCCAGGGTGGCCTGGCTGGCAGCGCCCCGAACGACTGGTTCCTGCGCTCGGCCTTCACCGTGCCGGGTTCGCCCAGCATCCCGGGCCGACCGCCGGTCACCCCCGGCCAGCCGCCGCTGATCCCGGGCCAGCCAGAAAGCCCGATTTTCCCTTCCGATCCGCCACCCGCCGCGCTGCCGCCCGGCACCTATCCGATCATCGGACCGGAAATCGCCACCTACAGCGTGGTGCAGCCGGTTGCCCGGCAGATGGGCCTCACCACGCTCGGCACGATGCATGAGCGCATTGGCGACACGCTGACGGAGGCGCAAGGAGCGACCAGCAACGACGGCTGGGGTCGCGCCGGCTGGGTGCGTCTGTTCGGCCAGCAGATCGACAACCGCTATCAGACCTTCACCGATGCGCGCGCCAGCGGCTCGCTACTCGGTTTCCAGGCGGGCGTCGACCTGTGGCGCGGCAGCTTCCTGCCGGGCCATCATGACGCCACCGGCGTGTATTTTGCCTATGGCAACAGCAACGTCGATGTGAACGGCCTGGTCACCAATGCGCCAGCCACTGCCTATGTGCTGGAGCACACCGGCTCACTGAATCTTGATGCGTATTCGGGGGGCGCCTACTGGACCCACTACGGCCCGGGCGGCTGGTATGTCGACGCGGTATTCCAGGGCACGTACTACGACGGCCACGCGAGCACCCAGTACGCCCGGCTGCCGGTCAACGGGTCGGGCTTTGCCACCTCGCTGGAAGCGGGTTACCCGGTGCCGTTGCCCCTGGGGCCGGGCTTTGTGCTGGAGCCGCAGGCACAGGTGATCTGGCAGCATGTCGGACTGAATCAGGATAACGACGGGCTGGGCCCGGTGGACCTGGGCTCGACCTCGGGCGTAAGCGGCCGGCTGGGTGTGCGGGGGCAGTGGACGGTCACGCGTGCGAACGGACAGGTGTGGCAGCCGTACGTGCGGGCGAACCTCTGGCGGGACTGGGGTGCGCAGGCAACGACGACGTATGCCGGAGTCGATCAGGTGCCGGTGGTCGGGCAGGCGACCCGGATGGATGTCGCCGCGGGCGTCACGGCGAAGATCGATACCCGCATGAGTGTGTACAGCCAGTTCGGCTACCAGTTCTCCGTCAACTCGTCAGCCAGCGGCAGCCGCAAGGGTGTCTGGGGCGATATCGGCGTGCGGTATCTCTGGTGAGGGTTCCAGCCGGGACCGGGTAGCAGCAGCCCCGCCCCTGCCCGGCCATCCAGGCAAGCCCACGCGAGCGCGGCTCACGGGCTCACCCCGCATCAGCCCGCCCCTGCCGGATTCGCGCGCGGTGGGCCCTACCTATGCCCTAAAACGGTAGAAACGCTCCGCTATGCACAACCCGAAAATCCCGCGAAGGCCCACCTGGCGGACCTCGCGGGATGCTACACCGCGCCGGTCAGAATCCCCCTGTGCGGGGATTTGTATAGTTCTCCTCGGTGTACTAGAGTTCGTTTCGTCAATAAAATCAGCGACTTGAGTTCGTTTGAGACCGCAACGGTTCGTTAGAGTTCCTTAAGGTTCTTGTCCGAAAACTGTCCGAAGAACGAAATTTATTGCGAGGTGTTCCATGACGAAAGAACGTATTAACCGCGACCTGATCACGCGTCTGATCAAGGACGGCACGACCGACAAGCAGCGGGACATCTACGACGACCAGATTACCGGCTTCGGTGTGCGCATCATGCCGCGCGGCAGGAAAGCCGCGAACGCGCCCGCCATCAGCTTCATCTACCGCTGGACTATGCCTGACGGTAGCCAGTCCCGCGTCACGCTCGGCAAGGTAGCGCACGGCATGGACGCGAAACGCGCCCGCGAACTGGTACTGGAACAGATCCGGCGCACCGACCTGTCCACCGATACCCAGGCGGTGCGTGTCCTGAAGCACGAACGGCGCGTCGCGGACAGAAAGGCGCTGGCCATGCCCACCGTGGTCGAATACCTCGACGGCGACTATCGTACCTACTGGCTCGGTGCGACGCAGGGCTTTGTCAGGTAGTCTACCGCCGCCAACCTGACAAAGCCGTGGCATGCCTTCGGTCTGGCAGTGCCGCCGACGGGGGTCTTCACTTTATAGGTGTTGGGAAATTTTCTGCCATCCGGAAATTTCATTTGAACACTTTCGCAACTGGCATGTTTAGCATTCAAGATTTTCGTTAACGAAGTGACGCGTGACCTTTCATCACCCGATCAAATGTCCCATTTCCGGATGCAATTTGCACAGGGGGCAAAAATGCGACCCGTCTGGTCCTGTCCGTCGAAATATCAGACAAACCCGATACCAATGGTGGACTCGTAAACTTATAGTTGAACCGAAATACCAGCCCGTCAGGTGGCTGCGCGTTGCGCTCCGCACGGATGGGAAATCGGCGGGCGTGCTGCCTGGAGGGGGGACGAACAAAACTTGGTATGGTCAATAACCAGACTTCCGCTGCCTGCGAGAACATGCCGACGCCGTGCTGCTGTTCATCCACGATCCGTGCGCGCCGCGCGCATGTCAAAAGTCAAACAGAAAATAGCCGGTTGCTTACGTACGTTTGACTCTCGAGGACGCCGAAAATTTCTGCGTCATCTGCCCCAGTCTCGACACTCTGCGCAAGCAAGGCTACGGCATGCTCCACGTCTTACGTCGCGCCTTTGCCGACGATCCTATTGTCCCTACCGCATAGCTGCTGAACAGTTACCATGACAGTTACCATGATGAAAAAATTACTTCAACTCTGGCTGCTCGCCGTCATCCTTGCCGGGCCGGGCCGGGCTTGGGCACAGTGCAGCGGCGCTGTTGGCGGCTTACCAAGCGTAATATCTTTAAGCCCCGCCAGCACCACCGCGAATGTTGATCCCAATGCACCGCTTGGAACGATCATTGCATCCGGCGGCATAAGTTGGAACTTAGGGAACGTCAGTTGCACCACAAGCGGCACCTTGAGTATAGCTAGTACAACCGGCTCGCCGCTAGGGCCGTATAACACCTATCCGACCAATGTTCCAGGCATAGGAATCACAATCGCCTGGGGTTCAGCCCAAACCACTTACTGGCCAACCTTGCCTTATACGGCAGGTACGGTGATTACTTACGGCAATAACGGGGGAGTAACCGCACAGTACATCAAAACCGGTCCCATTCCACTGGGGTTAAATACGATTTCGGGGGAAGTAGGTGCGGTTTTCGCACCGAATATTAGTTCGAAAATAGTATCCTTCCAGTCGAATCAACAATTTTTTCTATCCAACCCCACATGTACGGTGGCAACGCCGTCGATTTCGGTACCTCTTGGCGCGATTCCCCTGAGCCGGTTCACGGGGCCCGGTTCGACAAGCCCAGCAATGCCGTTGAGCATTCTACTGCATTGTTCGGGCGGCACCGGTACCGGCATCGGTAACGTCTCCGGCAGCAGCACGGTTAACGTCGCTGTCACGCTGACGGATAACACGAATCCAGCCAACTTTTTGAACACCCTCACGCTGACCCCGGCCTCTACCGCAACCGGACTGGGCATCCAGGTGATCAATCCAGCTAGCGGGAGCGTCATTAGCTACGGCCCGGACTCAAGCGTTGCAGGCAACACCAACCAGTGGTCCGCCGGTGCAGCCCAAAACGGCACGTTCACCATCCAGCTGACGGCGCGCTATATCCAGCTTCCGACGGCGTCCAAGGTGACGCCCGGCACAGCCAATGGCATTGCTACCTTCACGATGAGCTACCAGTAACGGCGGTCACGTTGGGACGGAGCGGAAACTCCCCGTCCTGCAACCTGCCCATCCCGGACCTGCCTGATGCAACCGCGAACCTTATCCCGCCCGCTTCCGTACGTGCTGATGCTCCTGCTTTCGGCCTTCTCGATCGTGTACCTGCATGCCGCCGAACAACGCAGCGCCACCCGCACCTGTGCGGATGGCTTTGTCAGGTTGGCGGCGGTAGACTACCTGTCTGGCTAGAGCGTAGTTATCCTTATTAGATAGTTTTCTGAGACGCGGCAGTGACAGTCCAATCATGCCATGTGACGAGGCGTTCCTGGAGTACGGCACGATGACATGCCGCATTCATCCGATGTCTGGGCAGCGCGAAGTGCTGCCGGATCAGGCCAAAGCATGAGAGAAACGCTTGCGTGCGACGCGCGTTGCGAAAGCCGCACATCTGGCGTTCGCGCCTGCGGGTCGGCTGGTGGCTGTTCTCGGCACGGTTGTTCACACGTGCGGCCGCCTTGACGAAAACGTGCTTTACATGAGCGAGATCAGGAATGTCAGCCTTCGCCGCCGGATAGCTGCGTAACTGGTCGGTCACGATCTTGCGCGGCACCGGGTTTGAACGCAGCACCCGCCGGAAGAAGCGCTTTGCCGCGGCCTTATCGCGCCGCTTTTGCACCAGCACATCGAACTCAGCACCGTGCTCGTCGACCGCTCGCCACAACAGATACGGCTCGCCGCGCAGCGTCACGAACATCTTGTCCAGATGCCATATGCTGCCCGGTCTGGGCCGCGCCGCTTTGGCGCACCAGGCGAATCCAGCGCCGAATTTGTCGCACCAGCAACGGATCGTTTCGTACGTGACCACGATACCACGCTCGAGCAACAACTCCTCGACGTCGCGCAGGCTCAGGCTAAACCGGAAATACCACCGAACTGCGCAACTGATGACGACGGCAGGGAAGCGGTGACCGTGATAAAGCGATTTCGTTTTCTTCATCACTTCATTCTACTGCCGTATCCCCATCAACCTGACAGTGCCGGGGGCCCTTCTGCTGGACAATCGCTCGGCCCGCTCTGCTCGTCGTGATCGGTCACGTCTCTCTCGAAAACCTGCATCGTCACGGGCCTGGCTGATGCGCCATACGCTGTATACCCGCGTCTGTCGGTTAAGCCTGAGTATTCCAGAGGCGGCACAGTGCAAAGCACTAACCTGTATGGGAAGCCGGTGACAGGGCGTCCAAACTGATCTATATATTGCATCTGTTCGCCATTTGGTCCACGTCCAATCCGTGGACGCAACAGGGCATCATCGGGTTTGAGTTCGTAAGGCAGGGCAAACCTGGGCGTACGGCCCCGCGAATCTGTCCAACCGAGCCAGACCTTCTTTCTGTCAGTCACGAATGGCAGGTCGTGCGTCACGCTTAGCGCAAACCGCGCATTTGGCATGGCCTTGCCGTCAGAATCGCGCAACGTGTAACGATAGTGATAGCGTCCCCATCCGTGAATGGTGCCCGCATCAACATGCGTTACGGGTCCCATACATGCGGCTGCGATGAAACAGAAGCGTATCGCGCGAGACATAGGATTTCGATCCACGTTATCTACCAGAGTATCAGCCATAGCCAGCTAGCTGTGATCAGCACAAAAAACGCGCCGGCAAAAGCGCCGCGCAAATGGAGGCAAAACACGCAGCAACGAGTATGGCTGATTTGGAGAATCCATCCCGCGGGTCCATGTTACCGGCAAGCGTATCGGCCCCCTCTCAAAAATTATCGCGTGCATCGCCTGAGCTCTTCGCGCCCCCTCATGAAACCGGATTATCCGCACATCGCCACGCGCCTGTTCAACGTGCCGCTGGCGATCAAGCCTGGCAAGATCGAGATCATCATGGCGGCGCTGGCCGACCGTTTCGGCCTCGCGCGGCTCTTCCATCCGGGTGGCGAAGTCGTGATGCTCGACGGCGAATTCGCCGCGCACGAGCCTGCGCAGGAGCGCGCCTATGAAGTCGTCGAGGGCATCGCGATCATTTCCATCTAGGGCACGCTGGTGCAGAAGCTGGGCACGCTGCACCCGTACTCGGGAATGACCGGCTATGACGGCATCCGCGCGAACCTCGCGCTGGCGCTGGCCGATGACGACGAAGTATGCGCGCCTGAAGCTCGCCGCCAATGGCACGCGCTTCGCCTCGGGCAGCGCGATTGTGGCGCCCAACATCATCCAGGCCGACGTGACCGCGAAGTACCAGGAACTGGAATTCGACGGCTACGTACAGCAAAGCGACCTGTTCGCGCAGCAGGTGATTGTTGAACAGAATGCGAACAACCCGAACCGCGTCGATTGCCTGTGGCCGGGCACGCTGATCGACCAGTTGCGCATCTTTGCGCTGCTCGCGCAGTTTCGTCTGTGACCCCCACAGGAGAATTCCATGGCTGACGAAACCAATCGTCTGGCCGGGATTGCGTATATCTCGGTCGATGGGCAGAACTACATGCTCGCGGGCGAACTGTCGTACTCACCCGCTGATGTCGAGCGTGAATCGCTGGTCGGCCAGGACCGTGTACACGGCTTTGGCGAGACGCCCCGCGCGCCGTTCATCTCAGGCTCGTTCCGCGACGCCGGCACGCTGACCGTGAAGGATTTCAACAGCATGACCAACGTGACGGTCACGCTTGAACTGGCGAACAGCAAGACGGTGATCGGTCGCAACATGTGGACCGTCGAGGCGCAGGAAGTCAAGACACCCGAGGCGACTTTCGAGGGTTTTTCGGGGAGCGTGACCGAACAGTAAGAGGTCCGCCTAAAACGGTGAAATCCCGACTGCAGGGTCGTATTTGCAGGGTTGCGGGCCATAAGGCAACTTCTGCCCGTCAGGCGGGTGTATGAGCGTGCCGTCGTCGGCAAGGAGGTGATGCTGTGCAAGGCTGGTGCAAAGTGCCCCCTGGGACATGTTGGAAGCCCTAGGGGCAGATGCAACAGCTTCAGTATCAGGCGATTTCCCGGTTTGGCCGCTGGAGCCGCCCTGTGCCCAATCGGGTGTATGAACAATGGGAGCTGGCGCGGGGACGGGAACCGTGGAGACGTGAACGGCCTGAGACAAACTATCCGTGCTGTTCGACATAGGCCGCAGGAAGGCGACCGTACCAGCGATGGTAATGGCCGCTACGCCAAGGTACAGCAGAAGCAGCCACCACGCATTCCTGCGGCTCACGTTGTCACCAGGGGCACAACTTTTCACTGGATGATTAGCGCGTATACATCCGGAGCCCAGCCATTCCCGTTGTCCAGCTTGAGTGTGCTTTGCCCTGCTGGAAGGTAAATCGAAAAATCAGTTGCACTCAGACCAAGATTGTTATTCGTGATGGTTGTGTAATAACTGGTCTGGCCATCCTGGCAGTTCACGGGAATGTTGTCATAATGCGGCTGACCGGAGGGATTTTGAGTGTCCGTAACCGGATTAACGTAATCGGTCACATAAAGCGTCCTTGAGCCGAAAGCCTTGAACGCCACCGTTCCGGTGTACCATCCGGCTGCAGGCGTGGTGATGGTCAGGTTCACATACTGGTTAACACCGATCCAGCCAATATGGCCAGTTACTGGCGTGGAACCTGTCCCGCTATCGGGAAACCTAATGTTACTGCTAACAAAATTGTCGTTGCTGTTGCTTGCAGTGGCGCCATTGTGAGCATATTCACCCTCAGGTTTAACACTGGAACCATTGAGATCCCAGCTTGCGCCCTCGCCCGCAAAATACGAATAAAAATAAGGCCCTGCCGCATAAACTGGCATGGACAGCTGGCAGCCAGTCAGTACGGATACGCAGAAAGAAAGAACGATTTTATTGATTTTCATATATCTCACGGTTGTTCGATTTTAATTAACAGGATTACGCCGGGTTATGCCACAATGATCCGGATCATTGCAAATAAAAAAATTCGATTCACATTCTCAGGCAATACACAGCACGACTGGTACCAGGGGAAGCGATATACAGAGTATGAGACGAGTCCCATATCCCTCAATGTGTTTTTGCAGCAAGTCATCGCGGGAAATTAATTTGAATTTTTATGCATCCAGCCATGCTGAAGCTTGGCGCATCAATTTCCAATCAGTTTCCCAAAGCTAATTCACTTAGTGGATTGAACATGGGGTGGAGATTGCAAGGTGCCAAGTCTGCCCGGCGCTTACGGCGTCGGATTTCAAATCAATTTCGTCTGGACATCAAAGCGCAATGTGGTTCGTCCGGTCAAGCTGCTGCTGACCCAGGCGGCCGCAATTGAACCCTGCCCGTCTGGAACACCGGGCAGGCCGTCCGAGGAGACTTTATGCCCGAAATTATTCCACTGGTCAGTCCCGTTGATGGCCTCACAGAGATAACGCTGCGCGAACCGACCGTCGATGAAATCGCCAAGGTCAATGACGATGCAACGAAGTTCGGCAACGTGCGCGCGATGAAGAACCTGATCGCGTCGATGGCGAAGATCGAGGTCGCCACCCACGGTATAGCCGTTTGCGGCGCAGAGTGCGAGCGCATCGGATGGCGCACCACCAGGAACCGGCGTGTCCAGTTGAAGAAGTGCCGTCGCGCTTTCCAGCAATGCTGCCTCGACGGTCGTACCGTGGCGCGCAGCGTACTCGCTGAGCCTGCGTAAAAGCCCGCTATCAATCGTTAGTTCCGTGTGTACTTCGTCGTCTTGTGGCATCAGCTCCCGGCTTGAGCAGGCCGTCCATCAACATACTGGCTGCGAAACAGAAAAAGGCAGATCGCGTAACACCGCGACGTTCGACCTCGGCATCAATCTCGCGTAACAGCCTGCGCTGAACGCTGATGCCAATCTTTTCCGACCCTTCCAGTTCCTCCATGTCTTCCGCTCGTGCTGCACTTCTGGTTGCCTTGCCCATCGTTGTGTCTCCCGTGTCCGAGAGCCGCACTATAACAACGCCGAAAGGCACGAAGAAATGGATAGTCCGTCTTTTTCTCCTTGTCTCACCCTAGCCACAGGTCAGACGTTTGGTATTCAGTTCTGAATACCGGACAGACCCAAAAAAAAGCGCTCATGCGCACAGTTTTTGCGCGCGGCTCAATCTTCATTTTGTCACCGGCGAACGCAAGCATGCACTGACCGGTCAGGTTCATTCCCGCGAGTCATCACTCGTGACATGCCACCGTCGCGCGCACCCGGATGGCATGGGCGCATCCCCGCTCACGAAGAGCGCCAACGTCGCACTGACAATTACCAGCTTCATCACCCAGTTAGCAGACGCGTAGCTTCCGAAGGAATTAGTTGCCGTCCAGCTGGCCGGTTTTGGCGATCTGCTCCAGGTTTACCTTCTCATCGGCGTACCAGCGCACCAGACAGTCCCTGTCATGACATGCGCGCTCGCGGTAATTCCACTCATTACGGGCATGTTCCCTGAACCCACCGGGATCGGCTGCCACCGTTGCCGCACGGGTATACAGATCCGCCAGTTCGCGATCGTCAGCAGCAAGTTCGGCGTCGGCGCATATGAGATGCTCTGCGTCCGATCGGGCCTTGGCGCAATCGAAACTGGTTTGGTAAGACGGTTCTGGAGCCGATGCGCCCGACGATAACTGCGACTGAACGACTGGTGAGGCTTGCTCGGGGGCGGGCAATGCCGCATCACCGGGTGATTGATTCGCCGCACCGGGCATGTCGTCAACATTTGATTGCCCTGCGATGGCCTGGCCAGAAGACGCCTGATCCACATTTGTTGCCGAGCTTGCGGCGTTGCTAGTGCTGGCGGCCAGGTTGGTGGAACCAGCTGGTGGAATCAGCGGCTTGCCGGTCCTCGCGTCGCTGCTGCTGAGTGAGACAGATATTGCCCCCAGAATACACAGCAGGGAAATGAAGGCCGCGAACCCAATGCTACTGCCTGCGAAACTGGCATTGGTACTGGGCAAGAGGCGCGGCGCCAACTCCCTGACTACGCACGCATCGAACTGGGTACTCGCCTTGTTGAATTCATTAAGTACTGAAGCCCTTTTGTTTCTGAACGATCTCATACCTTTATAAATGAGGACCGACGCCAACGTCATCAGCGTCAGGCCGATCGGCACATAAGCGAATAGAAGGGCGTCTCCGAGAAGCAGGATCAAAATAGCTGTTCCAAGGCTCGGGCTGGCAGAAAGATCACGCATCAGGCTTCTCATTTGCGAGGCAATTTCACGTAGCCCCCGAACGTCACCGTGATTTTCTTCGCAGATTCGCTCGGTTTCATACAACGCCTTCATAGCCTTTTGCTTTTCATTGCGCGAGATTGATCCGATATCGCACGCCAATGCTGATACTTCCTCCGTAATGCTAACTAGATGCCGCAATTTGACGATAAAGTTCGTGTGCTCTGGAAGTTCCGATGCAGCACTTAACTGTTCAAAGTGCACATAACCGCCATGCGACAGGAAGTACTCCTGCAATGCGCTGCGTATCCTTTTCTCAATTGACCTTGCAAATTCGTAGGCGGCCTGTTCCCGCTTTGAAAGACCTTCGGTGTTTGTCATGCGAAAAATGCTCCTGATTGCAACGAGTCAGACACGATCAACAAGATGGTTTATACCTACCAGCATATTGCCGGGTCGGCACGGAGCTTCGCGATCAACCCCGTCAGACACGCTGCGCCACCGTCAGCCGGGCCAGCACTTCCGCTAGTGCCCAGTCAGGGAAATGCCGCAGCACTTCCTGCGCAAGCTCGAACGTCAGGCCGCACGTATTGCCCGCTGCCAGAGGAACGGACAGATCAACGTCGCGCGTGAATCCGTAAAAACGTTCCGCTTCCCGCAGTATCTGCGTCACCACTCTGCGCATGGTGGCCTGTGCTGCAGGGGACACTTCATATCGGTCCCCAAATGCTTTCGATATCACCATATGCAGCGCAAATTCTGTCCGCGTCCGCACGTCGTTCCCAAAAAAATTCCCCACCTCGCGATCCCGTTGCCTGGACATTGTTTCTCCCTACTCTTCAGTTGGTCCGCCCAGCCCGATGGGCGACCAGTCGTCGCTCCGCAGGAAATGCTGCAGGCGCTCCCAGGCCGCGGTGTACCGGTGCGAGGGCATCAACGCCAGTTGCTGGTCATGTAATGCGAGGATCTTTTCCAGCACGCTGTGATCCTCTTCGGAAGAGTCCATCCCCGATGCTGTTCCGCTCGCCGCGAAGTTTGTTCCAATGCGGCGTCAGCTTGACGGAAAGCATCGAGATCCCGCAGATCATCTGCCGCGTCACGCATGAACCACGCGAGATAGACGACTCTCTGGAGGGTCATCGCCACGGCCAGACTGCCATGGCCGCTGCGTATCGCAGCGAGCGCAAGATGGTTTTCCAGAGACAGTGCGCGCACCCTCGCGGCAGGCAGGGGCAGCAGCATGTCCTTGGTCAGCGGCTTGCGGGTGGGCTTGCTTACGGTGCGACGGGAGGTACGGGCCATGAATGCATTGACGGTGTTGATGTACGGATAATGTCCAAAGGAATGCTCAGTAAAGGTCGGTGCGTCTGCGGGGCTTCCCTGCCTGAAAAAAAGAATACCCTAATGCGATGTCGGTGATCAGGCGGACGACCACCGCAGGTATCGCAATCAGGCAATGAATGATCATGGCCGCGATCGAGTAGCCCGCAAACTCAATCGCGCGCACCGGCATGGGCAACCTCTTTTTCCGCCCATGAAGGAAGGTGGCCCGAAGATCCGCGAGATCTCTCCAGTGGCCCTGATCTACCGACGTGCGAACCCTTGCCGGATACAGGTTCCGGCTCGCACAGCCACTTCCGAACGCCATCCACATCCGCTTCGGCTTTAATACAAGCCCCGTCGACAGCGCGATGAGATTCATGACGCCAAGGGTCGGCGAAACAAACACCGATCCGGTTCCAAGCTCCCAGGCGCTGACCTCGCCCTCTCCGATACGGCCGACACTGTAGCCAGTGATGAGATGGTGAAGGTCATGGTATTTCAGATAGCGGTGCCGTACCTCAATATTGGGCAACGGCACCAGCATGCAGCCCGTAAAGACAGGCACCATCCGCGGCCTTGAACCGACGACCGGCCCGAAGCCGCTTCTGCCGTAAAAATCGGCGAGTTCTTCATCAAGCCCCATAACTCATTTCCATAAAGGGTAGCGGGAAACACATGTGCTGTACTTCCGCATTCGCGATGGCACGGTGGCCGAGACAGGCGACCGGGCGATCACCGCCTGCGAAACGGAAAGCGCTGCTGCCGGATGAAACCATCCGGTACGTAGTCACCAACCACGCCGTACTCCTGCGGGAACTGTTTCGATGATTTCACGGCTGTGCCGAACAGATCATCGATGAACGCAAAGTGCGCTGCGTAGTTGCGGTCGATCGCTTCGTCTTCCGAGGAATGGTGCCAGTGGTGGAAATCGGGCGTGACCAGTACGTACTTCAGCGGTCCCCACGGCAGGTGGACGTTCGCATGATTGAAGACCGCCTGGAAACCAACAATGATGATGTAGGTGTCGAGGACGGCCTGGTCGAAGCCCAAGACGAACAGCGGACCGAGTACGCAGACCCGGGTACATACCAGCTCCAGGATATGTTGTCGCGAACCAGCCAGCCAGTCCATTGTCCTGACGCTGTGATGCACCGCATGAAAGCGCCAGAGAAACGGCACTTCGTGATACGCGCGGTGGGTCGCATATTCCATCAGGTCGGCGACGAGCATGCACAGCAGCAGTTGCGGAACGAACCAGATATGCTGCACGGCCTGCTGGAACCCGGCGTTAACGAGCCACCCAAACACCCGGTGCACCAGAAAATTCACCATCAGCAGCACCAGCCCGACAATGAAGTGGTTAAACGCAAAGTGAACCATGTCGGTCTGCCAGTCCTCGCGGAAGACGGGCTGTTTCCGGTAGAGCGGGAACAGCTTTTCCAGCAGCACGAAGACGGTGGTCGACGCGAGCAAGTCGAGAATGAACCAGTCGAGTCCGACGTACGGCGTGTGGTCGGGGAAATCACCAACTGGCACGCGCGAGCCGCCAAGCGCCACGGCGAGAATGACCGTCGCAAAGGCGAGTCCGTTCAGCCGCCGCCGGTTATCGAGCATGACATTTGTGAGCCCGAGCGCGCCGGAAGCTAGGAGACAGACGAACAGGATGCGTCGCATGGCGTCGGGCGAATAGAGATGCCGCAGTTCCGGTGTGGTCAGGTACTGCGGGAAACGGAAGGCGAGCACCGCCAGCAGGCACAGAAAGCTCAGTACGATGGCTAGAATGGTCGCGATCACCCCCTGCCCGAAAGTGAGGCTGCCGCTGCTGGTGAGCAGTTTGCTGGCGTCACGCACGGTTGCATCGGCGACCTGGATGACGGCCGGCAAACGCCTCCGCTCCTGGGTACTCTCCGGAGAGTGCTTAAGATTGCTCGTCATGGTTTAAACAAGAAAATACGATCCTGGTTGATGTGCGAGATGGTTCCAAGGGTCCCTTCAAGGTCGGTAAACCTTGGCCGGCGGCCGAGCACGCCCTGGTTCACCCCGCATGCGTCTCATGCTCCGCCACTATCACCGGTTTGGGCTTCGGCGAATGCGGCACACTCTGTAGCGACGTGTCCCGGATCATGCGATAAATGCGACTCGTGCCCCCGCTGGTCCCGTCGGGCAACGGTCTGCCCTTTTGCCATCCGTTGATCGCACGGGGCCGTCCTGCCCGAAGCAATGGAATCCACGAAGCCGCTGTTCGGCACATACCGCAGAGGCTCGTGCTGGAAGCGCCGGGCCGCCAGTGTCTAGGCGTTCCGGATTCGCCTGCCGCAGTTGGTCCAGCAGCAGTTGAGTTGCCGGGAAGCCGTCGATGGAGGCGTCGCACAGCGCCACGCGCTGCTCGGGGGTTAGATGCATGCATGGCTGCCCGGTAAACTCCCTGCCGTGACTGCTCGTGTGTAGCAGGCGCACACAGCATGTGCGCTGTGAAAAGGTGAGCGTCTGTTCCGCAAAGTCGTGTTCTCATCAGAACCGTCGCGGCAGCAGACATTCGCTATCGCACAAAAAAGCCGCGCCATGTGCTTCGATACACGGTTTCATATTGCTGCACCTGCGTTTTTCGACGGCAGATATGAGGGGACGCTGAAGTACCACAATCCCGGCGTGAAGCGTGACGACACGATCCGCGACCGGACAGTATTCGAGGTATGAAACGGCGGCGCATCTGCTCATGGCTTTTCGCGGTCAGGCGCTGCGTGGGCTGCGCAACGCCGAACGTCGGCCCCGTCTGCTTTGCGTCGATGGGAGCCGACGCGGCCTCCGGCTTCATTGGTCGGCATCACCGTACGCTGATTCAGTATTTTCAGGGGCAGTGACGAAGACGTTCGTGCGCGACACAATCACCTTACCCAGCCGGTACAAGGTCATCCTGCGACCCAGGCAGGCTTTCTTCCGGACATCCAGCGCGCGGAGATCAACGAGTTCTTCGACGGCACGCCTCAATTCCGGCAGCGAGAGACCGGACTCCTTCGCGGCGGCATATGCCGAAAAAGACTTGTAGGTCCATGTATTCAGTACCCTCGTGAGCACGACCGCCAGCGTGAATGCTGCGTCGCTAGCTCCCGTGCGGCCCAGTTCCGTCACGAACGCCTGATGCAGCGGCGACATCAGGCGCCAGTGCCTGTTCAGCCGTTCAACGTTGAGTTGTCCTATTTCCATTTTGTCTGTACAAAATTCGGTAGCTTGTCTACGCGCGCTTCACTCATACTCGTCCGCGCTGAGAAGCGATACTGCGACCATCGTCCCAACCAGCACTCCGGCCAGCATGCCACCGATGGCACCGTTCGTTTCGACCTGCACACCACCGGCAGCAGCACCCAGGAACATGCAAACACCTATGAGACCAAAGTGAAATCGCTCGAATCGCACGGAAAATCCCTCTTTCTTAGTTAAGGTCCATTTCGACATTCAGAACGGCGCGGTTGCCTGGAATCCCGCCGTCACCCTTGCGGCCGGAAAATCCGACGGCTTGTAGAGCAGCGTGCAATCACAACCCGGAACTGGCCATGCGGCGGGTTACCTGGCCGTTCAGCCGTCGGCATCATAGCGCCGGCGCAGGCCGGGATTTTTTGTCATGCGCAGCCGGAAGCAGTTGGGACACCAGTGGCCGAGGCGAACAACCGTGTTAGGCGTTGACGCCCAGACGTGGCCGAGGCCACATTGCCACACCAGCTTGACCTTGCTGCCGAGATACTCTTCGCTCAGACACCGCCCACCTCTCTCGTGTGCGACCTCCAACATCCGCCCGATGGTCAGTATCGTCTTTCTGTTCGCACAGCATCCGCACCACGAACCGCGCAGCACGCGGTTGCCGACGGCCGTCCATTCGTGTCCAGCTGCGCAGTGGAACCGGTATTTCGCCCTGAGACCCGCGTAGGCATCGTCCAGGCACTGCCCGCTGTGTGATACGGGGACGCGCAAAGCACATACGACACCAACTGCCCTGCACAATCGTGCTTCCCTGATTGCGCCAGCGATGACCGATGGCGCATTCCCACAGGTAGCTGGCCCTCATGCCAATGTACGTATCGGCCAGACACTTTCCACCACGGGTGGCGGCAACACTCCGCAGGCGTTCGAGTCCATCGGCAAAGGTCTGCTGCTGCACGCGCTGCGCAAGCGCGCACGCCGGGCAGCCCCGGCCGCGGATGATATTGCCGGCACCGGTTTCCCACGTGTGACCGTACAGGCACGTGAAGCGCTGCCGCACGCTCAGGCCCAGAAGCCTTCTCTCGTGGCAGATGAAACCGTGCTGCCGCAGCATGTCGAGAAAGCGCCCCTGCACCTCGCCCCGGACGCACTGCAGGCAAGGTGGCGGTGCCGCGCATCATGACCGTCGCAATGCGAATGAACTCATGGCCGTGCGCGCACCGGAAGAGATACGGCTGCAGTCGACGCTGCCACTCCGTGTCCAGCAAGGCGAGGCCACGAGCGGCGGCGGCGTCCGCGAGCCGCGCGAATGCGTCGTCGTTCGTGGCGCGCGTGCGCCGCTTCAGGTTCGTCACTTCACTCATCCGGCTCACTGTCGTCTTTGCCGTTCGCGCGGCCCGACAGCGGCCGGCGGCTCGCCATGCACATTTCGCGGAAGCGGCGGTGCTCCGCGTCATAGCCCTGCAGCACGCCCTGCGGCAGGGTGTTGCTGCGCTCCGCCCGCTCACGCTCATGCCGGATGTCTTCGTCGGTGCGCAGGCGGTAGGCAGCCCGCTTGCCGTCGCGCAACTCTTTCACCGAGCCCTTCGCCACGCACGCCGACAGCATCCGCTGCGCTTCGGGAGGGCCGATGCCGATGAGCCGCGCAATCTGCACCAGGGTGTACGTCGTGTCGGGTGTCATGCACGCCAGTACCTTCGCCGGCGTGATGACCAGCCTCTGTTCTCCTTTCGCCATTTCCGCTCCTCACGGCGGCAGGCCGAGCTTCTGCAGTTCCTGCACAATGAACTCGGCGGCAATCCGGTTGTAGGCGGCAGGCAATATCATGAAGACTATGTTCGCTGAAACAAACTGCCGAGATAAACACCAGCCTGGGACAATGGCTTGAGATACCGATGTCCTCCGAGTGTCCCGATTGTGCCGCCCCACATGCCCTGTAATTGCTCAAGCGAACTCCAGCCGGAATCGGTTTTTGATCCCAAAGACTCAAAATACGTAGCGAGGACCATTCGCTCGTGCCGGAACATTTCCGAACCCGGTGGCATCGGCGTAACGTCGGTTTTAAGCAGAGACCGCAATATGTTGTTATTGGTATTCTCCTTGAGTACGGTTTCACGTACCGCCAGACCAGAAACGTCTTCTCTTGTCAAGTTGAATTCCCAGAGCGGTAGGGTCATGCCGGTTAGATCGGCATGAAAACCCTGCGGTAGTTTCCCGAAAATCTGGCAATCAGTGCTGAGATCGTTGGGTCCAGAAAACGTGCCGTGAATGCACCTTCGTCGGTTACGTACAGGTCTTCGCGATATTCTGGTGTGTACGATCCGAGAATCGTGCTGGTCATTTCGCCAAATTTCGTCTCCGCTGATGTATTCACGTAGAACTGACTGCGAACAGTCGCACTAATCCTGAATGCATTATCAGCGACAAACTGGTAGTAGCCCGAACCGCGGCCATTGATGAAAATGCTGCCGAAGAAACTGGCCGACGCATCCGGCATACCCGCCGGATTGTCCGCGCCGGGTGCCTGGGCATCGTCCACGGCTGATGTCGCGCTGCTGCTCCCGCCACCACCGGGACAGCCGGTCAACACCATCACAACGGCTATCATGGCCATACCGGTTCGGGCCGTCCCATTGTCGAATTGCATTCTCTGAAACGTGCTGATGTCGGCATTATTCCGTTTCCGGATCCTGTTTCACCGCTACCTGATTTCGGTGAATCGAGCCCGTGGCCAGCGGGAATTTCCCGGCGAAAGGTTGACTGTTTGCCGCGGCAGCAAACCAGCGGCTCACGAGGTTGCGACGAACCGGTAGATTGCGAGTCAGCGAGAGGAAAGCAGCGACGTCGCCATCGTTGCAGATCCAGACGCGCTCGCCACGCTGCAGCAGCAGTTCACTTGCAGGCGACAACCAGTGGTCATATGGGGAACGGATCCGCGTTACCCGGATCCTTGCGCCCAGCACGCGCAAGGTAGCGCCGGCGTTCACACGCCACGACAAGGTGGCGCCTGGATTCACCGCGAATTGGACGACCACTTCAGGCAATCGCTCGCCTTGCGGACCAGCGGAACCGCGAGAATCATCAGCCATGAATTGCGGACCTGCTTGACCCATCCTGTGCTCCGTCATTTAAATCCGCGCCATTGCCGCAGCCCAACCGTACGCAATCCGACATGCCTTGCACTACCCGCCCCTGTCGAAAGACAACTGACAGAGCGAATAGAGCGTTCCGGGACGCGTCCAGCTATCTGACCGGCAAGAAAGCGCAGGCTCACAAAAAACACCCCGGCACCTGTGCGGGGCAGCCGGGGTTGAACGAGTGTATCGGCAGGGGTCCCGGGGAGAACGCATCTGCCTGGTTCCATACGTAGATCTGGCTCATTGTTGGACCAGCTGCCAGATCGCCGAACCAGTCTAGCGGTACGCACTGCGCAATACGATCAGATTGGTCTGATTTTCCAGGCCTCATTTTTCAGATTTTTTGACTTCCATCTGCTCGAGTTCCTTCGTAGCCCGCCGTGACAGGATGCGTGGCATGGTCGCCCACTGCGGATGCTCTGGGAGTATCGTGACCAGATACGATGGATGCGGGATGTCGTCGCAACGGCTCGGGCGCCCTCCGGCACTCATGCAACCACGATCAGCGAGTCTGGCCTTGAAATCGTTCCTTCTGGTTGGGGTTGTCGGCCTGCTGCTGGCCGTCGCCGTGATCGCGGCGGCCACTGGCGCGATATTGATCTGCTGGGGCTGAGGATCGCCGGGTGCCCAGCCGGAGCCGGAAGATTCGTTTGCAGCCACTTTTCTGGAATGCCTTGGATTTTTCGCTGGATGAAGTAGGATGCGCTCCGCGCCGCCCATCAGTAAAAGCGAGGGTTTTACCACTTCCCAGGCAAGCTCAGCCAGTGGTTCCGCGCTGAGTCAAACGCCTCGCATGACTCCAGCCGCCCACCCGAGGATAGCGTGCCCAGATGTCGCAGGGACTGCACCCTGAACGATTCCATCACTTCGTGCCGACGTGGATGGGTCGTCAGCAATGCCTGGAGAACCATGCCTTGAGCGCAGACATGTGCACGCAGCGTTCGAAGCTGCCTTTCGATTTGATCGGCGCCTGCGCACTCATCCGAATCGCGAAGCAGCGCATCGGGTCCGATCAGTGTTTCCTCACGCGGCCCGGAGCCGGTTTTCGACGGTCCGCTCGCGCCGTAGTCTGGCCCGGACCGCCGCGCCCGCGGCGTCATCAACGCAACGATACCCATGATCCGCCCCCCCTGAACCAGGGTGCGGCGCTGCGGGGTGTCGCTCCGGCGGGCTTCGAGCGCGCTCAGCGTGGCCCACAGTGCGTCAACGGTCCGATGCGCGGTTTCATCGCGTGGCCTGTCGGTCGTGGAATCATGCATGGCTCGGCGTCAACGGGATCGATCGTTGATGGATGCGGCGAACGGTGCCGCCGCATGATGACGAAGTCATGCCCTGTCGGGAGGCACGGCTCACCATAATTTTATGCGAAGGGCCGGCGGCCATCGGCATCGTTCGTCCAGATGCGCGAGAATCTCGGCAATGGTGGTGTTGCGCGGTTGCCACTGCACCGGACGGAATATCCTCCGGTCGCGCTTTCAGTTGATGATATCGAAAGTCAGGAAGTCGCGTATTTACCGTCGTCCGGCGCGTTGATCGGGGATCAGGTCAACTGCCTCGCCGCACCCTCCTGCCGGCTTCGGATGATCCGAAGGGGGCCTCATGAGAACGCTGGTGATCGTGATGATCGGTGCTTTGATACAACTGGTTGCAGGTTTTTTCGACACCTGAAATTGGCTGGCAGCCTTTGTCGGCCTGGCTCTTGCCTCCATGATCAAATTCGCTCGACTCCCGATCCTTTGGGAGTCTAGATGGCGAAAAACCAGCTGCGGCATGGGATTCCAGTGGAACTAACCGATGCACTGTTCGACGAATTTGTCTTGCCTCTTCTCACACGTGGGCGTCGTGGACCGGTGCCCAGATTGCCCTTGTGCAAGATCTTCAACTACATCCTGAAGGTGCTCTATCTGGGCTGCCAATGGAAAGCGCTGCCAATCGACAAGGACCCGGCTGGTCTGCCTGAAATCCACCCCGCCAGTCTCTACCGCATCTTCCGGCGCTGGACAGCCGGTGACGCGGCTTGCAGGTGGCCAGCACCGCTCCGTTGAGCACGTTCAGGGCCGCAAACAGCGTAGTGGTGCCGTGACGGACATAGTCATGCGTGACGCCCTCCACGTAACCGAAGCCCATCGGCAGCATAGGCTGCGTACGCTCAAGCGCCTGGCATTGGCTTTTCTCGTCCACACACAGCACCAGCGCGTTCTCCGGAGGGCTCAGGTACAGGCCGACCACGTCGCGCAGTTTCTCGATGAAGAACGGGTCGGTCGACAGTTTGAAGCTTTCGCTGCGGTGCGGCTGGAGGCCCAGCAGTTTGAAGTATCGATGGACGCTGGTCGCAGAGATTGTCGTCTCCGCAGCAATTGTGCGTACGCTCCAATGCGTGGAGCCGTCGGCAGGCTTGGTATGCAACGTCTTGTGGATCAACTCGGCCACCCGCTCGTCATCGATCGTGCGAGGCTTGCCGGGCCGGACTTCGTCGTACAGACCGTTGATGCGCTGTTCAAGGAACCGGGCACGCCATCTACCCACCGTGGCACGTGTGAGTTGCAAGCGCCTGGCAATTTCGCTATTTGGTTCGCCAGCGGCCGCAGCCAGGACAATGCGTGCCCGTGTAACCAGCGCAGCCGGAATCGAGCGCGAACGCGCCATCGAAGCAAGTTGCGATTGTTCGGCATCGCTCAACGTCAACTCCACCTTCGGTCGTCCCATTGGCATGCTGGTATCTCCAGTTCCGTTGATACCAACATCCTACGCAAACATAGTTCAGCTAACAACGGAACAGGACACTAGGAGGCCGTCGGAGTTGAGGTAACGTCTGAGTGAGAAGCTGAGTTCGTGACTCGGATCGCGCCGGTCTGCTGACTTCACATCAGGCGCCAAACACGATGAAAGGAATTTGACATTGAATGAGGGGCAATCGGGGCGTTGGAGCCGCGCAAGGCGCTTCCTTATCGTCCTACGCGCCTCGTAATACGCTCATCCGCTTGATGTTCCACGCGAGCGCGACCAGCGACCATTCCGCCGTGACATTGGACAACCCGCGCAGCGAGAACTGCCGGAATCCCATCACGGGCTTGATGATGCAGAACACCGGTTCGACGGTCTTCTTGCGCAAGCCGTACAGTACGCGCCCCGCCTTCGTCTTGAGTCGGTGTGTCATCCTGACGACCGGGTCTGCGCTCTCAGGTGGCGCCGGATCGCGATCAGCGGCTCGATATCCGCCGCCTCGCAGAGGGCGACGTTGGCCGCACTGAAGTAGCCCGCATCCGCCAGCAGCACCTCAGGCTGACCCAATGGCTCGGGCAGCCCCCCAGCATGTCGAGCATCGGCGCGACTTGGCGCTTGTCGTTGCGTTGCTGGGTCACCGTCGTGCCCACGATCAACATCGTCTCGACATCCACCGCCGCCTGCCCGTTGTAGCCTTGCTCGAAGCCGCCACTGGACGCCGGCATGATGCGTGACTCTTCGTCCGTGAGGTTGATCTGATCACGTTCCCTGGCACCGCCTTGCGGCGGCTTCGGGTCCTTGCCACGCGGCTTCTTGCCATCTTTGCGCTGCGCCTCGCGACGCGCCACCTTGGCTTCGTACTCCTTCTGCTCGTCCTCGAACCGCTCCTGTGCCCGCGCCTCGATCTTCGCCTTCGCTTCGGCCAACGCCTTCAGTCGCGCTTCGCGTCGCGCGAGCTCAGCCGGCACATCCATCCCGTCTGGCACACCGTTGCGGTCCGCGTTCTCGGCCATTCCCATCAACTGCTGCAGTTCTTCATGCAACAGCGCTTCGATCCGGCCGATGTGCCCGTACGACAGCGCGCGGTGCTTGCTTGCGTCCGCCTTCACCTTGGTGCCGTCCAGCGCAATCCGGCCCAGCTTGACCAGTTTCATCTCCTTCGCGACCAGCAGCACCTGCACAAACAGCTTCTCTATTTGGCTCGCAAACCGCTTGCGAAAGGTGGCCAGCGTGTCTTGGTCTGGATGCGTGTTCGCCGCAATGTAGCGGAATGCCACCGAGTCATAGGTCGCTCGCTCGAGCTTGCGGCTCGAGAACACGCCCGTCGCATACCCGTACACCAGCAACCCCAGCAGCACCTCGGGGTGATGCGCCGCCATGCCTCGTCCCGCATACGCCCCACTCAGCTCCGAGAGGTCCATCTGCGCGACGACTTCCACCACGAACCGCCCCAGATGGTCTTCCGGCAACCAGTCCTCCACCGACGGGGGCAACAGATAACCGGTCTGACGATCAACGGGCACGAAGCGACTCATTTATGGGCTCTCAGCGAACTTGCTGATTCATTAACGCCCAATGCACCCGCCGGATGACCGCCTTCAGCGGAAACTCCGACAAACTCCTAGATGCGCCGGTTCCGGGATGTCTGGAGCTACGCCAGCGATGCTGCTGCATAGACGCGATGTTCGTCGCGCAGGACAAGCCGCTACGGGCTACGCCCTTCGCGGCTTGTCCTGCGCAACCGGCGCGGACATCCGTGCCGTAAAATGCTGTTCCCTTTAATGATCAACCATTCGCAACAACTCCGTCCGCTCCAGGCTTACTTCAGTTTGGAAAGTACTTACCTCACGGTCTTACCGCAACAAAACCCGGCGCGCGTAATCACGCTCAGCCTCTGCTCCTCTCCTGACCACGCCTTCGCATTACGGAACATACAGTTCCGCTGTGTTCAGAAAGATGGTGTTGCTGTCTCCTCCCATGATGAGCACCTTGCCATCGAGCAGCAGGACGGCATCGTGACGTTCGCGCTCGGTGTTCATCGAGCCTGTTTGGGTCCACGTTCCGGTAGCGGGGTCGTAGAGCTCCGTCGCGCTCAGAACGGAGTTACCTGCCCCCCCTCTCCCCCCCGTGACGAGCACCTTGCCATCGGGCAGCAGGGTCGCCGTGTGCCAGACGCGAGCATCGTTCATTGAGCCGGTTGGGGCCCACGTGCCGGTAGCGGGGTCATAGAGCTCCGCCGTGCTCCCGCCGCCTTGCCCCCCGGCGACGAGCACCTTGCCGTCGGGCAGCAGGGTCGCCGTGTGAAAGTAGCGCGCATCGTTCATTGAGCCGGTTGGGGCCCACGTGCCGGTAGCGGGGTCGTAGAGCTCCGCCGCGCTCAGAAGGGAGGCGATGCCTTGCCCCCCGGCGACGAGCACCTTGCCATCGGGCAGCAGGGTCGCCGTGTGCAAGAAGCGAGCATCGTTCATTGAACCGGTTGGGGTCCACGTGCCGGTAGCAGGGTCGTAGAGCTCAGCCGTGTTCCGAGGGGTGGAGGTGATGTCGCTGCCCCCCGCGACGAGCACCTTGCCATCGGGTAGCAGGGTCGCGGTGTGACCGGTGCGAACATCGTTCATTGAGCCGGCTGGAGTCCACGTGCCGGTAGCGGGGTCGTAGAGCTCCGCCGCGCTCAGAATGGAGCCGCTGGTGCTTGTCCCCCCGGCGACGAGCACCTTGCCATCGGGTAGCAGGGTCGCGGTGTGACTGCTGCGAACATCGTTCATTGAGCCGGTTGGAGTCCACGCGCCGGTGCCGGGATCGTAAAGATCCGCCGTGTTCAGAACGGAGCCGCCGCCGTTGTTGCCCCCCGCGACGAGCACCTTGCCATCGGGCAGCACAGTCGCGGTATAGAAGATGCGAGGGCTGCTCATTGAGCCGGTTGGCACCCACGTGCCGGGCGGTACGACGGTAATGCTGACGACGGCCGAGACCGCGCCTGTGACGTTGCTGCCGGTCACGGTGTAGCTGGCGGCAGGCTGCGTGCCTTGTGGCGTGCCGGCGATGGTGCCATCGTTGGCGTCGATGCTCAGCCCCTGGGGCAGCGCCGGCGTCACGCCGAAGGCGCTGATGGCACCGCCCGTGCTCTGCGGCAGGTTGGGCAGGATAGGCTCGCCTGCGGCGTACAGCGCGAGCGGTTCCCGGTAGCTCAGCGAGAGCGGGGCAACTGGCGGCGGGGCGGTGACGCTGATCTGCAGTACGGTACTCGCAGCGCCGGCGGTGTTGCTGGCGGTCACCGTGTTGCTGGCCTGCGCGCTGACCAGGGTGGGCGTGCCACTAATGATTCCCGTGACGGGGTCGATGGCGAGCCCTGCAGGCAGCGCGGGTTGCACGGCATAAGTGACATCGCCGCCCTGGACGGTGGGTTCGTTAGGTGGAATGGGTTGACCGACGGTGTAGACGGCACTCTGACTCGCATAGCCCAGGTTCGAGGGGGGCACTCCCGGGCTCCCTGGGGGCACAGCTGGCGCCGTCACGGAGATCACCAGCCCCGCTGTGGCGACGCCTGCGGTGCTGCTGCCGGTGACCGTATATAGGGTCACCTCAGACAGCGCCTGGGGGGTGCCACTGATCACGCCGGTTGCCGCGTTGATCTGCAGGCCGGTTGGTAGCGCCGGCGTGATCGCGTACTGTGTGATCGGGCTGCCGCTGCTGGTAGGGGTGTTGGGTTCGATCTGGGTCCCCAGTTGGTAGACGACCTCATTGCGGTTGTAGTGCAGTCCCGCAGGCGGGGCACTCGCGCCGGCACTGCCGCCGGTACCGAGGCTGCTATGACAGGCGCCTAGGCCAAGCAGGACCAGGACACCCAGGGCCTGCAGCCCGCGCACGCTCCACCGCTTTGTCGTCTTCATCGCTTCCACCTCGCTGCCACAAGTGACGGCCGTCACTTTCCCTACGTGCCTTTTATCAGACTAGGTTTCGCGCGACACTTCCGCTATTGGACCTTGGTCGCATTGACTCATCAGAATTGCAACTCGCGCTGACCTGTTGCCTCACGTAGCTTGCTACCCGCCGGATTGTCCGGCGGGAGCGGCACGAGGTGACGAGGCAAATCAGCATGACGACACGCAAGGAGTTGGTCGCCGCATTGCAATTGCGGTATAGAAGCCCGACGTTCGGTGACCGGATCAGGATTCTCGACGAGTTCGTAGCTCTGACCGGATAACACCGCAAGCACGCCATCCGGCTGCTGCGGGAGCAGTCCGGCGCGGCAAAGGGGGCGCGCGAGCGCAACCGGTTATACGACGAGGCGGTACGCCAGGCGCTGACAGTGTTGTGGGAAGCAGCCGACCGGGTTTGCGGCGAGCGCCTGAAGGCGTTGATCCCGAAACTGGTTGATGCCATGGAACGGCACGGCCATCTCGAGCTGGATCCGGTCATCAAGGCCGAACTCCTTGAGGTCAGCGCGGCGACCATCGATCGCATGCTGGCCAATGCGCGTTTGCAGATCGACGGGCAGCGCAAACGCCGCAAGGGTGTGGGCTCGGCCATCCGGCGCAGCATCCCGGTGCGTACCTTCGCCGACTGGCGCGATCCGCCGCCAGGCTTCTTCGAGATCGACATGGTCGAACACTGCGGCGGCTCGAAGACCGACGGCGAGTTCGTCCACACGCTGACGTTGACCGATATCGCCAGCGGCTGGACAGAATGCGTGGCCAAGCGTACGCGCAACCAGATGCTGGTCATAGAAGCGTTTGACAAGGTGGCCGCCGATCGGCCATTCGCGATGCGTGGAGTGGATTCGGATAACGACACCGCATTCATGAACCAGAGCGTCTTCGACTACTGCACCGTCATCGACGAGACAAAGAACAGCTTCACCAGCCGGCACGACTTCGCGGTCGTGATCAGACTGCCCCAGTTTCTTCTGTTGCTCGCGAGCCTTCTCCGAACCCTCAGTTCGCTCAGTCGCCGGTTGGTAATGGCTGCCCGGCCGTGTAAAGACACCATCGTTCAATCCTTCCATTCACAATTATCAGACACGCTGCGCCACCGTCAGTCGGGCCAGTGCCTCCGCTAGTGTCCGGTCGGAGAAATGCCGCAGCGCTTCCTGCGCAAGCTCAAACGTCAGGCCACACGTGTTGCCTTCTACCAGAGGGACGAACAGATCAACGTCGCGCGTGAAGCGGCGCATGGCTGCGCATTTCCTTCTCGTCATCCTCGTCGTTGGCTTGCTCTTCCTCGCCTTCATCGTCGGCGCGGCCACGCTTTGCCTTGCGCCCGCCTTTGCCCTTACCGCTGTCGTCGTCGGGCTTGTCATCGTCGTCGCGTTCGTCGTCCTTATCGTCCCGGTTGTCGCTGTTGTCTTCCGCACGCCTGGCCTTTCGGCCTTTCTTCGTGCTGTCCTCGCGGTCGCGTTCGGCGGGTGCGTCCCGGTCGTCGTCATCTTCGGCGCGTCGCGCGTCGTCGTCGCGCCGGTCGTCACCGGCGGCACGCGCGGCCATGCCCGTGAGATGGGCAAAGGACAGCGCCTTTGCCGCCTTGCTCATTGCGAATTCCATTTCATCCCTCGCTTTTCAGTTACTGCCGTTCCAGTTCTTCGAGCCGCGCGCGCAGCGCCGCATCAGGTGCCATCACAGCATCCGCAAGACCGATGGCCACGCCCGCACAGCCCCTAGAAACGTCGTGCCCTGCGTGCCTCGTACCTTGGCAGCGCTCAGCCCGCGATTGCGCGCGACCGTCGCGACGAACAGCTCGCCCACCGCGTCCACGTCCGCCTTGATGCGTGCATACGCTTCATCCGCAAGCGGCTGGAACTCGTTACCATCCGCCTTGCGCTCGCCGTAGGTGATCAGCGTCACGGTGAGGCCCGCGTCGGTGAGGGCCTTCGACCAATCGACGTGCGCGATAATCACGCCGACGCTGCCGGTCCCGCCTGTACGCGGCAGATCCGCTCGCATGCCGACGTGAGCGAGTACGCGGCTGAATACGCCGACTCGGTGAAAATCACCCAGGCAGGTTTCTGTCCGCGCGCGGCGTAGATCGCATCGGCGAGATCAAAGCAGCCGGCGACTTCACCGCCTGGGCGGTCCATGTCAAGTACGATTGCGCGCACCGCGTCATGAGCCAGTGCCATGCTCAGGTTCGCGCGGATGCCGTCGTAACCGGTCATGCCTGAGTAGGGCCGCAACGTGCCCAGCTTCTGTACGAGCGCCCTGTCCGGGGACGATCGCGATCCCCTGGACGACTTCATAGGCGCGCTCCTGCGCATGCTCGTGCGTGGCGAATTCGCCGTCGAGCATCACGACTTCGCCGCCCGAATGGAAGAGCCGCGGGCGGCCCCCACCCTGGGCCGCGCGCGGCCCAGAATTTATAGAAATTGCCACGCGGTAAAGCCC
>NZ_CAJNBO010000046.1:0-40182 GCF_905221015.1 Paraburkholderia nemoris | reverse complement strand
TGCCATGCATAGCCCATCGCAGAAGGACAAACGAGTGTCCGTGGCGCGAAACTGCGCATAATCCCAAGATCGTCATAATCGTGCTCATGCAAATATTTGCATGATCGCAAAGAGCGGTGCGTCCCACTCTGGGCCAAGACCGCCGATGCAATCCGGAAATGGATGCGTGAGCAGGATGCCACCCCCGCGGCGCGTCTGTTCACCAATTATCGTGGCGAGCAACTGACCCGTAACGGCGTCGACTGCATCCTGCAGAAGGCGATTGCGAGCGCGGTGCCCGCCTGTCCAAGCCTGCGCCAAAAACACATCTCGCCTCACGTCATTCGACACGCGACGGCGACCCATCTGTTAGAGTCCGGCGTCGACATCAGTGTTATTGCACTGTGGTTGGGCCATGAAAGCATCGACACGACGCACATCTACATGGAGTCCAACCTTGCCCACAAGGAAGAAGCGTTAGGCCACCTGCGGCCTGCCGGACAGCGTACACCACGATATCACGCGACTGACAAGGTCATGGCGTTCCTCGAAACGCTCTGATTATGCGCATCGCGATGGCCGAGGTTGCCTGCTGGAGGAGGCTCTCCGGCCATCGCTTCGCCTATTTCCCCCGTGTGGATAATCGTTATTGTACTGATCTTGATCGGCTCCGTTATGCCTCTGCGGCCGCGATCGCTAACCAAAAAATCCTCTGCCATATCTTAAGCTTCAGATATTTGCGAATCCCGGCCGACCCTCGAGTGCAAGTGCGCAGCAGCAGTTCCCGTGCAATGCGCAGGCCGGTGGTGGAGCGCGCGCGGGTCGCTCATTGCAGATAACCCTGACAACCTCAACCTCGGGCACATGGGATCGGCCAGTGTGGATGAATCGGGTGAATCGTCCGGCGCAGATGAGCCGGCGGCCGAAGCAGTCGAAGAGTTGAAGAACCGGAGGCAGTTCAAGAAGAAGCCTGAGCTTGAACGGACTGGCGAGCTGCTTGCGAAATACACGCACTCCCCTGACGTCCCCTGACGGGAGGGCGTGTGGGACAATAGTTTTTTGCTGTTATGGCGTGCTGGGCCCCCTCAACAAGGTACGCTCCGTCGTTTCAATCTGTCGCTGATAACGCCTGTTCCGCTGGTCGGCGCGCATAGGCGAAAACGGAGCAAACCCGGCTCACGGTGTTTGGCTGAGGCTGGCCCGACCACCAGTCGTTATCGACGGTCCGGGTGCCGCCCGTAGAGATGCCGACATGCCAGTGAACTGTACCGCACATGCTGCCCAGCACCGGTACGCGTCGCGGCTTCCAGAACACGACATCCCCTGGTTGCAATGCGTCCGGATCGGAAATTTTAGGCCATCTGGACAGGACTGAGTCGACCTGCCGGACCGATGCGAGCGCGCCGACCGGATGTCCCGCTTTGCGCAAGATCGCGCTTACCGTATAGGCACACGACAGCACTCCGGGAAATTTCATGCCCAGGTACGTGCGTCCCGTTGCTGCATTCCAGCGAGGCACGCCATATAGCGAGCCATCCGGTTGCGCAGCGGCCGGCGCTTCCAGCGCGGCATCGGCCAGACGTTGCGAGAGCGGACGAACCGGTTCACCCGCCTGCACAAGCTGACAGGCGAGCAGCGGCGACAGAACGGATGCAACGAGCCACGCGATAAATCCCGGCTTACTGTTTCGCTTCATCATGCTTCATCCTCGCTTCCGGCGTTGCGTGTGCCCTTCCCCGATAGCTGTGCCGGCACACGCTGCTTCCGGGATTGCGTCGTCGCGGGCGAGACTGGTTGTATGGGTGGACGCACAAGCATGCACTGGTCACGGAAGTTGCGGAACGCTGTATTGTAGCCGCGTAGCGTCGGGCGCTCCACTTCGGGCTGGCTCGTCGCCTGCTGCTCCGTGCGAGGTCTTCAGCGGTTGCCAGCTGGTAGCGATGCCGTTTGTCGCTGACGGCCTTGCGTACGGTGCCCCGCGCCAGGGCGTCAGCAACCAAGCGCTGGACTTCCGTTGCGCTGATGCCAGTATGTCGGGCGAGGTCATGCAAGGTGTAGTGCGTTCCGGGCTCCATGGCGGCCAGGATGGCCTGCACCGGGGCTTCGTCAGCCAGCTTGGGTTTGATGGCTTTGATCATTGCCGGGCGGAGGGCGCGTCCCCCACTCCGGTATCATGCCGTCTGGTCTTAGGTACAAGAGAGCTGGATGTGAAAGTCGTATCGCAACAACGCCGCACCCTCAGCCTGAAAGAGGGGCTTCTCGAAATCTGCAAAAGCATGGAGCAGGCGTCCGGGGCACAGCCGCAGAGTGCCCCGCCCCGTCAACCTGCGCTGGCCCACGCGCCGAAAACCGGTAGCCGACCTGCAACTGTGCCGCGACAGCACCCAGCGCCCGCACGGCAGGCGGCGATGCGCGCCGGCGAAGACGGCAACGCGCGCATCAAACGCCACCGTCAGTTCCTTGCGATCTGGAACGTTTTCTCGAAGCAATATCCGGCGTTTCGCGACCGCCTGCCACTGAAGATCGGCGTGGCCAGCGAGCTGTCCGCGCGACACCCGGAGTACGGGCAGGCACTTATCCAGATGGTGCTCCGGCGGCACGTGAACGATCCGCGTTATCACGAGCGTGTCGCCGCAGGTGGTCCGCGCTACGAACTGGATGGCAGTGTGTCGGCCGGGCCGGGCATCACTGCGGAGCACATCGCCCGCGCGAATGCGGCGCTGGTCTGCCAGAAGGAGCGGACCAGGGCGAAGGAAGCGGGCATGGGTGTTGAGCCAGTGCACTTCATGGCTCGGGCTGCAAAGGCCTGAAGCAGTTTGTAGGTGACGGTCGGGCCGTTTGGGGTGCCGTCAGGATTCGGATTTTTCCGTACTTTAGGGCCTGTGAAACAGGCCCTATGCGAGCGCACTCACGTCGGCGTGTGCCGTTTCTGCTCCAGCAAGGCCCGATTGTGAGACTTGGTGCCGCCATGAGTGTGGGGGCCGCTTCTAGCTGCCGCGTCCTCATGTTTGTCAGTCTCGGCGTCAATGAGCAACAACGAGTCGGCAACGAGTCCGACATTCGGCGAAGCCACGTCTAGCGAATCGTCCACGCCGAAACTGACTACCACGTCAACATACTGGCTCGGCTTTGCCCGAATCAGGAATTCCGGCATGTATTCGTTCGACGTGCCACTTGCGAGGGTGCCGGTCAGGCCGCCGTGCGAAATCGACGTATAGCCGTGGTCGTGTATCCATTTCATGACGGTGGGATTCGTCGGGCCGTCGTCAACGTCTGCCTCATAGGCAATCCGCCGCCACGAAATCAGCCCGCTCTCCTGTGGATGCCATGGGTCGGGTGCGTCGTTGATTGCGATTGCAGAACCGAAAGCGGGCTCTTTTGCGGACGGATCGCCGAGATACAATTCCGCGCTGCTGTACGTGACGTGGACAAGCGACTTGGACGTGTTCTTGTTAGTAACGTCGTAACTCACGTCATACAGGGCAGTGCCGTCAGGGTACTTCTTGATCTGGGTTATGGCCAGATCGCCGTCGTAATCGATAGGCTTCTGTTCGTCCGTACCGAGTGCGATTTTCAGTTGTTCGTTCTGGTAGGCAAGCTGTTTGAGCGTCTGGTCTTCAAAGGTGTGTTTGAAGGTTAGCCACTCATATCCGCCCCCGATCAACGTAATGCCCACGATTACGAGGTTTGCGACTCCCAGACCGCGCTCCCAATTCATGTTTTCCCCCGGAACGGAACTTCGTGAACTCTATAACAGTTCGCCGCGTTCCGGATTTGCCGTCACGCTGATATTGACGGGGCATTCGGAGCCGCTGGCGTAAGGAAAATCCGAATCCTGAGTGCACCCCAATACGTGCGGTGTTCATTTCGTTCGACAATCAGCCATATCGCCTGCAGGCAGGGCCTCTTTGCTCGCTTTTCTTTTTTTCCGCTCGCTGCGTTGCCCTTCCGCACGCTTCACGACTTCTTCCAGAGTGTGCACGATTTCCGGCGTAGCACGACCAAAGCGCTTGCTATAGCAATGCGCGATAAATTCCGCGAGGGGGCGCTTCCAAGGTTCCTGTTGCTCATTAGCCAGCGACCCGAATTTTCGGGGATTCAATCCCAGTTCGCGAGCCATCTGGATATGGGTATGGCTCAACCTGAAGCGCTGCCTCGCTTCAAACCATGGCTGAAGCTTCGAAGGTATCGGCATCAGGGCTCACCCGTGCGCCAACTCGTGGCGGTCAATCGCTCCACTGCCGCGTAGTAACGCGCCTGCGAAACGGCAGCATCGTCGTTCTGATTCGTCTTGAGGATGTCAAACAGATGCTCTGCGACAACGGAGCCGATCGCGTGGATCGCATCGTGTCGCGTGAGTCCCTCGTTCCTGAGGCGATGCATCGCCTGGACCACGGGCTCAAGGTCCAGGGCAATCTGGTTTTCGACAATCACGTGTAGCATCGCATGCATCGTGACGTTGGGCAGCCTGATGCGCGCGGTGCGATGGCAGGTTTCGACGAGAGAAATCCGCTCGTGTTCGTCGAGTTCGAGCCACGATTCAGGCGCGGGCCCGCGCTCGGGGTTGTACGCATCCATGATTCAATCCTGCACTGATTTCTGCCTGTCAGGCGCGACATGATGCGCCAGCACCGAGGCGACGAATGAATACCCCGGACCGACCGCGAACTGATCGCGCAGGCGCCTGTTGAGCTCGTCTCGCGTCATGCCACTGGCGAGCGTCGCATCGGCGAGCGCCCCATAAGCATCGAGCACATCGCTGCCCGTGATGTCGTAACCAAAACCTGCGGCTATCCAGTGCAGCGCCGCTGTACCGCAGGTCACGGCGAATGCGGGCGCCTGGCTGACGAAATCGCGCGCGGCCCGTGTCAGGGTGCGAGGATCAGTGGGGCTTCGCATCGCGAGAGACGCAGCCAGATCGAGCAGACCAGCGTCTTTGGCAGCGGCAAACCATTTCCCTTCGGCGCCGGGATTGCTTGCGATCAGATCGCGGAGGACGCCTTCCGCTGGCCGGTCCGGATATTTTTTTGCAATGGCACGGAACGTCGCGAGATGCGTCTGCCCCTGATTGGCCTCGATCGCGTAGCGCCGATACGCCTCGTCCTTCATGCCCGACGCCAGGAGGATTGCCTCGCATTTGCGGGCGATGGCGGCAGCCGGTGCATTCAGCCCCCTGGACGCTTCCGCGTAACGCAGTGCTTCAGCCGAACGGCCAAGTGCGATCAGTGCATCCACCCCGTACTGGCGATACGCCCACCAGTTCAGGCGTGCTCCGTTCACGAGCGCGAGCAGCTCCTCATGGCGACGTGCGGCATTCAGCGCACTCAGGCAGGCGATGGTGCCCGCGAAATGCTCACCGAGACCCTCAGCGCCCATCACGCGCGCAGTAATGGGTAACAGCCGGTCCACCCATGCCGAGGCGATTGCAGGCGTGACACACAGTTCGCCCCAGTAATCGCCGAGGCGTTCGATGTACGGCATCTGATCGCCCTGTAGCGCCTCGAACAGACGCTCGAGCCAGCGCTCCCGCATGGGAACTGGCACATCGACCCCGGCGATGACCGGCACCAGCGCTTCGATCGCACGGTTCACCGCGGTGCCGATGGCACCGGAAGAGCTGTCCACCTGTTCGAGCGCGGGAGAAAGCTTCTCGAGCAGAGACACGGCGCCGTCGGCTGCGACAACAGGCTCGCTGCGAGCGACCTGGCGGATTTCCGTGACGGCTTCCTTCAGACGCTGGATCGGCAGCGCAGATTTCCAGCCAAACGCGCCGCGCCGGAACCGGGCCGGGAAAGTCCATTTGTGAGGTGTGGTACGGGTCATTATCTTCAGGTGCGCCGTGTCAGCGCGTCTTCATGTAAGCGGCGTACAGGCCGGCATGCAGGTCGCGTAATGCCTTGCGGCGCTCGACGAGATCGTGCTGACGCCCCTGACGCTCGAGACTCAGGATCTGCCACAGCATCGACGTTGCCCGTTCGGGGTCGATGTGTCGTGACAGCCGCGCCCCGCGCAGGCGGGCCGCCAGTCCCGGCTTGACCGTGAGCAGCCACGCCGGAAACCAGTCGAAGTCGGTGATTTCGCCCGTCCCGACGAATTGCGCGTCGAACTGCCTGCGCAACGCGTCCAGCGAGGCGTCGCCGATCCGCGTCAGCAGCGCCACGCAGCGGGCGGGCGCAAGCCATGCAAGCTCCGCCAGCAATGGCCATGCGGCATCCAGCCCGTCAGCGCGATACCGCGCTTCGGTTATCCACGCCAGTGGCGCCGGGATGCGGCGCCACGACGCAATGCGTTCGACCGCCTGTTTCGCCGCAACCCACTCACCCGCTTCCAACCACATCGGCGCCGCGTGATGGTCGCTATAGCCGGCGTCAAACGGCAGGGCGACGGCTCGCTGCGCGAGCGCTCGCCAGCACGACGCCATCCAGGCGACGGCAGCCTGCTCACCGAACAGGCGCCGGGCCGCTGGCGAAATCTCCTCCGACAGCACACGACAGGCTGCGGCAAGCGAAGCATGGTCAACAAAGCGCGCCGTCGACACGTCCTCGAGCGCGGCGATCAGTACCGCGAGTCCCGGCACCGTGTCATCGCCGGGACACTCGCGTGTCAGCTGTTCCCACGCCTGGCGGGCATCAGGTGCATGACGCCGTTGCAGGGCGTCGAGCACATCGTTGCGGAGCATCACATCTTGGCTATTGGCGAACAGGTCGAGTTGCATCGCGGCACGCGTCAAAAATGAAATCAGAAGAGTTGATCATTGAGGTCTGCAAGGTTAGCCCATTTCACGGTGCTTCGGAACGTCCGGCCACTGTCGTCGACCGATTCGATGATGGCGCGCTGACCACTGGCTTCGGCGACAACCCGCACGATCCGTTCGCCATAGCGCATCAGTGCACCGATCGGTGGACAGCGACGGCGACGCGGCTTGCCGGGACGTCTGGATGCCGGTTTCGTCACGTGGCTTTCTTCCGCACCGTGGGCTTGCCTGCGGAACGGGCTAGCCGGCGGGCGGCGCTCGCCATCGCTTCACCCCTGCGCCGGCCAGCACGACCGGCTGTTCCGCCCGGAATGGGCGCCAATCCCTGCTGGCGGAGCGCTTTCAGCTCCTCGGTACACTCCGCGTTCACGCGACGGACTGCGTCCAGACTGCCTTCGAGCACACCGATCTGCTGACGCGCATCGCCCAACTGCGTTTGCAGCACCTGAATGTCGGCGTGCAGGCGAGCTTCGCTGTGCTCGGCACGCCGCACGGCTGCATCGCGTTCCTTCACCAGCCGCGCGCTGGTTGCCCGCTCCCGCTCGATTTCGAGCAGCGCACGCTTCTCGGCCGCCTGCAAACGTGTCTCGGCCAGTTCCGCGCTCGCCCGCTGCTTCTCGAGTTCAGCTGCGAAGTCGGTGCGTGCCTGCGCGAGCGCAACGTCCCGCTCGCGGCCTTCCTGCTGCAGCCGCGCGATTTCGCCTTCCAGCGCGCCGCGCGTGGCCTCGGCGGCTGCCTGCGCCTGTTCCAGTTCCTGTACGCGTATCTGTCCGGCGAGCAGCGCGGCGGTGCGCTGTGCAAGTGCCGCTTCAGTGCGCTCGAGATCGGCCCGCATGGTGGCCACTGTTGCCTCGGCGGCAAGCCGCACATCCTCCACTTCCAGGCGCAGCGTTTCAAGTGACGCCTGCGCGGCCGCGGCCGCGCGCTTCCAGAGTGTCGCGACGAGTTCGCCGGCGGCGCCCTGCAGTTCCTCGGGCAGATCGGCGTGCTCGATGCGCACGCGACTTTTTTCGCGCAGCTCGGCCCAGAACCCGGCGAGCACGGCGACGGGCGTGCTCATGCTGCCGCGGCGCACGAGCTGATAGAGGCTATTGGCCGTGGGTGTGACGCCGAAGCGGAAGAACAGCAGCGCGCAGGCTTCGCGGTACAGCTCGCGGGTTTTCGGGAACTCGGCCTTCAGGCGTTCGATTTCGGCCTGCAGGCGGGTTTCGTCGGGGATGGGGATGTACGCCGGAACCCCGGAAAATTCCGTCACCCCATCTCCAGCTTCAACCTGCAAGTTTCCTGATACGTTCGGCAAGGCGTCCGAACGCTTCATTCACGTACTCCAATGCCTTGGGCTCTGCGCCCAGCGCACGTAGAGAGTTTTTGAAGCCTTCCAGATCGGAAAGCCATTGCCGATGCAGCTTGTCCATCTCGTCGACTTGAGGCTGAAAGACTTGCAGGTTGCCGCTTCCACGAAACGCCTGATAGCCGCGCTCGAGTGTCGCCGCCGTTGTCAGCAGTTGAGTTCCCCGTTGCCTGTACTGTTCGGGAAGCTTCGCCATGCCGTCATAGGGCCGAGATGCCTTATTGCATTCAACTTCGAACGCCTCTTCCATGGTGAGGGCGTAGCGGTAAAACCCGGGGAATTCGTTGGACAGTGCAATGAGTTCATTGTCGGATGTTCCGACCCAGATCTTATGCAGATCGGGCACGTATCCCATCATGCGATTAAGGATGGCAGGTGCGTCGTTGACGCCCAGGGCAGAAAGCTGTTGCATGTGCTGATCGATCTTTTCTGCCAGTCGGCGAAATTCACTCATGCTGATTACGCCGATTACGCCGCTCGCTGGGCATTACGCTCCGCCTGCGTCAGATAGTTGTACAAGGTGGAGCGGCCAATGTTCATCAGCCGGCAGATCTCTTCCACCGTATGTCGGCGCTCATGATAGAGCTGCAAGGCGAGTTGCTCGCGCTCCGGGTCGAGCCGCTTCTTGCGCCCGCCCTTATGGCCTCGGGCGCGGGCGGCCGACAGGCCGGCGCGGGTGCGTTCGCGGATCAGGTTCCGCTCGAACTCGGCAAGTGCACCGAACAGGTGAAACACGAGCCGGCCACCGATCGACGCGGTGTCGATGCTTTCCTGCAAGCTGCGCAAGCCAACGCCAGCGGTATCCAGTTGTTCGACCAGGTAGATCAGGTCTTTCAACGATCGCCCGAGCCGATCGAGACGCCAGATCACGACCGTATCGCCCGATCGTAGCGAGGAAAGCAGTGCCGTCAATCCGGTGCGCTCTGCCTTCGCTCCGCTGGCGGTGTCCTCGAACATGCGCTCGCAGCCGGCGTTTGCCAAGGCGTCGCGTTGCAGGCCGAGATGCTGGTCGTCGGTCGAGATACGGGCGTAACCAATCAACATACGAATTCCCGTTTGTCCGATGAATATGCAGTATAGTCGGACGTTGAAAGATGGAAGCAGATATTGGACGCCTTTCATAAGGTTCTCAGCGATATCCCGATCGCGAGCGCTCTGCGTCCATCAAACGATCGTTTGGTGGACAGACGTCGAATGGCGACAGAACTGAACACAGACTCTCGGCATCGGTACGTGCTTTTCCGCAGCGACGCGTCGGAGCTGATGCACCTCGCCCCGCGCGAGGAACGGCAATAGACCGACCCATGCGGGCAGGAAGTTCACGGCTGGGACATACGCGAATGTTTGTGCGCAACTTCGCCGATTGCGTCGCAATAGCGGTGGACCGATGAAGCATCAAACAGGAAACCACGAAGAATGACCGAAGCGGGAACCGAAACTTTCTCCCTCTGGCACGCACTACTGTCTATCGCGCGTCATGCTCCGTCGCCGCACAACGTTCAACCGTGGCGCGTCCAACTCGTCTCGAGCCATCACGCCGAACTGTTCATCGACGGCGCTCGCACCCTGCCGAACGAAGATACGACAGGTTCTTTCCTGCTCTCTGCGATGGCGATGTTCATTGAGGCCATCGATCTGCTGGCGGCACACCACGGCCTGCGCCTTGAGTGGCGTCTGCACCACGCTGTGGCGGAACTTGCTGATATGGTGTCCCGTCCCACGTCGCCGGAACTGATCCCGTTTGCGGCGCTGCAGCTCGTTGTCGCCCCGGACGCTCACGGCAGCTACCCGTCTGAGCTTTTTCTGGCCCGCCGTACGTGCCGCATTCCTCTGCATCCGATACCTGTGCCCGATTCGGCAGTTGTCAGGCTGGCCGCTCTCGCCAATGCATGGGGCCATCGCTATACGCACCTGTCGGACCCGGCCGCGATTGAGTCGATACTCGCCCAGAATATTGACGCAGTCTTTCACGACATGAATGTCGCCCAGTACCATGACGAGATAACGGCATGGTTCCGCTTCACCGAACGCACGACCACTGAACACCGGGACGGCCTCGACTGGCGTTGCATGAACCTGTCCCGGGTCGAATTCTGGCTCTCCGCCAGATTGTCAAAGATCCTGCTTTTTGCTCCAACCCGCTACTATTTGAAGCGCCGGTACCGCCAACAACTGGGTCATGTTCCCGCTATCGGCATATTGAGCGGAGATTTCTTTAACCCAGCAAATGCCATCGATTCCGGCCGCTTTCTGTTGCGCTTCTGGCTCGAGTTGACGAGCCTGGGCCTTTACCTGCATCCGTATGGCAACCTTGTCACTAACCCCAAGGCTGCCTCGTGGCTCGAAGCGCGCACACAGGTTCCCGGCGCGTGGCTCGTGTTCAAGATTGGCTACTCCGACACCCCTCCGCCGAGCCAACGCCGCCTGCTTGCAGATATCCTGATCCCGACTACGTATCCGACGCCCCAATGAACATCCTTTACCGCCTCTATCTTGAGACCGTCCTCTGGACACTCTGGTTTTTCCGTCGTTTGATCAGTGTGGATGGGCGCCTCTACGTTTTTCTCAATGCGCCCGTGTTCCAGCCGTATCTGGCCAGTGTCGGCCGCATGCGCGCTCGCGCAGCCTTTCTCAAGGCGAGTGCCATCTGCCCCGCGTATTCGGAGTTTCTCAAGGCAGAAGCGTACCGGCCCAGCGGCAAATGGCGGCTGGCCGATGTGCCGGTGATGACCAAGGAGAATTACGTGAAGCGTTACTCGATCGAGCAACGCTGCTACGGGGGAGCCATTCCGCGCTCGGGCGTCGTGATCGATGAGTCGTCCGGGTCGACAGGACAGCCGAACAACTGGATTCGCAGCGCGGCTGAGCGCAGCGACGTTAAACGCATCCTTCAGTTGAACTATCAGCTGGTGTTTCGCGACTCCGGCAAGATTCTGTTGAACTGTTTTGCGCTTGGCCCGTGGGCTACGGGCATGAATGTCTCCATGTCGCTGGTCGATGTCGGCATCCTGAAGTCTATCGGTCCCGATAAGTCAAAGCTTGTCAATACCCTCAAGCTGCTTGGACCTGGATATCAGTATCTGATCTTCGGGTACCCTCCTTTTATCCGCTCGTTTGTCGACGAGTGTGATCTCGATCTCAGTGCGTATCACATCGATTTTATCGTCGGCGGAGAAGGGCTCTCGGAAGGTCTGCGCAGCTATCTGCTGCAGAAAGCCCGTACGGTCATCTCGTCCTATGGCGCCTCCGACCTCGAGATCAACATCGGCGTCGAAACACCGACCACCATCGGCCTGCGCCGTCTGCTCCTGGATCGCCCCGCGCTTTGCCGCGAGTTGTTCGGCCGCGATACGCCGCCCATGATTTTCCAGTACAACGCGCTTGATTACGTCATCGAAACCAACCCCGACGGCGAACTGCTCGTTACCATCGGCCGTCAATCCGGCGCCGCGCCCAAAATCCGCTACAACATCCGCGATTCCGGCGGCACCTACACATTCGGGACATTGGCGGCCCGCCTTGCCGCGCACGAGGTCGAGCTTGCCAGTCTCGCGCCGCGCACTAGCCATTTTCCGTTTCTGTTCGTCTACGGCCGCAATGACTCGAGCGTGCCGTTCTACGGCGCCAAGGTGTTTCCTTCGGACATCGAGCAGATCCTCTCCGCCACGCCAGCGTTACAAAGCGCCATCAGCACCTTCCAGCTTGCTACGGCGGAAGATGAGCATCTCACCAGCTTGCTGGACATTCACCTCGAACGCGCGTTGGGCCTGAATCCGACACCGATCGACGAGACCGGACTACATGCAGACATCTTCGACGGACTCAAGCGGGTGAACCAGGACTTCCGCGAAGTCTCGCGGCTCTTTGATCCTGCGCAGGTTCGCATTCATCTCCACGATCACGACACGGGCCCTTTTCAGGGTCGCGACATTCGAATAAAGAACAAATACATCGCGTGAAGACATACGTTGTGCACGCCGTTGCGGATCCAGCTTCATCTGGCGCTTGCATTCGAGGCGGGATATCTGATCGGCGAGAAGCCCGTGCCGGCTGCGCTGGTCGAGTCGGTCTTGTCGCGTCAGCTCGGCGACCTCAAGCCAACGCTGACGCGTCACGGCTATCGCGTCGAACAGTTCGATGCCAAGTCGGCCGAAGTCAAGGCACTGTTCAGCAACTTCCTGGAGCTGGTGCGGGCCGCGACCGTGCGCGACAAAATGCTGGCTGCGGCGCTGTCAATCTGAATGCGGTCAGTTGCAGATAATGTCGGTCCGAGACGATGGAATGCAGGTCGGCGTGGCTGAATGCAGGCCCAGATGCAGATAATCCGGGTTCGCCCGTCCCGTCAGTTGCAATTAATGCTGGCCCGAAATCGCGTCGATTGCAGGTCTGCCCGATCTCAAACGCAGGTCGTTACACCTAGCGCGTGTCGGCTGGCAAGGCCCCGGAAGAATTGCCGATGATGCACAAGAATAAGCTGCTCAGTATCCTGTCCGACGCCGAGCAGGAAGCCCTGTACGGGTTGCCAGATTTCGATGACGGTCAACGACTTGAATTCCTGTCGCTATCGGAAACCGAACTGACGCTCGCCAGCAGCCGTCCCAGCCTCCCTGCGCAAGTCTACTGCCTCTTGCAGATCGGCTACTTCAAGGCCAAGCAAGCCTTCTTCCGCTTCGACTGGGACGATGTCGAAGACGATTGCGCTTTCGTGCTGAGCCGCTATTTCCACGGCGAAACTTTCGAGCGCAAGCCGATCACCAAACATGAGCATTACACCCAGCGCGAGCGTGTTGCCGAGCTGTTCGGCTATCGGCGGTGGACGGCCGATTTCCTGCCGCAGCTTGGGCAGCAGGCCACGCAGATCGTGAGGCGCGACGTGACGCCGGGATTTGTGGCCGCCGAGCTGATTGGCTGGCTCAACGAGCACAAGATCATCCGGCCGGGCTACACCACCCTGCAAGAGCTGGTCAGCGAAACACTGGCGGTTAGGCGGCCTGGTGGCGGAAGTGCTCGATGACCCGGCCAAAGCCGCCTTGGCCCAGCTCCTGGTGCGCGACGACACCCTGTCTCAACTGGCGGCGCTCAAGCAGGATGCCAAGGACTTCAGCTGGCGTCAGATGGCCCGCGAGCGCGAGAAGCGCGCCACGCTGGAGCCGCTGCACGGGATCGCCAAGGCGCTGCTGCCCAGGCTGGGCGTTTCGCAGCAGAACCTGCTGTATTACGCGAGTCTGGCGAACTTCTACACCGTCCACGACCTGCGCAACCTCAAGGCGGATCAGACCCATCTTTATCTGCTGTGCTACGCCTGGCAACGCTACCGGCAGCTCTCCGATAACCTGGTCGACGCGATGGCCTACCACATGAAGCAGTTGGAGGAAGAGAGCAGCGCGGGTGCGCAGAAATTTTTCGTGGCAGAACAGGTGCGCCGTCAGCAGGACACGCCGCAGGTCGGTCGCCTGCTGCTGCTCTACGTCGATGACACGGTGGCCGACGCTACACCGTTCGGCAACGTGCGGCAGCGCGCGTACAAGATCATGCCGAAAGACACGCTTCAGCTCACCGGCCAGCGCATGAGCGTGAAGCCGGCGAGCAAGCTGGCCCTGCACTGGCAGGCGGTGGACGGCCTGGCCGGACGCATCCGCCGCCATTTGCGACCGCTGTACGTCGCGCTCGACTTTGCCGGCACCGTCTCCGACAGTCCGTGGCTCGCGGCGCTGGCCTGGGCCAGGAGCGTGTTCGCCAGGCAGCAGCGTCTGTCGCAACGGCCGCTGGCCGAGTGTCCGGAGGCCACGTTGCCGAAACGGCTGCGGCCATACCTGCTGACCTTCGATACCAATGGCAAGCCGACCGGTCTGCACGCCGATCGCTACGAGTTCTGGCTGTACCGGCAGATCAGAAAGCGCTTCAAATCGGGCGAAATCTATCTCGACGACAGCCTGCAACACCGCCGCTTCTCCGACGAACTCGTCTCGATGGACGAGAAGTCCGACGCGCTCGCGCAAATGGACATCCCCTTCCTGCGGCAGCCGGTCGATGTCCAGCTCGATGCGCTGACGGTCGAGTTGCGCGCGCAGTGGCGGGCATTCAACCGCGAGTTGAAGCAGGGCAAGCTGACGCACCTGGACTACGATAAGGACACGCAGACGCTGATCTGGCGCAAGCCCAAGGGCGAGAACCAGAAGGTCCGCGAACAGGCGTTTTACGAGCAACTGCCGTACTGCAATGTCGCCGACGTGTTCCGCTTCGTCAACGGCCAGTGCCAGTTTCTGTCGGCGTTGACACCATTACAGCCGCGCTATGCGAACAAGGTGGCCGACGCCGACAGCTTGATGGCAGTCATCATCGCGCAGGCGATGAACCACGGCAATCAGGTCATGGCGCGCACCAGCGACATCCCGTACCACGTGCTGGAGACGACCTACCAGCAGTACCTGCGCCAGGCATCGCTGCACGCGGCAAACGACTGCATCAGCAACGCCATCGCCACGCTACCGATCTTCCCTTATTACTCGTTTGACCTTGATGCACTGTACGGTGCCGTCGATGGTCAAAAGTTCGGCGTCGAGCGGCCGCCCGTGAAGGCGCGCTACTCGCGCAAATATTTCGGTCGTGGCAAGGGCGTCGTCGCGTACACACTGCTGTGCAACCACGTGCCGCGCAACGGCTACCTGATCGGCGCGCACGGGTACGAAGGCCACCACGTGTTCGACATCTGGTATCGCAACACGTCAGACATTGTGCCGATCGCGATCACCGGCGACATGCACAGCGTCAACAAGGCCAACTTCGCCATCCTGCACTGGTTCGGGCTGCGCTTTGAGCCACGCTTCACCGACCTCGAAGACCAACTCCAGGAGCTGTACAGCGCTGATGATCCGGCGCTGTACGAGAAGTGCCTGATCCGTCCGGTCGGACAGATCGACCGGCAGCTCATCATCAGCGAGAAGCCGAACATCGACCAGATCGTCGCCACGCTGGGCCTCAAGGAAATGACCCAGGGCACGCTTATCCGCAAGCGGTGCACCTACACCGCGCCGAATCCGACACGGCGCGCGATCTTCGAGTACGACACGCTCATCCGCTGCATCTACACGTTGCGCTACCTGCGCGATCCGCAACTGGAACGGAACGTACATCGCTCACAGAACCGTATCGAGTCCTACCATCAGCTACGCTCGACCATCGCGCAGGTCGGTGGAAAGAAGGAATTGACCGGTCGCACCGACATCGAAATCGAGATCAGCAACCAGTGCGCCAGACTGATCGCCAACGCGATCATCTACTACAACTCGGCCATCCTTTCGCACCTGCTGACGAAGTGCGAGGAGAGCGGCAACGCCAAGGCCGTGGCGCTGATTACCAGGACGTCGCCGGCGGCCTGGCGGCACATCCTGCTGAACGGGCATTACACCTTCCAGAGCGGCGGCAACATGATCGACCTGGACGCGCTCCTGGCCGGGCTGGAGTTTGGATGACGGAAATTTCCGGGGTTCCGGCTTACAACCCAATGAACAGGAACAGACATCCGGCGAGAGGCGATCAGATCGCTGCCTTGCTTGCAGTGATGACACCCGACGAGAATTACTCGGCTGACGATCTGGCCACGAGGCTTGGCGGGACGATCTTCGACACACGCATTCTGATCCACGCTGCTGAGGATGCTGGCGCCATCTGGCAGCACCGTGCGGCATGCAAGGGGCCACCCCTGTGGGTGCGGCGCGAGCGCAGACGTGAACCATCCATGGCGGCTGGCAAGCAGATTCAGGGTTACGAGCGCGAGTGGCGGACCTTCCGTGATCTTTGCATGCTGACGCGCACCGGGTAAGGCAGCGCGCGAGGCGCTGTGCGATTCATCCATTTACTGTAACGGCGTCGCGATGAACAGGCCACCTCGCGCACCAGGATTGCCCTGGATACAGTGCATGTCAGTTCTCCGAATCGGGCTGCCGACTGGGATGTGCTTCCTTGATGGCCTGCAGTTGCGCACATGCCGCATCAATTTCCTGCAGCCGCTTACATCGCGAGAGATCAACCTCGAAGCGCCGCGCATTGAACAACTGCGGCACCAGGCAGCAATCGGCCAAGGTTGGCTGATCGCCATAGCAGTAACGTCCCGATGAGCGCATTTCCGCCAGCAAGGCCTCGAGTGCCTCGAGGCCTACCTGCATCCAGTGGCGCATCCACTGAAGCCGGGCTTCCTGATCGGCATGCAGTTCGCGCTCCAGATACTTGAGAATGCGTGGATTGTTGATCGGGTGAATATCACAGGCGATAGAGAGCGCCAGTTGCCTCACCTCTGCGCGCGCAAATGGCGTGCCTGGAAGCAGCGGCGGCTGCGGGTGACATTCGTCGAGATATTCGATGATGGCCAGCGACTGCCGTATGATCCGCCCGTCCTCGCTGTAGCTCGGCACGAGCCCGAACGGATTGATCGTGCGATATTCGGACAGATGCTGCTGTCCGCCGTCGCGAAGCAGGTGAACGGGCACTGAACGATAGTCCAGGCCTTTGAGATTGAGCGCAATGCGAACCCGGTATGCCGCCGAGCTACGAAAATATGTGTAGAGCGTGCGACCCGCCACCTCGGCGCCCAGCTCTGCAAATCCTGTCGTTGAATTCACTTTTTGTTTCCCCACATCAACGTGATTAAACAGCCGCAGATATTGCCTACGGCTGTGCGCGATTCACCGGCCGCACACCGATCACGAACGCCGCCCCACACAACGCCAGCAAACCCGCCAGGAGGTACATCGCGCTGTCCATGCTTCCCGTGAGCGTGCGAATCTGCCCGATCACCCAAGGGCTGATCATCCCGCTCGACACGCCGATGCTGCTGATCAACGCAATCGCACCCGCCGCGCCTGTGCCGGCAAAATACGTGGACGGCACAGACCAGAACACCGGATGGGCTGCGAAGATCATCAGCGCGGCAAGCGACAGCAAACCGAGCATGACAGCAAGACTGCTGAAGTGCTGGGTCAGCAGCAGCAATGCGATCGCGGCGACTCCGACGCATGTCGCAAAGTGCCAGCGTCGCTCGCGCGTCCTGTCCGAGTGCCGCGCGATCACGATCACACCTACCCCGCCGAGCGCATTCGGAATGATTGACAGAAGACTGATGTGCAACACGTCCTGAATGCCGAATTCGCGGATCATCAACGGCATCCAGAACAGCAGCAACAGCAGCGCCGAAGTCAGCGAAAAATAGATGAACGAGAACAGATAAACGTGCGGATTGCGCAGCGCGGAGCCGAGTGAATGTGCGGCATGCCCAGGCGCGCCGTTACGCTCGGTAGCGAGGTCGTCTGCGAGATGTTTTCGGTCCATATCCGAAAGCCACTGCGCGTGCTCAGGCTTGTCGACGAGCCAGAACCACGCGATCAGCCCGAGAACGACAGCCGGTGCGCCTTCGAGGGCGAACATCCATTGCCAGCCATGCAAGCCGAGCACGCCGGCCATGCCGCGCATGATCCAGCCCGACAGCAGGCCGCCCACCATGCCCGCGACGGCGACACCCGCGTAAAACACCGAAAGCACCCCCGCGCGCCGTTTCGCCGGAAACCAGTAAGTCAGGTAGAAAACGACGCCCGGAAAGAACCCGGCTTCGAATACCCCAAGCAGAAAACGTAGTACATAGAACTGTTGTACGTTTTTCACTGTGATCATCGCGACCGATATCGCGCCCCACAGCAGCATGATGCGTGCGAACGTGCGCCGCGCGCCGAACTTCCGCAACAACAGATTGCTTGGCAGTTCGAACAGCACGTAGCCGACGAAGAACAGCACTGCACCAAGGCTGTACATTGTGTCACTGAGGCCGAGGTCGGTCTTCATCTGCAATTGCGCAAAGCCGATGTTGCTCCGATCCAGAATCGAAACGATGTAGCAGATAAACAGAAACGGCACGAGACGCAGTGAGATGCGCCGGTACAGCGCGTCACCGGGCGCGCGTGCACCTGGCAAGGCGTCGTCGGGCACGATTGCCAGCGAGGGATTCGGGGGCGACATGCAGATCTCCTTGTAAGCGTCCGATGGCCGCAGCGCGACGGCCCAGTAGCAAAAGTGAGTCAGGTGAATGCGTCAGTGCGCCTGGTGTACGGGGGAGTGCTGGATTTCGTTTGCTGAATCTAGGGTGTCCTGCCGCATGCCCTCCTCCGCGCCGGCCAGTGCGAGTCCCGCGATGTAGCCAAAGGTCAACGCCGGCCCGAGTGTGATGCCTGCACCGGGATAGTTGCCGCCCATGATGCTCGCCATGTCGTTGCCGACCGCATGCAGTCCCGCGATGGGTGCGCGTTGTCTGTCGAGAACCTGCGTCGCCGCATTGGTCGTGAGTCCGGCAAACGTGCCGATGTCGCCGATCACGAGCTTGATCGCATAGAACGGCCCTTGCTGGATGGGCGCGATGCACGGGTTCGGTCCACGGTGCATCGCGTCGCCCTGATAGCGGTTGTACGCTTTCGAACCCTTGCCGAAGCGCTGGTCGATGCCCTGGCGAGCATCTTCGTTGAATTCGGCGACCGTGGCTGCGAGAGCTTCAGCTGCACGCCGATTTCGGCGGCGAGCGCCGCAATGCTTACGCCACGCTTCAGATAGCCGCTGCGAAGATGCCGGCCGAGTGGCATTGGAGCCGGCGGCACACAGCCCAGACCATACGTGCGCAGGGTCTTGTGATCGCACAGCAACCAGGCGAAGACCTCGGGGTCGCCGGCACACGCGCGCATCATGGCGGGCACGAAGTCGTGGTACGAGTCGCTCTCGTTGGTGAAGCGTAGCCCATTGCGCGTGACCGCGATTACACCGGGCTTCGCGCGGTCGATGAAGTGCGGCATCACCCCTTGGGTGCCGTCCTTGTGCTGCGTGATCGAAGCGGGCACCCACGCAGCTGCATGCGGAATGATCGCGTCGACCCAGCCGCCTACTGCTTCCGCAAGACGCAGTCCATCACCCGTATTGCCTGCCGGCGAAGGACTGAAGTGCTGGTGCCCGTCGGGCGCATGGGGAAAGAGTTGCGCGCGGCGATCGATATCGTGCGGGAAGCCTCCGCACGCAAGCACGACGCCGCGTCGCGCATGGATATCGACAGGCTTGCCCTCGCGCGACACCCGCGCGCCGGCGACCCTGCCATCTTCGACGATCAGCGTGCGTGCCACTGTCGAGCGCCAGACGGGAATCCCCAGATCGAGCACCGACCGATAGAGCCGCCCGACCAGTGCGTTGCCATTGGTCAGCGTCATGCCGCGTCCGTAGCGCAGCACGTCGAGCGCACGCCGCGTCATGCGTCGCGTGACGTAGGCGAATGATGCAAACGAGCGGAACATCCGCATGAAATGCCAGATTTCCTTGCCCGATCCGAGCATCATGCCGAACACGGTCAACTCGGGCATTGGCGGTGCCAGTTCTGCGATGTGCAGGCCAAGGCGCCGGCCGTCGAACGGAAGCGTCACCATCGATCGTCCGCCCTGCTGCCCGCCCGGCGCTTCGGCGTGATAGTCGGGGAAAGCGGGCGGCATATCGAACTGAAGCGCCGTGTTGTGCGTGAAGAAATCGACGGCCTCGGGGCCATGGCGCAGAAACGCGCCGACACGTGCGGCGTCGTAGTGCGCACCAGCCTCGTGCCGCAAATATGTGTCGGCGGCGCCCTCGGGCTCCGCGATTCCCTGCCCTTTCGCAATCGATGTGCCGGGAATCCATAACCAACCGCCCGAGCGCGCGGTGGTTCCGCCGATGCGCGATTCCTTTTCGATCATCAGCACGTCCAGACCGCGCGACACCGCCGTGATCGCCGTCGCCATGCCTGAAGCGCGCGTCCCAATGACGAGTACGTCGCACTCTGCAATGCCGGTCGTCATGACGTCTCCTTGTGTCTGCGTGACGGCGCCGGGCGCTGTCTGATCGTTTGCTGGAGTCTAGTTCGCCATTCGATATTCGTCAACGCATTCGATATAATCGAAAATACCATCCTGACGCACACGGCGTACGGCGCACGCGGGCATGAGCCTCAGTGCTACAATCCGACCCGTTTCCAGTCTCCTCTTTCGTTGCTTTCGCCGCCTTTCCGTGGAACAAAAAGCCCGTCGTGGTATCCAGTCGATCGAGATCGGCAGCCAGCTGCTGATCGCGCTTGCAACGCGCCTCACGCCGATGCCGTTGCGCGAACTCGCGCGAGCCGCGGGCATCTCGGTCGGCAAGGCGCATCCCTATCTGGTCAGCTTCGTGAAGGTCGGGTTCGTGAGCCAGGAGCCCGGCAGCGGACTCTATTCGCTCGGCCCGCTCGCCCTGCAGGTCGGGCTGGCCAAGCTGTATCAGCTGGACCCGGTGCGCGAAGCGGCGCCGCTCGTCGCGCAACTGGCGACGTCGGTCGAACAGAGCGTCGCCGTGGCCGTCTGGGGCAATCTTGGACCTACCATCGTCCAGCTGGTCGAGCCCGTGCCAATGCATGTGAACCTGCGCGTGGGCGCGGTGATGTCGGTGCGCAATACCGCGACGGGGCGGCTCTTCGCGAGCTATCTTCCGCACAAGGTCGTCGAGATTTTTCTTGCGAGCGATGCCGCCCGTCTCGCGCTGCACGAAGACAAGGGCCTCTCGAAAGCGGACTTCGAAGCGAATCTTGAAGAGAACCGACGACATGAAATGGCGCGCACGATAGGCCACCCGATTCCCGGTATCAACGCGTTCAGCGCGCCCGTGTTCGATGCGTTGGGCCAGATCGTGCTCGCTGTTACGGTGATGGGTCCCGCAAGTGCGTTTGACTCGAAATGGGACGGCGCTGTCGCGAAGAAGCTAGGCGCGTGCTGCGAGGAGATTTCGCGTCACCTCGGCTTTGTCAGACGCCTGCCTTGAGGTGCCCCTCCGTGCGCCGGAACGTCATCGAAGAGCCGTCCGCTTCTATCTGTCATTGCGTTGCGCCTGGCTCGTGTACCTGAACTCTGGGATACGGCACACCGGTTGACGAAGAGCCGTGCGGCCCAGCGATCCTGTCGTGCCTTCGGCGCGCAGGTTTGCGACGGTCGTCGGCTCGAGGCTATGCGGGACCTGCTCGATAAAACAGGCGCTCATCCCACACGACCGGGTGCGGCTCGCTTATCGTAAGACGTTGAGCCATCGGGTGAGCCGGATTGACCAGCACATTCCATTCTTCGCGCGCCACGACCGATGGCACCAGCAACACCGCTGTACGGTTCCCGGTAATCCAGCGATCCCCGAATGCACGTGCGACTTCGCTATCAGGCTCATCCCAGCCTGCTGGCAAACTCCCGGCATCGGCACGTTCGATCTCCATGCTGTCCGGCACGTCGGCCACCACGAAAACCTGTGTGCGCGGCACCTTGCCAATGCGGGCATGCACCAGCACTTCCAGCATCGCACCGGCAAAAGTCGCCGCAGCATATATGACCGGCTTGCCAGGACTGTTGAACCGGCCACCCACCAGGCTGGCGCCGGTGCCGTCCCACACGGGGTGACGTCGGTCGGCGATACGATAAATCCGCATCAGGCGGGAATGCCGTAAAACAGCTTCCAGAGCAGTTCTTCAACACGACGGGCACCCAGTTCGGTCATCGACACATCAAGCGGCGTGCGGCCATCGAGCAGCGAATGGGGCGTATTGAGGAATTCGCGCGCATCAGTCTCCGAATCCCACACGTACTCCGTCGTGGCGAAGATGCGGGCCAAGCGTTCGGCTTTCTCCGATTCGTCCGGGTTCAGAAGTTCGCGCCGACGCTTGAAGGTGGCCTCGGGGATGATGCGGAAGAGCAGGTTGCGACGCTCTTCCGCATTCCGTGCGGCGTGCTCGACGCTCGCGCGAAGGGCTGACTTCGGCAGTCCGCCGCGCACCCGGTCGTCCAGTTCCGCAAACGATCTGGGCAGCGGGGTCAGAGCCATGACGGCGGCGATTTTTTCCGGCGAGACGATGTTCATGCGGGCCTCACAAGGGATTTTTCAGTATCAAACGATACCGGATTATACGTCACCTGATACCCTTGCGCGAAGGCATTGAGACTCAAAAAAGCTGCTCGGGCAATGGCGCGAGGTTGATCCACTTAACCGCGCTGCGGAAAACCCGCCTGTCTTCGTCGCGTGACTCGATGATCACGCGCCTCGGCGACCACGCGCACCACCCGTTCACCGTAGCGCATCAGGGCGCCGATCTTCGGGCAGGCCACCCGGCGTCGCCCACGCCGTGTGCTGCTCATGCCTTTGTACCCGCCTTGCGGGCGGTGGTACGCCCTGGTTTGGTGGCGCCGGCGGCTGCACCACGACCATGGGCTGCGCGCCGCGAGGCGCGCGGGGTTGTCGCTGTGCCGCCGGCTTTCAACCGCATGGCCTCGAGTTCCTGCGCCTGGGCTGAATGGCTTACCTGCAAGGCTGCCAGTCGCCCCTCCAGCATGCCGGTCTGATGGCGCAGATCGCCGAGATGTCTCTGTAGCGACTGGATCTCGGCGTGCGTGCGCTTCTCCTCGCCGGCCGCACGATGCCGTGCGCCTTCGAGATCGCGCTGCAGACGCACGGTCGTGCTGCGCTCGCGTTCAATTTCCATCAGCGCACGTTTCTCGGCCGCCTGCAGACGCGCCTCGGCCAGCTCGGCACTCGCCCGCTGCTTTTCGAGTTCTGCGGCAAAGTCGGTGCGCGCCTGCTCGAGCGCGGCATCACGCTCCCGGCCGTGCTGCTGCAGCCGTGCGATCTCGCCCTCCAGTGCTCCGCGCGTCGCCTCGGCGGCCCCCTGCGCCTGTTCCAGCTCCTGTATGCGGACCTGCGCGGCGAGTAGCGCCGCCGTGCGCTGTTCGAGCGCGGTTTCCGTGTGTTCAAGATCCGTGTGCATGGCGGCGACCGACGCCTCGGCTGTACGCCGGACTTCCTCGACTTCGGCGCGCAGCGCCTCGAGCGCATCCTGCGCGGCCCCGGTCGCGCGCTTCCACAGCGCGGCGACGAGCTCGCCGGCGGCACCCTGCAGATCCTCGGGCAGATCGGCGTGCTCGATGCGCACACGGCTTTTTTCGCGCAGTTCGGCCCAGAACTCGGTGAGCACGGCGACGGGTGTGCTCATGCTGCCGCGGCGCACCAGCTGATACAAGCGGTTGGCCGTGGGCGTGACGCCAAAGCGGAAGAACAGCAGCGCACAGGCCTCGCGGTACAGCTCGCGGGTTTTCGGGAAATCGGCCTTCAGGCGCTCGATTTCGGCCGCGAGGCGGGTTTCGTCGGGGATGGCGTCAGGCATGGGCAGGTAACCGGGCGACGGGAATTGTGTAAATATTACGGCGTACTACCGTATAAATCTACTATTTTTAATCGTAATTTTGACATTACCACTATAATGTTGAAGCGAGGCGCGAGGGGTGCGACAATCACCCAATTCCGCCCCGAGGCCTCATGAAAACTGCCCTGATCGCGCCATGCGCCCTTGACGCACTCGAACTGCCCGCCGCACTTGACGGCCGCGATGGCGTCAACCGCGCTGGCGGCCGCCGCCAGATCGCCGCCGATGACGATCTCGAGGCCGTGCGCGCGTGGCTCGCGCGGGTGGCCGATACGAAGACCACCTTCGAGACCTATCGTAAGGAGTCCGAACGGCTTCTGCTGTGGTCGCTCGTCGAGCTCGGCAAGCCGCTCTCGTCGCTCACGCACGAGGACCTGCTGGCCTACCAGCGCTTCCTCGCCGATCCCCAGCCGCGCGAGCGCTGGGTGGCCGGCGGCCGTAAATTTCCGCGCGACGATCCGCGCTGGCGCCCCTTCCACGGGCCGCTCGCCGCCACCAGCCAGCGCCAGGCCATGGTGATCCTCAACGTCCTCTTTGCCTGGCTGGTTCAGGCCGGCTATCTCGCCGGCAACCCGCTGTCACTGTCGCGCCAGCGCGCGCGGCGCGCGGCACCCCGCGTGACGCGCCTGCTCGGGCGTGAACTCTGGCAGGAGGTCAAGACCTACATCGATGCCCTGCCCCGCGAGACGGACCGCGAGCGTGAACGGCATTTCCGCGCGCGGTGGCTCTTCACCCTGCTCTATCTCGGCGGCCTGCGGATCTCCGAGGTGAGCGGCAACACGATGGGCCGGTTCTTCTGCCGGCGCGACGCCGATGGCCACGAGCGCTGGTGGCTCGAAGTGCTCGGCAAGGGAGGCAGGGAGCGGCTGGTACCCGCGTCGACCGAGATGATGGTCGAACTGTCGCGTTACCGGCGCGAGCGGGGCCTGTCCGCCCTGCCCTCGCCGCATGAAGACACGCCGCTGGTGCTGCCGCTCGGCCAGTCCATCAAGCCGCTCACGCGTGCGGCGCTGCATACCATCGTCAAGGGGATTTTTGCGGGGGCGGCCGCAACGCTGAGGCTGCGCGGCGACGACCAGGCCGCGCGGGCCGCGCAGCTCGAACGCGCATCCGCGCACTGGCTGCGCCACAGTGCGGGCTCCCACATGGCCGATGGCAATCTCGACCTGCGGCTCGTGCGCGACAATCTGGGTCATGCCTCGCTCACCACGACCAGTCTGTACTTGCACAGTGAGGACGATCAGCGCCACCGCGAAACGGAAGAAAAGCACCGCATCGACTGGTGATGGGGGTTTTTGTCTACGTCATCGTTCGCAGTAAACCCCGCATGACATCCTCTAACGTGTCGTGCCGGGGACCGTCAGCCGACGCCGCTACGACGCGAAGTATGTTGCCTTCGAGCCTCGCCTCCCACGAGACGATACGGCGTCGGTCATGGCAAAACCGGGCCAGTTTTTCGTCAATCAGCCGCTCGATGCCCTGTGTGACCTCACGTCGTTTTTCAGGCGGGACACTTTCGTCGAAACTGATCTGCTCACGCAGCGCTTCGCCACGCTCGTCCTCGGGCAGGAGGCTGATATTCCATGCGGCCACAATCGCCGTCAGCGCGCTCTGATATTCCTCCAGAGTCGGATCATCAGATACCTCCTCCTGAAGCATCTGGGCCAGGGGCCAGGAGATTTTCTGTTTCGGCGGCAGGTCATTGCGGTCGAGAACGATAGAGTCAGGGACCCCAGACTGAACCGCTCCCCGTCGCAATGCCTCCAGGTCACGCGCGGCCAGCTTGCGGGCCTGGGACGATGTTTTTTTCTTGCTGGCTTTGCTCATGTTTCTGGACCCTTCGCTCCGGTTCTGACGCCGCGAATTATAGGACTTCGGCCGCTAGGCGACATCGAAGTCTGCGGCCTTAGCGAAAAATCCGTTTCTAGAAAGGGCGCCCAGATTGCCTGGTGCAATATCAATCCTCCGTGTCGGCGGACCATGACAGCGCGCCGATGGCACAGCCGGCAGACATTCCGTGCCCGATAGACTCCAGCCCCCCGCGCTAACGAACTGCCTGGAATGTTCACGCATCGACGCCGGCTGCGACCTGCCTCACCATGAGGCAGCACGACAGAATCCGTGGCGCGTCAGACAGTTACATTCCGGCACCTTCAGGTTATCCCCAGGGATGTCCACCTCAGCGGTGGATAAGTCCGGCACGCTCAGTCGGATTCGCGCTTCACGGCGGTTCGTGACACGCAAAAGCCAGCGCTAGATAAACGTCAAGCAGGATGGCCGGCGACAACTTTACCTATCGGCAATAGACGGCAGCTAGACCGCGGCTTCCCGGTACTTCGCGAATTTCGACGCCTGTCCGATCCCGGGGTTGAAGCAGTTGCATGGATCGAGCTGCCGATAGAACGCGGCGAGCTGGGGCTTCGCGTGGTACAGATGACCGACGTTGTGTTCCGCTGGGTATTCAGCGCCGCGGCGATCCAGCAGCGTCCACATCTTGTGCTCGACTTCGAGGCAGTCGTTGCCCTTTTTGACGATGTAATCCTGGTGGAACACGTGGCACAGGAAGTGGCCGTAGTACAACTTGATGGAGATCATCTTTTCGATGTCGGGCGGCAGCGTCTCGATCCAGTCGCGATCGTTGCGGCGCAGTGCAATGTCGAGCGCGACGATGTTTTCCACTTCCCGGGTGTGCACGGCGCGATAGCGGATGGCAGCACCGGCGGCAGCGAAGCGATGCAGAAACGCTTTCCTGCCTTCGTCAGCGGTGCATTCGAAATAACCACCGGTGGCATTCGCGAAGTAGCTTGCGAGAAACGCACGCGTCTCTTCGAAATTTTCGGCCGCAACCTTCAGCATCAGGTGATGCTCGTAATTGTTGCGATACTCTTTCATTCGCGGCGGCAGATGGCTCGGGAACAGCCGGCTCGCAGCCTGCATTATGCGGTCAGTGAAATGTGAAGGGAAAAAGCCGAGCCGATCGAACAGTGCATCGAAGCGGCTTTTCAGACCGAACAACGCGGGCAGGCGCGACGTGCCGAGATGGTGGATCGCAAGGAACATATCCTTGCCGTACTTCTCCGCGATGTCGAAAGCGTCTCGATGGAGATATTCGCCCGAGATTGGCAGGGCTTCGAAGTCGTGCAGCACATGACGGCGGATATCGGTGAGTTCGTCGGGCCGGTTCGTGCCGATATAGAACACCTTTGCGTTTTGTTCGATCGGAAACGTGTCGAGCCGTACCGCAAACACCATCAGCTTGCCAGCTGAGCCTGACGCTTCATGGAGGCGCTGCGGATCGGCGTTGAAGCGCGCCGGCGTATCGGCATCGATCTCGCGCACATGGCTCGCATAGTGGTGATCCGACCCGGCACCGGCGTTGTGCCGGACATCGGAATCCGAGAACTCACCGCGCTCAAGCCGGCCAAGGATGTCGTGGGGTGTCTCGCCGAGCTGGATCCCGAGATGGTTGACGAGGTGCAGTTGGCCCGTCGCATCGACCTGTGCGAATGCCGCCATTTCCGTATACGCCGGGCCACGCTGCACCAGCGCACCGCCTGAGTTGTTGCAGACCCCGCCAAATACCGACGCACCGATACAGCTCGAGCCAATCACCGAATGCGGTTCGCGGCCAAGGGGCTTCAGCATTTCTTCCAGCTGGTCGAGTGTCGCCCCGGGGAGGCAGACTACTTGCTTGCCATCGTCGATCACGTACACCTTCTTCATGCGGCTCGTGCTAACGATCACGATGTCGCGATCATAGTCGTCGCCGTCGGGTGTCGAACCGCCAGTGAGGCCCGTGTTCGAAGCCTGCGTGATCACAATCACGTTTGCCGCGACGCACGCCTGCAGTACTTTCCATTGTTCGACGATTGTGCCGGGGCGTACCACCGCGAGCGCCTTGCCTGCACCAAAACGAAAGCCGGTGCGGAAGCGGCGGGTCGCGCCTTCATCAGTCAGGGTGTGCTTCGTGCCCACGATGGTGCGCAACTCCGCAATCAACGTGTGGGCCGCGTCGGCCGGAGCGGCGACTAATGGTGCGCGTGCTACTGACATCGTATTCTCCTCATGAGACGTTCAGCGTGACGAGCATCGCCTTCGCCCAGCTGTTTCTGCTGCGACCTTTGAGTGCATCGGGTCGACACAGCGGCTAAAATTAGGCTGGTCAGTAGTCCAATATCCCGAAGTCCCTTTTTGAAGGCGAAAAAGATATGGAATTTAGCCAGTTGCGCTACTTCCTCGCCATCGCCGATTACCTGCATTTCACGGATGCCGCGACGCATCTGGGAATCGCCCAGCCGCCTTTGAGCAAACAGATCCCGAAGCTCGAGCGGGAAATCGGCGCACCGCTGTTTATTCGGCATCCGCGCCGCATCGAATCGACTGAAACGGGACGGCTCTTTCGAGCGCGCGGTGATCATGAAGATCGCATTAAGCCGGCCGGCACAGCCGGGCCGGTAAGTGCACGGGGTGCGGATTCGCGGTGAGCTGCTCCCCGGGATTTGGTTCAGTAAATTCCACACGGCGTGATCGATAGCCAACCAGTCCTGTTTTTATAAAAATGAGTGACTACTCGAGCCAGGGACTTTGCATGATCCGCGTTGCCTCCTGCTTGGCCCACGCAACGCCTTACGGCATGTACCAGGATTGTCGGTGTGCCGTTCCGTTGCCCCGAACACCATGATTTCCTTTGCCAGCAACTCAACCAGCCCCTCATGCAAGGACAGCGCGAGCCCGATTGGCCCTGCGGGTGTCGAGCCCCGTGATAATCGGTTCGGGGCTCAGCCGCGCCGCCTCCAGTGCCGCGCTGATCAGTTCGACCACCGTCTGTTCCTGTCCGTCATGCAGATTACAGGGGTCGAGCAGGAAGAAGCCATGCTCGACCTCATGATCCCGAACCACGAGCGACGGGTTTCCCGCTGCCAGCAAATCAGCCAGATCCCATGCGGTAATTCGCGCCAGTGACGGGTCGATAATCAACTTCAACCGATCGAGCGGATTACTGGTCGGATCCGGCACGATTGCCGCCTGCACGCCGGCGCATTGCGCGAAGGCGCGATGCCATAGACCGAGAATCCGGTTCTCTCGTGCGCGCACTGCGGCATGATCGCGTTTTTCCCAGGCATCAAGCGCGGCGATCGTGCCGACGATGCTCTCCTTGCCTACCTTCATCCCGCGACCGATGCCGCGATTCTGGAGCCGGATGCTGCGGACGAGTTGCGATTTGCCGGCTACGATACCGGCAGTCGGTCCGCCCAGGAACTTGTGCGCCGAATACAGCACGACGTCGGCACCGGTGGCGATAAAACGACGCAGATCGTACTCGGACGCCGCGTCAACGATCACGGGAACGCCTTGCGCGTGACAGACGGCGACGAACTCGTCGAGCGGCAGTTGTCCGAATTGCACCGTGTGATGCGAGACAACGTATACCGCCGCTGCGGTCGTATTTCCCAGTGACGCCTCTAACTGGTGCCGCAAGCACTGGGTCGCCTGCCCCACGGGCACGACGACCGCACCGGACAGGCGGATTGCCTGCTCGAGTGGCGCCCCATAGTGCACCATGTGACCAGCCTGAATCACCACCCGGTTTTTAAGCAGGCTGGTATCCGGCAGCCGTTCAATCGCCGCCAGGTTGTCACCCGTCATAGCCGCCGCGACTGAAAGGGATATGCCGGCAGCGCAAGACGCGGTCACGAAGCCTGCTTCAGCCCCACACGCTCGCGCGATCGTTTCACTTGCGCGACGGTGTAATGCGCTCATGTCAACGAAGTGCGGCAACATCGCGCTGATCGCCTCGACTGCCTCTGGCACAACGATGGACGACCCCAGATAGGTCATCGTCCCGGCGACGTTGATAACGGGATGAAGCCCCAGGCGGCTGTTGATATCGGATTGGTTCATGGTGTTTTTTGAAGGAATGAGGGGTCGACCTGTGCCAGGCTGTCTATCCCGTATTAATGGACAATATGCCACAATAACGAATGCGGCGATCGTACTGAGCGTCGATTTCACCCAGCATTCCAGTTCCAGAGAGAGATGACATGACGAAACACCAGACTGGAGAGTCGTCCACTCCTGACGCGGGCCGGCGAACCCGGGTCGGCGCGATGGACCGCGTGCTCCAGATCCTCGACTATCTTTACGAAACTGACAGCCCGGCCAGTGCTTACGCGGTTGCGAAGGCAGTCGGCGCGCCCCTGTCGACCGTCTATACATTGATCGAAGATCTGCTTGAAAAAAATCTTCTGAGCCGCGCTCCGAACAAGACGGTCTGGTTGGGGCCACGGTTGCATTACTACGGTCTCGCCTACGCGCGCCGCATCGACTTCTACGCTGCGGCGAACCGGCAAATGCATGAGCTCGGCCGCACGCTCAACGAAACCGTCCAGCTGTGTGGCCGTGAGGGCGATCACATGGTCGTGCTCGCGGCGGCAGAAGGGCCGGGCTACTTTCGCATCACGTCGCAGGTGGGTACACGCGTGCCGTTGAACTGGACGGCATCCGGTCGCCTGCTGGTTGGTCATTTGCCCCTTGCCGAGCGTATCGCGCTGTTCGAGCGCTGCGCCCGGGCATCTCCAACCGGCACGGCGCCGACCGATGCCCGCACGCTTGCGGCCGAATCGGCCCAGGCGCTGTCCGACCGTCTGTCGATTCAGGTTGGCGAATCCGACTTCTCGGTGGCCTGTATCGCATCGCCGATCTGCGACGCCAGCGGCAACTGTCTGGCGACCATATCGATCGTCTTGCCTGAACAGAAACTGAGCGAAGCGCGTAACCACTATATCGATGCCGTCCGCGGCGCCGCCGCCGTGGTCGAAAACCGCATCGGCTCCCGCTCATCCACGGCCACAATCGCTTCGATCTCGACGGTAATGTTGCCCGGCAACGATGCGATACCGAGCGACGAGCGCGCATGAATTCCCGATTCGCCGAATACCTCGGCCATCAGGTCTGAACACCCATTGATGACCTTGTGATGTTCAGCGAACGCCGGCGAAGCATTGACCAGTCCGAGCAGCTTCACAATGCGTCGGACGCGCGACAGGTCGCCAAGTGCTTCATGCATCACCGCGATCAGATTGATGGCGGTCAGCCGGGCGTGCTGGTACGCCTGCTCCGTGGTGACGCCATCGCCCACTCGCCCGGAGTAAAGTCGCCCATCGGGCTCGGTCGGGCCTTGACCCGACAGGTACAGCATATTTCCTTCGAGAACATGGGTCACGAAGTTGCCGATCGGGGCGGGGCGGGACGGAAGAACAATTCCAAGCTGTTGAAGTTTTTCGTACGGTGAAGAGCGATACGCGGAAGAGTTCAGGAGATCGGTCACGGCAGTTGTCATTGGTATCAATCAGGCTAATTCGGACTGGCGAATGCAGGCGACCGTGTGTTCGGCGCCGACGACTTCAGGTTGTGGCGCGACATGGGCGCACGCATCGCTCGCATGCTGGCAACGCGTTCGGAACACACACCCTGAAGGTGGATTGAGCGGACTCGGGATATCACCTCGCAGCACCTCGCGCTGCCGCTTCGCGGCCGGGTCGGGCACGGGCGACGCCGATAGCAAGGCCCGTGTGTACGGGTGTCGCGGGTTTGAAAACACGCTGCGACTCGGCCCACTTTCCATCACGCGCCCGAGATAAAGTACGGTCACGTAGTCGCACAGATACTCGACGACCGAGAGATCGTGCGAGATAAACAGGATGGTCAGTCCGAATGTACGGCGCAGATCCAGAAGCAGATTGAGAACCTGAGCCTGCACCGAAACATCAAGCGCCGAGACCGGTTCATCAGCGACAATAAACGCGGGTTCGACCGCGAGCGCGCGGGCAATCCCGATGCGCTGGCGCTGTCCGCCAGAAAATTCATGTGGGTAACGCTGGGCGAACTCGGGCCGCAGCCCGACGAGCGTCAGCAGTTCAGCAATACGTTCAGCACGTGCAGCACCACGTGCCAGACCGTGAGTGTCCAGCGCTTCACCGATAATCTGATCGATACGCAGGCGCGGATTCAGACTGGAATACGGATCCTGAAAAACGATCTGAAGCCGTCGCCGGTAGGGGCGCAGGGCGCTTTCGCTAAGACTGAAGAGATCGACCCCTTCGAACAGGGCGTGTCCGGCAGACGGTTCGACCAGACGAAGCAGCGAGCGTCCGATCGTGGTCTTGCCCGAACCCGACTCGCCGACCAGGCCGACGATCTTGCCGCGGGGAACATCAAAGCTGACATTGTCAACGGCCTTGACGAGGCCGCTTCTTGTCTCGAAAGTCTTCGATAGCCCTTCGACTTTCAGCAGTAAGTGGTCGTTCACGGAATGCAGATGATTCATAGTGTTTCGTGATACCAGCAGCGCGAGAAACGGTTGGGACCCGAAACGAGCAGATCAGGCCCTGGATTAACTGCACAATTCGGCTGCGCGAACCTGCACCGCGGCGAAAAGCTGCATCCATCAGGCAGGTCGGTGACGTTCGGGACCGTTCCGGGAATGGGTTGCAAGGCCAGCGGCACACCAGATTCGGTGCGATGGCGACGCGCGTCGGGCATGCATGCGAGTAGCCCCTGCGTGTACGGGTGCTTCGGATGCGCAAATAACGTATCGACCGGCGCCTGTTCGACCACGCGGCCGGCGTACATCACAACCACGTCGTGCGCGATCTCTGCGACCACGCCCAGGTTATGCGTGATGAACAGGATCGACATGCCCAACTCACCCTGCAGGCGTCGCAGAAGGTCCAGAATCTGTGCCTGGATGGTGACGTCAAGCGCGGTGGTCGGTTCATCGGCGATCAACAACGATGGATTGCAGGACAACGCCAACGCGATCATCACGCGCTGCCGCATCCCGCCCGACATCTGATGCGGATATTCATCGATCCGGCGCGCCGCGTCAGGAATTTCCACCAGGTCAAGCATCTGCTTCACGCGCGCACGCCTGTCCGCCGACCCCAGCGGTTCATGCAGCTTGATCATTTCGTCAATCTGCTGACCAACCGTGTAGAGCGGATTCAGACTCGTCATCGGCTCCTGGAAGATCATCGCGATCTCTCGCCCGCGCATCGCGCGCAAGGTGCGCTGCGGCAGCGATGCCAGATCGACAACGTGCTCCGAACGGGTTCTGTAGAGAATTTTCCCGCCGATGATCCGCCCAGGCCGACTGAGCAAGCCCATGACCGACAGGCTGGTCACCGATTTTCCGGACCCGGATTCACCAACGACTGCAACCGTTTGACCGCGCCGTACCGAAAAGCTCACGCCATCAACGGATTTCGCCACTCGTGTTCCGAGTTCGAAATGTGTCTGTAGCCGGTCAACACGCAGTATCTCGTCACTTGCAAGCTCGGTCATCGCAGCAACGCGCCTCCACAATGCGGGCATGCACTACCCTTGACCAGGGGCTGGTAACGGGACGCGCGTGTCGCACTATTGCCGAGCACTGTCCAGCGCGGTTCAATCAACTGTTTCAGGCGAGCCGGTTGCCCCGATGAATCAATCACGGCCAGATCGGAATCGGCCAGATCAAACACCGTGAATTCCGCGCGGCGTCCTATGTCGAGATGCCCGCTCACGGGCAGACCGATGATCGATGCCGGCGCGATGGTCACCGCTTCGATTACCTTGTCGAACGGCATGCCGAGTGCGATCAATTTCGACATCGTCGTGCCGAGATCCCATACCTTGCCGTCGACCGAACGTGCGTGAGCATCGGTCGAAATGGTGAACGGCAGCAGGCCCCGCTCAATCGCTACCTTCGCGGTGCGAAACGAGAATGACGCACCACCGTGACCAACATCCAGCCGGATGCCTTCTGCCGCACAACGCTCGGCCATCGCGAACAGGTCGTCATCCTCGATGATTGATCCGGCATATTTGCCATTGAAGCAATGCGTGACGACATCGCCCGGCCCCAACTCGGCCAGTACTTCGTCGATCAGGGGCGGGGGTTCTCCAACATGCGCCATCACTGGCAGTTTCAATATTTTCGCGATACGCTTGGCGAGCTTTACCGGCGTGATACCCCAACCGCCCGTAATCATCCCGCTCGCGCGGATCTTGATGCCGACAATCACGTCCCGGTTCGCTTCCACGCAGGCCATGATCCGGTCGATGTTGACCGAGCGCATGTCGGTCAGCTCGCTGACCTGGCGACTCGCCGTCAGGCCGATCGAGCCCAGATTCAGGAACGCCTTGATCCGTTCACGCGCAGGCTCGATGATGAATTCGCGAAAGCCGGCGAAGTTTGCCTCACCGGCCGAACCGGCATCGACGATCGTTGTCACGCCGCGCTCGATACCACAAACGGACGGGTCGATCGAAATATCGGTACCGCCGCGCCAGACGTGCGCATGCAGATCGGTCCAGCCAGGGGAGATCCAACTGCCCTGTCCATCGACGACCCGCGCCGTCTCCGGGGCCTGCATGTGGGACCCGAGCGCGAGCACGCAACCGTCCTCGCCGATGAGGATATTGGTCAGGCTGCCGTCCACGCCTGCGCCGAAACCGACCGGGCGAACGTTCGAAATGAGCAGCGGCCCTGAAGGTTCAGAGTTGAGAGACATGAGTCAGATATCCTTTTTTAGGCGGGGATCCATCAGATCACGCAGACCGTCGCCGATCAATTGCAGCGACAGCACTGCCAGCAAGATTGCAATGCCAGGAAACAGCGTCAGCCAGTCGGCCTGCCCGACGTACTGTCGGCCATCGGCGAGCATCGTTCCCCAGGTCGGCACGGAAGGGTCGACGCCGAGCCCCAGAAACGACAGGCCAGCTTCAGCCAGCATCGCGTTCGCGAAAATAAACGTCGCCTGAACCAGGATTGGCGACACGAGATTGCGCAGGATATGGCGCGTCATGATCCTCGACGTCGATACGCCGAGCGCACGCGCTGCTTCCACGTAAGGCAGTTCGCTGATGACCAGCGTCGAGGCACGGACGACGCGTGCCATCCGTGGTGCATAAACGATGCTCAGTGCAACGATCACGGCAGCCAGCGACGGACCGAGTGCGGCCACCACCGCAACCGCGAGCAGGATGTCAGGAAACGACATCATCGCGTCGACGAGACGGCTAAGGATCGGGTCGAGTCGCCGGAAAAAGCCAGAGAACAATCCGAGTCCGACGCCGAGCATTGACGCGGCAACCACTACCGCGCCCCCAACCAGCAATGACAGGCGGCCCGCGTAGATAGTTCGGGAGAACACATCGCGGCCAAATCCGTCTGTACCGAACCAGTGTTGCGGCCCGATCGGCTGGAGTCGATGGATGATCGACAGCTTGTTCGGAGAGTACGGTGTGACAAGCGGTGCGAAAACTGCCAGCACCACGATAGTGGCCAGGACCAGAAAGCCGAGCGCCACGGTTCGACGCCGCACAAGCAGGGAGACGTTACGCGCAAATACAGTTGAAACGACAGCCATCAAAACCTCACGCGTGGATCGACGACTACGTACAGCATGTCGATCAGGAAATTGACCAGAACGTAGAGCCCCGAGATCACGACCAGCGCCGCCTGGATCACCGGATAGTCGCGGCGCAGTACCGCGGACACGACCAGACTGCCGACACCGGGCAAATCGAACACCGTCTCGATCACGACCGCTCCGGACACCAGCAGCGCGGCGGTCAGGCCAATGATCGTCAGGATCGGAATCAGCGCGTTCTTGAGTGCGTGTACCACGACCACACGGGTTTCACTCATACCCTTCGAGCGCGCGGTACGCACATAGTCTTCGCCCAGCACGTCAAGCAGGCTCGCGCGGCTGAAACGGGCGATGATTGCCGACGAAGCCGTACCCAGGGCGACGGCCGGCAGCAACAGGTGGTGCAGGCGCTCGAAGAAACCCGCGCCGGCACCACCGTATCCAGAGACCGGGAACCATCCATACTTCACCGCGAACACCTGAATCAGCAGAAGGCTAAGCCAGAAACTTGGAATGCTCGCGGCGAGCATCGACAGGGTGGTTGCGATCTGGTCGAACCACGAGCCACGCCAGTATGCGGCGAGCATGCTCAAAGGCAGCGCGATCACGATCGCAATCACCAGAGCAAACACTGTCAGAAAGAAGGTAGGTTCGGCGCGCTCGACGACCGCCGACATGGCAGGGCGGTTAAGAAAAATTGACGTGCCAAAATCACCCTGCGCGACCCGTTCAATAAACAGGCCGTACTGGATCGGCAGCGGTTGATCAAGCCCTAGCTGATGCCGCAGACTGACGATATCGGCCACGGTCGCGTCAGGGCCAAGCATTACTGCTGCGGGGTCACCGGGCGCGATTCGCACAATGACGAACACGATCGTTACCACCAGAAACATGACCACCAACATACCGATGAATCGCTTGAAGATAAACTTAGGCATACCTGTATTCCGCTACGGCGACCCAACAATCAATCACCTGATTTTCCAACCTTCGTCGCCTGCTCCAGAAATCATGTACCGCGCGACCCATGCCCGCTGCGAGACCCGGATCCGGAACAACCCGCCAGGCTGGGGTCGGCCCAGCCTCACAGGATCGTCCTGGCTCCGGCTCCTAGAACAGATGACGCAGGCCCAATTCCATCCCCACTGACGATTTGCCAGTCATGTTACTGGCCTGAAACACCCCACTGGAACTCATGGTCGATGCAGTGACGGCGGGGAGCGGTCCCGTGATATAGCCACTCTTGCCGCGGTTTTTGATCGCCGACACCGCCGTGTAGAGCGCGGTCCGCTTCGACAGATTATAGATACCACCCAGCGCGTACTGATCCGCCTTCAGGCCGTCGAGTGCACCGGTACCCCGGGCATTACTGTACGCAACGTTAATCTGGTAAAGATCGATCGGAATAGTTGCGCCGACCAGAAACGTCAGCTGGCCACTTCGCTGCGCGTAGTTTCCGGTCAATGTAGTTGTCATATAGGAGTACTGAGCCATGAGGCGGGCACGACTGATGGCGTACGCGAATCCGATATCGTACAGATTGAAATCATAGTTGTGGGCCAGTTGCGTGCTGTTGACGACAGCAGCGACATTGAGCGGACCGCTGGCATATCCGAGCCGTGCACCAAGCTGCTTGTTGCCGTACGCAGCATCATTGTTGAAGGAATATTGCGCCTGACCGTAAACGCCACCAAGGTTGTCGGGCAGGAAGTATCCAACGCTGTTGTCGGTCCGCGAAATCGTTGCGGCACCCGACATGAGTGGCGTGGAAAATGCGCCAGCGGTAAACAGGTTGATGAACGACGCGACCCCTCCGCCGCCGAACGGGTCGAACGTGATCAGATTGAAGTAGGCTGGCGCATTGTCGTGTCCGAGCCTGAGCTCGCCGTAGCGGTCGCTGATCAGGCTGACCGTGGAGCGGCGATTAAAGAACGAGGTGGAACTGGACTGTGCGCCATTTTCCGGTTTGAAGCCGTTTTCGAGCCAGAAGCCTGCCTTCAAACCTCCGCCCAGGTCCTCGAGTCCACGAAAGCCGATCCGGCTCGCATTCAACGTGCCATCGCCCATGCCGATCGCAGTGCCGGCATTGCCGTTGTGCACTGAGCGGACATTGACGTCGACAATCCCGAAAAGCTGGACCGTCTGGGCCTGGACGGCCCCGCAAAAAAGCAACGCGGCCGAGAATACGCAAAAGCGGCGTGTCTGCATTATTGTCCCCTATTGTGTGGGTTTTCTGATTGAGCGTGCATGCTCTGCCGTTCATGCACGCGTGTAGCCTGCCAGACGCAGACCTGGTCGATGCGGCGATGCGGTTTCCGCATGTACCGGGCATCAACCCTTATCAATCAATTTGTTTTGAGATAGGCGTTCCAGAAGTACGGCCAGGGTGACGGCACGACGCCCTGAAGGCGAGGAGACTGGGCGGCCAATGCGTTGAAATCGCCGATCTTGATGGCAGGCACTTCGTTGTAGATGGTCTGCTGGATGACCGCCCATTTCGCCAGACGTTGCTGCGGCCTGATTTCGCTATTGAACGATTCCACCGCTGCTTTTCGCGCTGGCGTCGACCACCAGCCCGGCGAGGATTCGGACAGCATGCTCATCAACGACGGTTCCGGCAGGAACGGGCTATGGGTAATGTAGATGTCCCAAAGCTCAGGGTTGGTACGCCGTTGTGTCAACGTCGCCCAGTCAACGACCTGAAGATCTACCTTGAAGCCGGCCGCCTTCAGGAATTCAGCCGCGACGAGCGCCATCTTGTAGTGAAATTCGTACTGGCGGCTGGTCAGGATGCGGAGCGGTTTGCCGTCGTAGTGACTTTTCTTGAGGAGCGCAGTGGCTTTTTCAGGATCGCCGAGGTTGTAAGCCCCCTCGGTACCCGTCATTGTGTGATACGTATAGCCTTGCGGGTAGAACGCGGGATCCGGCGAGAAGAACTGCTTGTCGCCGAAGGCGGCGGTCAGCATGTCAGACTCACCCAGCGCCGCGCGAATCGCAAGGCGCGTGTTCAGATCCTTCGTTACCCCCTCTTTTGTATTCAGCACGAAAAGTGGATAGCCGAATGGTTTGATCAGCAACGGTCTGGTTTTCGACTGGCCCTTGAGACGGGCGTACGATTCCACCGGGATCGAATCAACATAATCGAACTGGCCTGCAACCGCACCTTCGATACGGGTACTGGGATCCGGTACGGGGACAAAGCGAATTTCGTCGAGGTACTGCTCACGCGCACCACCATAGCCATCTGGCGCTCCCGCACGTGACCTGTATCCGTTGAAGCGAACGAGGCGGATGTATTGATCGGGTTTGCGCTCCTTGAGCATGTACGGACCCGTCCCGACAGGAGGCGCCACCGCAGTCGCCTCGTACTTTGCCGGAATGATCACGGCCGCGGAGTTGTTGAAAGCAAGCAGCGACAACAATGGCGCGTACGGCGCATTCAGCGTGATGCGGGCCGTCACGGCGTCGACTGCCTCGATCTTTGCGATATGCCCAGCCGCCTGGCGCCCGCGCGTCGCCACCCTGGTCCAGCGTGTGAGCGATGCCACCACGTCGGCGGACTGCATCTTTTCACCGTCGTGGAATGTGACGCCACGACGCAGCCTGATGGTATACACCAGACCATCAGGCGACACCGCAGGCAGATCCTCGGCCAGCAGTGGCGTCACATTCCAGTTCCTGTCAAAGGTGTACAGCGTCTCAAAGATGTTTTGTGTGACGATCCCCACCACGTCGGCAGTCGAGGTCATCGGGTCCAGCGTCGGCGGCTCGCCGACCAGTGCAACGTTCACGATACCGCCACGAGTCTGCGCGTCCGCCAGAGTCGCCAATCCCATGAACACCATGACCCCGATGGAAAGCAGTCTGCGAGCCCGCATGAATATTCCTTTATTACGATATACATTTCACAACTGCGATTAGAATAAAAGTCCGGCCAGATGACGTCAACCGTATTCGGATAGGTGATTACCCGCAGACAAGAGAATCTGCCGGCAGACTTGATCGACACGTCTGCGGAGATGTGATTGAAAGTGTGGAAGGCTGCTTACGCATGGCGCGACGCTTTCTGCACGAACGTTGCCGCGATCAAGGCGCGATTGCCGTCTGTCAGGCAACGCCCCGCCCGGTCACTATCTGGGTTGAACGCGTTCGCCGGATGCCTGCCCGACAGCCTCATGAACGGTCGTTCGTCGCGTCAGCGGGACGGCGATCTGTCGTGTTCCAGGCATCAGGAACCAATTTTTTGCCGGCCAGGTCAAATGCAGCATGTTGACTCAAATCTGGAGTTCGGCATGTCAACTCTCTTCAGCCTTGCTGCACGCTTTGCCCCGAGAGTCCCGTGCAGCCACCTTCCTTTTTTGACCATGATTCCGCTGCTGGCGTTGAGCGGCTGCGCGCAGCCGTGGCAGGGGTTTCAGACAGGGCAATCCGACTCTGCCCTCATCGCGAGGCTCGGTCCTCCGCATGAGGTCTATCTGCTACCGGATGGCGGCAAGCGTCTCATGTGGCCGACGCAGCCAATGGGTGAAGTGACGACCGCGGCGGACGTCGATCGCATGTCCAGAATCGTCAGTGTCCGTCAGGTCCTGCAGAGGGACGGGTTTTCTCGCGCCGAGATCGGTAAATGGACCAGGCATGACGTGTTGATCAGCTTTGGCCAACCTGAGGACAAGGCTTACTTTCCGTTGACGCAGCGGGAGGTATGGACGTACCGCTTCAAGGACGGTCCGTGGTATCAGCTCTACCACTTCTATTTCGACAATGAGGGCGTGCTTCGGTTGACCCAGAACAGCATGGATCTGCTCAACGATCAGAGCCCTCACGACGCCTTCTGATGACATACCAGGCCTGGCAGGGAAAGTCCCCGCGCGCCCCAGGCAAGCGCGGTCGATACTTGCGCAAGGCGATCAGTGGTCCCTCGCATGGAGGCGCATGCGGCATGCTTCCATCGACACCCGTTCCCCGGTGCCAGACATGCGCCGAAGGAACGGGATGTTTGAGTCAGCATCTCAATCTTAGGACAGCTGACGATGGCCGTTGAATGGCGTGAAAACAATGATCCGAGAATTCAAGCCCTGAGAAAGGGATCCAATGTCCGTTGGCCTGTCGCGGGCGAGGAGGCAGATGCCATAGCGATTTGCAAAATCCAAGCCTCTCATAGCTGCGAACTATCGGTTGGTCTGGCATACAGATGAGCCTGACACACATCCCCGCTGAACTGCCTACGCGTTGCAAAAGCGCCCCGCGCGTCTGGGTACGGCGTAGGTTTGTTTCGTAGAGAATGTTCGGCTGCCCGGTCCTGTTTGACTTTTGAGTGAGATTGCCTAGATGCTATGTGGGAGGGCAGCGACAGAAAGCCCGACTGGAGTAAAACGGGAGTTGCACACTCGTTTTCTCCGAAGGAGCACGCAAATGGATACGCCTGACACAGCCC
>NZ_CAJNBO010000045.1:0-43659 GCF_905221015.1 Paraburkholderia nemoris | reverse complement strand
CGGCGTCGTGAGACGCTCGACGTAGGACGACCGGATAGTTGTTTTCTGGAAGCGGACCGACCCGGAGTCGGAAGGTTCGGAGCGGGAGCAGGATCACAGGTCGCGGCTTGCGCAGACGCTGCAGGGCTACGACTCGGGCATGTCGCGTTTCCGCGACCTGTGCATGGCCACGCGGCGCAGTGATGTCCGTTCGGGCAATATGGCCGGACCATCGACAATGCTCGCTGGAGGCGCGGGTGCCGGGACGCCCGATGTAGCCGGAGACGGGATGCCGCCTGCGGTACGCTGACCACGTTCCCCCTATAGGTTCGCCGGCTCCTGCCGATATAGGCGGCATGGAAAATGAAAAAGATCAGCGTTTCGGCCCCGGCCATCCCCGATACGCGGAGTCCCAGGCCCTGGGCCTGAGCGTGGCAGCGATCCGGAAGGCAAAGGGGTTGTCCAATCCCGACGAGTTCATAACCGGTACGCCGGAGTTTGCCGCAGCAGAGGAAGCATTCCTGCGGGACGTGCTGCGCGCGTTGGGAGGCGATCCCGACGCACCTGAGCCGGACATCGAGGAACTTCTGCGGTAACCCTCGTGATGGTTGCTCCCATGACCACAGGCATCGCGGTTGACGGCTACGGCTTGCCGCAAACAGCCGCGACCGCGCGCTATCGGGTCAGTGACCTGTCGAACGCGGACTCGGGTACGGCAACCGTGCCGCTATGGCCTTCTATGTCGCGCACAGTGTTCGAATCGCCTTCGATGTAGATGAGCGTACAGCCAGTGATGATCACGATGAGGCACGCGGCCAGCCCGGCCAGCAGGGTCCGGCAGCAGACTGTTCCAGGGAACACAGATTTCATTTGTCCCAGCCGATCGCGTTGATTTCATCGATCGTCGCCGCCTCGGCGACGCATTGCGCGAGCCGCGCATTTTTCATCAGCGCGGCAATCCTGAACGCATTGGCCGCATCGCCCACCGCGATCGTTTGCGCCGGGCTGTGCATCACATACGACCATGCGCCAGCGGCATCCGCGCACATCAGCGGTGTCGCCCAGTCAACCGTATCAGCATTGATCGCGGCGTCAAGCACCGCAACGTGCAGATTCATCTGGTCTCGATCAGTGTAAGGATAGAGACGCGGCGCACCGAGCGTGTCCGAGTGGAAGCCGGAGAGAATGAGCGCCTCGCACGCCGCAGAGAGTTCCGCAAGCTTGCTGGCGCGCACGTTGTCGATCTCGGGATCGTGATCAGTGAACTGCCCGTCCGTATACCACCAGCCAGGCCGCACGTCTGGTGGCGCATCTACCCAGACCAGTGCCGGATGAAACTCCGGAAAGGGAGCTGCGCTGAGCACTTCCGCCACGCGGCCGTTGTCGATTCTTGCTCTCATTACCATCACGCATACTCCCGGGCAATGATCAGGCCGTCCGTGCCCCGACCCACACCGAATCCGCCACTGCTAGTGGCATTGCCACCTGCCCCACCCGCGCCGCGTCCCGTGGCATCTGTTTTGGGAGTTGAGCCTCCCAGATAGGCCCAGCCCATGCCGCCAAATCCGAACATGGAGCTTCCGCCACTGGTGGCAGTTTGCGGGCTGGTAACGATCACTGGTGCCGAACCCTGGCCATCGATGATCAGGTCGCCACCGACCGCCGTTCCTCCGGGCGTGCCGAGAATGAGCTGGTTATTCGAATACCCGTATCCACCGCCTCCGCCGGTCGCAGACGCGAGCGTGCCCAGTGACGTGGTGCCACCCGGATTGCTGTAGCCCGTTGCCGATGGCGGCAGACCACCTGCGCCGATCGTGATGCCCAGGCTGTCGGGCAACGCGCTGGCAGGCCGGCGCAGGCGCGCATAGCCTCCTGCTCCTCCGCCTGTCGCCGTGCCGCTGCCGTTGCTGGGGCCACCCAGTCCGCCGGCGCCCCCGCCGCCCTGCAGCTCGAAATCCACCAGCGCGGGATTGCTGGTCGCCTTCAGCCAGGGCGGGTTGGCGATGGAATGGGTACCGGTGCCCACTGAACTGACCGCGATCGGCGCCCCATTCCTCGTGGCCGATACCCGGAACTGGCTGTTAACCTGAGAAGGGCTGACAACGTAATACGTTGTGCCTGCAACCAGTTCCGGCGGGAGCGCCCCTGTCGTCGTGAACGCGACGGGCGAGCCTGCCAGCGGCAGACCCACGGTGCAGCTGATGCTTTGCGGGACGGTAGCGAAGCTCACCGTCTGCGCTACGACCGAATAGACCGTCACGGCGATCAGCGTGCCATCAATCCCGGTGAGCTGGCTTCCGTCAACCCTGGGTAGTCGGCCATTGGCATCAAGCTGCACCAGGTCCCAGGGCTGCACACCGACGCCCAGTTGCGACTGCACCGTGATGTTCGTATCACCATAGGAGACGGTCGCGACCGACCCCTGGGGGATCATGACCGAGCCGATCGCGCGGTTCGTGAACGTCACGTCGTCGAGCATGTCCGGCGCGGTGGCCCGAAGCACCAGTTGCGGCGCGGCCATGTTGATGATCCTGAACTGCCGGCCCGCACCAACGTTCGCGTTCCAGGGTAGCGGCAGCGCGTTGACGGCCGGATCGATGACCTTGAAGACTTTCCCGTTGCAGTCGTCGGGGATGACTGCGTTGGTCGCGGTGATGGGGACGATTTCGCCCTGCACGCGCAGACCGCTGGCGTCCGCCGCGAGGCTGTTGTCGCCCGGGTTGACGTTGGGCCGGTTCAGGATCTGCGCGACGCCCGAGTTCGCGTCCCAGTCCGCGTTGACCTGAGGGGCGGGCACGGCCGGCGTGTCCGACAGGTCGACGTAGCTGCCGCTGGTCGCGACTTTCGCCAGCTCCGGTTTGTTGAGAATCAGGCCCGGCCCGGCGCTCGCATTCCAGTCGGCATTGAGTGCCACCCAACCCTGCGAAGAACCGTCGGTCACATCGGGACTGGTTGTATTGTGCTCGGCGAGGTTGAACCAGAAACTCGCGAGATCGGCGCGCAGCAGCATCGCGCCAGCCGGATAGCCACCGACATTGGGATCGTTCGCGAACTGCGCGTTGTAGACGAACGAGCCCCCGGCCTGTTTCCACCAGGTGGTCTGCGAGATCAGATACAGGATGCCGTTCATGTCGCGGCCGAACGGCGGAATGCCGCCCGCGAGTGGATCGGTCATCGTCAGCGGCGGGAAGCCGTCATTGAACGAGGCCGCGCCCGGCGTGACGCTGATCTGCGAGGCCTGCGGGATCGCATTTTTTGCGCCGTTCAGCGCGAACGGCACCGGCATCGGCGGTGGCTGCTGGTTCGAGTCCATCACAAATCTCAGAGGCTGGCCGTGTCCGCCGGAAACGTTGCGGGTCGACCCGCGCGCAACGCATCCCTCGTCTGTCTGCAGGCCGAAACATATTGCGCAACGGCCTTCGCGAAGCGCAGGAAGGTCGCCGTATCCGGGAACACGTGAAGCTGGCCGTCGATGTCTGGCCACGGCGACACCGGACCGCCGCAGGTGAATTCGCCAAACAGCCCGATGAACTGCGCTTCGGCCATGATGGCTGACAGGTCGCGGTTGGACACGCCGTAGGTCCCCGTCACGGCGGGCGCTGAAGTGCACGTGATCGCGAGTCCTGCCGAAATCACGGCGGCGAACTGCCCGTCTGGTGGCAGCCCGGACACTACATAGGGGCCGATGGGACCGTATTTTCCAGCGGTCAGTTCAGCGAAGATCTGCTGCCCGTGCGCCTCGGGGTCCGACGCCATTGCGAGGAACGGCACGGGCCGGGCGAACCGGGTGAAGCTCACCTGACACGCAATCGCCGAGCGGTCCGCGCCCGCGTAGACGGGGTGCGTCACGTCCGTGTAGTCCATCATTGGAATCCTGATTGCGCGATCCCCGTTGCGCAATCCTCGTTAAGCAATCCTGAGCCACAGATCCCAGTTGTTGTTCGACGTCTGGCCGCCGCAGTTCATCCAGGAGCCCGGCCGCGTGGCACCCCCGGTACCCGTGATACCGTTGTGGATGTCGCCGGGACTGCCCGTGCTGCCCTGCTCGACCAGTTCGTGATAGGCCAACCACGCCGACCGTCATCGGAGCCCACCACGCGCTCGAATAGAGCTGTCCTTCTATCTGGCCGTCCACATGGAGATTCAGCGCGGGCAACACCCAGTCGAACACGACTGCGTTGCCGGTGCCGACCGACGGGTTGTTGGTGGCTGGGGGCGGCCTGTTCGACAGGTCGTCGTAGCTGCCCGAGGTCGCGACTGCGGCGAGCGCCGGTCTGTTGAGAATCGCCGCGACCCCCGAGCCCGCGTTCCAGTCTGAATTCACCTGTGCGGCGGGAATGGCCGGCCTGCCGGTGAGGTCGCTGTAGCTGCCGCTGGTCGCGACCTCGGCGAGGTCCGGGCGGTTCAGGATCACGCCCGGACCCGAGACCGCATTCCAGTCGGCGTTCACCGGTACCCAGTTGCGGGCCGCATTGGGATCATTCGCATCGGTGGCATCGGGGTCGGTGGTGTTGTTGTCGGCGAGGTTGAACCAGAAGCCCGCGAGGTCGGCGCGCAGCAGCACGGCCCCCTTCGGATAGCCGCCGACGGCCGGATCGTTCGCGAAGGTGGCGTCGTAACAGAACGAGCCGCCCGCCTGCACCCAGCGGATCGTCAGCGCGAGCAGGAACAGGATGCCTGTTGACATCGCGCCCCGACGGCGGCACGCCGCCCTGGGTGGGCGGCAGCATGATCGCGGGCGGAAAGCCGTCGTTGAGCGACGCCGCGCCGGGCACGAGGCCCACCTGGGAGTCTTCAGGAATAGCGTTACGCAGCCCGTTCTGTGCGAAGGCGAGCGGCGTGAGGGTCGGTGTCTGGTCAGCCTGCATGATGGGTTTGCAAAGTCAGTTTGCCTCTCAGTTCGCCTGAAGCGCCCCCGTGAAGAACACGCCCTGATCGAACGGCAGGTACACGTCCGCGCCCGCCTCCGAGAAGCCGAACAGCGTCCCCGGCTGCGCCTGCACGAGATTGGCGAGCACACCGGTCGGACGCGGCAGGATGCCCGACTGCGTGAGGATCGCCACCTCGAGGATCGACAGCGCAAATTCGAAGGTGTACTGCATCGTCATGGCGCCGGTATCGAGCGCATAGCAGCGCCCGCGCCCGGCGAACAGGTACGCAAGTAGCGCATTGAGCGAGCGGGCCGTGCAGTCCGTGATGTTCGCCATCCCCTTCGTCATGATGAGCGTGCGGTACGTGTCGTTGTCGAGCTGCACGTTGCGCACCACCGGCGGCGCGCCGTCGTTGAACACCCCGTAACTGAACGGCTGTACGCCACTTGCCGCGTCCGTTTCACTGAACTCCTCGGCAAAGCCGAACTGCGCCGGCGGAATCGCCGCCATCACGCAACGTTTCACGTTGACGATCCTGCCCCACACGTCGAGCCCATAGCCGAGCGCGGTCGTCACATTCCAGATCGCGTCGTAAAACGACTCGAGCCCGGCATGCGGCCCGATATCCTGGTTCAGACAGTCGAGCATCGCCGTGATCGTCGGCGAATTCGCGGACTGCGCGAGCAGCGTGTCGGTCCAGTTCTTCATGACCGCATGTCCTGACTGAGCTGCAGCACGGAAACGTTGGACGGATCGAGCGTCGGATACTGGTCGATGCCAAACGCGAGCGCGATCGAGTAGATGTTCACATTCGGGTGCGTTGCGGCCACGCCCGCGTAGTAGCGCCCCGGATAGGTAGTCGAGCCGATGCGCGCCTTCACGCCGCCGTCCTCGCCGTTAAACGCCGCGAGAATCGCCCGCTGGATCAGCGAGGTGATGCTGGCCGGCGACTGGTCATTGGCCTGGATCGTCACGGTGAAGCAGCACTGCACTGGCGCGGGCGTGACCCATGTCACCGTGTACTGCGGCTGCGGGGCGTTGTAGCTGGTGTCATCGACGATCCACGACGTGTCGCCGTTGTAGTCGCAGCCGGGCGCCTTTTTGCTCCAGATCGCCTGCGCGATGGGCGAAGCATCGCCGCCGATGGCCGACAAGAACACCGAATGCGGCAGCAGCGGATAGTCCGTCGCACCGTAGTTCACGGTTGCACCGGTCGGGTTGTCGATCACGAACGCGTCGAGCACGTTGGCCACCGACAGCACCGCCGCATAGACGGCCTGCACGCTGTTGACGGCATTGATGGCAACCGACAGCCTGCGCCTTGCCTCGAACTGCGCGCGCGTCTCAACGTTCTGCCCGGGCGTGCCGGCCGTCGCATTCGGCACGCGGTCCCAGCCCTGCACGGCGGTGTAGATCGTCGCGAGCGCGCCGATCGGACAGGCGACGGGTCCCTTCGTCTGGCACTGGAACGGCACCTCCACCTGGCCCGAGGCGGGAATGACCGCTGCGGTGGTCGATGCATACAGGTAGCCGTTCACGTCCTGCGCGACCGAACCGGCGGGAATCACCGCGCCGACGAGCCCGGTGCAGGTCGCGGTGACGACGGTCCCTGACGCCGCGATGCGGTTCAGGAAGTAGATGCGGCCGATCGCGTCCTGCCAGCGACCGGAGGCGACATCGGGATCGACCTGGTTCGCGACTTCGAGAATGTCGCCGTTCGCATCGCCGATGATCGCGGTGAGCGACTGCGCGATCTGCCCCTGCGGCGTGGTTAGCCCCGGATTGACGCCGCCGCCGAACGCCGCGTTGATATCGGCCTGCACGCCAGCGAGGATCGCGGATTCGGCGGGCAGCACCGCTCCCTGATCCGTGAACCGGATCGGCGGAACGTTGGTCTGCATGGCGAGGCCTGCAGCATCAGGAATTGCAGGATTTCAGAACGTGACGGTTTGCGTGTTGCCGCGGGTATCCGTGACGTCGATCTCCCCGCTGAAGGTCCGGTCGTTCAGCGCGAGACTGACCACGGTGGCCGACACGACGTTGGGCACCGTGAGCGCGGCCTGCACTATTTCCGACTGGATGAACGAGGCCGGTGGCAACTGGCCCAGTATGTTCTGCCAGTACGGCAGGCCCAGCGTGGTGTCGTAAAAACACTCGCCGCGAAACGTGCGGACCGCACTCGCGACGTCCTGGGCGATCTGGTAGGGATCCGAAGCGCACGCGATGTCGTCGTTTGCATCGAGCACAAGGTCCCACGCCGTGCGGTCGAGCAGCAGCGTTTTCACACCACACTCCATCATTCATGAAGCATAAATCTGACAGCTGACGCGAGTAAGAACCGTCTTGAAACTAGCGTTGAGTCGGTAAGTATTGCTACACTCCGCTACCTATGATCAGGAGGCGGCATGGCCCGACGAGGATTCGTCAGCAGCATCAACCGGCTTTCGCGGGAAATGGAACGTTCGGCGCGAGCGCATCAGCGGCACATTGAAAGTCAGCAACGCGCACAGATGCGCGCCGTCCGCGAGGCTGAAAGAGCTCAACGTGCATACGAACGCGATCAGCTAGCGGATGAAAAGGAACGGAAACGCCTGTACGCTGAATCTCGCCTTGCTGAAGTGGAGAGTCAAAACGAGCAACTCGAACAGGTTCTGCAGTCGCTGGATCGCATACTGATTGATGGCCTGCACAGGAGCGCAGTCATTGATCTCACGAAGTTGCGCGTCGAGCCAGAGTCGCCGCAACTCGATCTTGGCTCACTCGCACACCCCGCAGCCTCCCCGCAGTGGTCCGAACCACAAAAACCCAGCGCGATAGCTGGAATACTCCCCTGGGTTCGTCGTTCATACGAACAACGCCTCTCGGCGGCAAAAAATGCGTTCGCTATCGCCGAACAACAATTCAGGGATGCCGAGGCGCAGCGACAGTTCGCGATCCAGAAGCAACGTGACAAACACAAGCTTGCCGTGGACGCGGCGAAAAAGAAGGCCGAGGAGCACAACGAGACCATCCGCCAGTTTGAACAGGCCTTGAGCGAACGTGAACCGGAGGCGGTCGCATCTTATTTCGCGCTGGTCATTGGAAGTAGCCCATACCCTGACGGTTTTCCGCAGGCCGCCGTTGCCCAATACCAGCCCGAATCAAAGCAATTGATCGTTGCGTACGATCTGCCCGGCTATGAAAATCTCATTCCCGTGCAAAAAAATTTCAAATATGTCAAATCGTCGGACACCGTAACTGAGAGCCTGCGGCCAGAAAGTCAGCGCCGCGCGACCTATGCTTCGGTGGTCGCGCAGACTGTTCTTCGCTCGCTTCACGAAATCTATTCCGCCGACATAGCTGAACATGTTGATACTGTAGTTTTCAACGGCTTCGTTGATGCCATAGACCGTGGTACGGGTAAGAAAGTGCGTCCATGTATTGTTACGGTACGTACGAGTCGCGACACCTTCCACGATGTCGATCTCGAACATGTAGAGCCAGCAGCATGTCTGAAAACGTTAAATGCTTCTGTCTCGAAGAGCGCCGCAGAGCTGGCACCGGTTCGCCCAATTCTCGAGTTGAACATGTCCGATCCCCGCTTCATTATCGAGGATGACGTGCTGTCCAAGTTAGACCAGCGTTCAAACCTCATGGATCTTTCACCTGGCGAGTTCGAGTCGCTCATCACAAACCTGTTTCAAGCCATGGGCCTCGAGACGCGCTTAACACAGGCCTCGCGCGATGGGGGGTCGATTGCGTGGCGTTCGATCCGAGACCGATTTTCGGTGGTAAGGTCATCATCCAAGCCAAGCGTTACAAGAACACGGTCGGAGTGAGTGCGGTCCGCGATCTGTTCGGTACCATGCAGAACGAGGGCGCGTCCAAGGGTATTCTTGTGACTACCAGTGGATACGGTAAAGCAGCATTCGAATTCGCCAACGGCAAACCCATCGAACTGCTCGGCGGAAGCAACCTGCTCTACTTGCTGGAGGAACACGCAAGCATTGAAGCAAAGATCGTGATGCCTGATGACTGGACGGATATTGGGCCAGACGCATAAGCAACAGCTTTGAGGTCACAACGGCGCACTTGTCATGCCGCCCTCCGAATCGCGGTGCGTATGACCATGCACGCTGGTGCCTGCTGCGATTACGTCCTGCTGCACGGTGAGCGGCCCGGCCATTTTCGCTTCGCCACCGTTCGGCCCTTCGCCCTGGGTGATCGCACCGTCGAGTTCAATCGCCGGCGCGGCGTTCACGACCTGCGTACCGGCAGTCAGGCCAATCTCGCTGTCCGCCTGCAGTACGATGGATGGCGCCGCCAGCCGGATGCGCGACGGCGACACGATGTCGATGCCCGCAGGTGAGAACGCGACGTACTGCTGCGGCACCCCGGAGAGCACGGTCATCACGTAGACCGAATCCGACATGTCGTGCTTGCGCAGGCTGCCCGGCGCGGCGGGCGCGAGGTTCGCGCGCACCGACGAGCTGTCGCGGTCACACACGGCGACAAGCCCGATATCGCCCGGCTGCGGATCGAGAATCACCGCGTTCACGCCACCGGTGAGACGCAGGTACGGAATGCCGTGGATCACGCCATGCGCGATCACGTCGCCCGCGCCGTCGAGCTGGCCCACCAGCGGCTGCACGTCAAGCGTGCCCGCAGCATGGGCAACCCCGTCGACCGTGCCGTTCTGGTTCACCGCGATCACCTGGCCGAGATACGCGGTGCGCACGCGCGCGAGCAGCTGTTCGACGATGCTGCGGTGCCGGTCATATTCGCTGGCGAGTGACCACGGCCGGATGCTCGCAACAGCCGAAGCCGCCGGACCAGCAGGGCTAGTTGGGGTTGACACCGAGATACCCCGGCGGGCACAGGTTAAGGACGCTGAACCACGCGCCGTCGGGCGTGAGCGTCGAGAGTTCATGATCGGCGCGCATGACCTGCCACTCGCCGGATGCCATCGGCACCATCGACTGGACGGTCGCCTTCGTGCCGAACAGGAGCGCCGGATGCCATTCACACTTCACCTCGATACCGGTCGCCGTGAAGGTCGGATAACCCGACCTGCCGGTCTGTGGTGACAGCGTGATGGCCGGGAAGTCGGGAGCGCCGCCGTTGGGCCAGATGTGCATGACCTGCTGGTCGAGCAGCACGATCGTCTGCGAGGCTGCCGCGACGCGCTCGATCTGGTCCATGACCGTGCCGCTCAGATACTGGCCGGCGATCTTCGCGGTAACACCGTGGCTGCGGAACGCGAACCCGGCCTGCTGCGCGAGACCGCCAATGATGCTCGCCACGTCCTGCGTGCCGGGAAAGCTGTTGGCCGGCGCCGCCTGGATGCGATGCAGGAAACCGCTGGTGGCGCTCACGACGAACGACACCTCGGGCGTGCCGCTGAAATCCGGCACCGCCGAGTAGATCGTGCCCGTGAAGACCGCGTTGAGCAGGCCACCGACATTCCCGGCCATCACGCTCACCTGGTCGCCGTTGACCGCGAGGCCGGTGAGCCCGCGTGTGGCGAGCGCGCCCATATCGGCGAGCTTCATGCCGAAGATGCGCAGGCTTAGCGTCGGCATCGCCATGCCGCCGCCGTTGTTCGAAATCGTGACATGAACCCGGTGCCTGGCGAGGTCGAGACGCTGGCTGCCACCGGGAAAGGCGGTTCTGGCAAGATCGAACCTCACGTCAATCTGCCGCTGGGCGAAGCTCAGGATGCCACCTCGCCGATGTAGACCATTTGCCAGCGGCTGCCCAGACCCGTGTATCGCGGGTCGAGCAGGCCTTGCGTGTCAACAAACGCAAGCTCACCGCTAAAGCCCAGGTATGGCCGGCGCACGAGATACGAACGGTCACGACACAGCACGCCTGTCATGATGGGTGCGCCTGCCACATAGAGATCGATAAACAGGCCGGTGCGCTTCTGGTAGACATTGATCCCGCAATTCTGCTGGGCGAGCACGACGCTCAACTGCTGCGAAGGCACGGCAGCCAGGGGAATCAGTTCCATGAAACACGACGGTAAGGCCAGCCGGGGGGGCTACTGGATACCCACATGGTTCGCGCCGGAATCAAGTATCTTTCCGGCGCTTGCCATGTTGGATTCCTGCTGCAGGATGAGCGCCTTCGTTTCCGGCGTCATGGTGGGGGAGTCGAGCAGCGCCTGGGTCGACGGCGAGACGGTCGCCGGGAGCTGCGACGTATCGCTGTTCGTGTTGATCGGTCCCTGACTCTGCGGGTCATTCCCGGACGCTGTCGCGGTGTTCGAATACGCCGCCTGCGCGCTCACGCGGATCTCGCTAAAATGAATCTCGGCCACAATCAGCGACAAACCCGACGAACTCTTGCGCTGGTAGTCGAGCCGGTCGATGTTGAAACTGCGATAGGTCGCATCAGGCGTGACCACATTCACAAGCGTGAGCGATTCCCACAAAAACTCAAGTTCGAGCAGGAACAGCTCGCGGCTCATGTTACGGCCCCCGCACGACAGGCGCAGCGTGAGTTCCTGCGGCGTGGCGACCTTGTTGTACGCCGCGAACGAGCCGGCCTCGACCGGGTACGACGCAATGCGCTGCTCGCCCCGAAAACCCAGATCAACCACCGAATCAGGTGTCACCAGCGCATGACCCTGATCGTCGGCGATGATCCACTGCGGCACATCGGCAGACAGCAGGCCAAAGTAGTCGAGCGCCTGGATCGCCTGCGTGACGCCGGTGAGCACACCAACCGCCAGCGGCAAGCGGTTCAGGTCAGGCACGCCCGCTACCGGCGGCACATCGGGGAATGGAATTAACGGCATGGGATCACCGGCATACTCTGCACACAGCCCGGTTCACTGTTGCTATAGTCGATCCGGAAATCGGCACATCAACAGGACGAGCACACAATGAAAAAATTCCTCATGTCCGCTGTCACGGGCCTTTTCGTGATGGCCGCTTCCGCGCAGCCCCTGCCGCCCGGCGCTGCGGGGGCTACGCCGGTTCAGGCTGCCCGGCAGGCGAGCATGTCCAATCCGGCATCCGTCAACTGCGTCAGGCAGGGTGGCACGCTGCACATGATTCACGCTTCCAGTGGCGCGGTGGGCATGTGCAGTTTTCCGAACGGCAGGCGCTGCGAGCAGTGGGCGCTGCTGCGCGACGAATGCTCGCCGGACCAGAAGTAGCGCGTCGGGTTTCTACGTCATGCCATACGATGCGTTCGCAATCAGTGCATGCTGCGCCAGGTCGCTGCGCAGGTCGTGACCCACCTTCGCGCCATCCTTTGGGTCGCTCGCCATCACGGTGATCTGCCCGATGTGCGTCTCGGTTTTGTTGTTGCTGTTCACCGTCGCGCCACCCGCATAAGCCGCGCGATTGCCTGCCGCCAGCATGGGCGCCATCGTTGGCATGCCTGCGCTGCCCGCACCTGATGCGCCGAGCGAACCGTACAGCGCGCTCGCCGCCGTGGAGCGTTTGGCGATTTCCTTTTCGACATTCAGCGGCCGTTCGTATTTAGCCGAGACGATCGCGCCGGCTTCACCGGCCGATGCGGCCTGCCTCAGTGCGCGGCCAGCCGCCTGTTCGCGGCCCCGCGTCAGTTCGTAATGGACGAACTGCAGCTGTTCATCGAGCGTGGAGCTGCGGATGTCGTGACCGAAAACGCGTTTGAATTCCGCCTGACGGTCCGCGTGCCACTGGCCGATACCGTACGCCGCGCCGCTGTCTCCCACGATGTTGGGTCGCAGGCCGCTCTCGATGTTCAGGTTCGCGGCGAGGCCTGCCGCCTGCTCCTTCGACCAGCCCATTTTCATGAAGGTGGCGACCGCGGCACGGGACCGCCCGGACGCAGGCGCATTCGATGCAGCGGATGACATGTCGGCGGCCTGGGCCGGGGAGGAGACGGCATTCGCGAGCTGCTTCGCCGCATCAACGAGCGCGTGGGCCGCATCCTGCTGGGCCTTCGACGCATCGGCCAGCGGCTTCTCGCCGCCTGTGACGTGGTTCCACACCGCCTTTACGAAATCGGCCAGTGGCAGATCGGCCGAGGCCTTGAGCCACTCGCCACGCTTCACATCGGCGCGCCCCTTCGCGACATCCGTGTCCGGCAGCCCGGCCGCCTTCGCGCCTTGCAGTCCGAGCCACGCGAGCACGCCTGCCGTCCCCAGCGTCCCCAGCAGACCGCCGCCCGCGGCAGCCGCAGCCCCTTCGGCGGCACCGCCCGCAGCACCGGCTGCACCACCCAGCCCGAGCATCCGGCCGACCGCGCCAAGGATCGTGCGCAGGCCACCGAGCGCACCGGTCAGCTTCAGGACACCGCCGATCGTCGAGACCGCCATCAGCGTGCCGAAAAGGCCGGCTGTCAGGTCCGGATGCGCCTCCATGAGTTTCCCAAGTTCCCGCAGCACGCTGTTGAGCACTTTCATCGCGGGCGTCAGATCCACAAACAATGTGTTCCTGATGTCCTCCCACGTGTTGCCGAGTTCCGCCCATGCCTTGCGCGTATCCTCCGCCTGCTGCGCGCTCGCTTCGGTGACCTTCGAATTGCGGTACTGCGTGTCGTACAGGTTCTGTACCGCGCCGCGTCCCTGGCGCAATAAATTCAGCGTCCCTTCATCGAGACCCAGCCGCTGCGACCAGAGTAGCTGGTCCTGGCGGTTCGGCATCTTCCTGAACGCGGTCGACAAATCGAGCAGGATGTCCTTCATCGGCCGCATGCGGCCCGACGCATCGGTGGCCTTCACGCCGAGCTGCTGGAGGGAAGCCACAACCATGTTCGAGGCATCACCCGCCTTGAACGCCTCGATGCCGCTGAGGATCGACTGCACGGACTTGTCGAACCCTTCGGCAGTTCCACCGAGCGCGGTCTGCGCGGTCTTGTGCCACGCGTCGAGTTCGCGCGCCGACAGGCTGAAATCCTTCGAGGTGGACGCGAGGCGCGACTGGCCGCTCACCACCGAGCTGAAGAAATCCCGGATCGCCGCCGCGCCGAACGCCGCAGCGGTGACGCTGAGGATTTCGTTGCGTACCTTCTCGTACTGGCGTTCGAGCTTCTTCGCTTCGGCTTCGGCGGCTTTCGCGGCGCGTGCCTGTTCGGCAGCAGCCTTTCTGGCGGCCTTCGCCTGTTCGTCCGCCGCCTTCTTCGCGGCCTTTTCCTGCTGCGCCGCGGCCTCGTTCGCGGCTTTCTCCACCGCGTGCGCCGCCTTGTCCGCGCTGGTCGCCTGATCCTCCGCGAGTTCCCTGCCGGTTGCGGCGACTTCGGCCGCACCCTTCCGGTACGCGAACGTGTCCAGTCCGAGCCGGACGATCAGCGTATCAATGACGGTCGGCATCGCTTCACCCGCGCACCGTGTGGGCAGCGTGCGCCTCGTTGAAGCAGTTCACCGCGTGAATCTCGATGAGGTCCCACAGGTCCTCGATGCCGTAGACCGTCTGCAGGTCGTGCAGGCTAGCGAAACCGCTGGTGATCGCGAAGGCGATGGAATACGGCACATTCACGTAATCCATGCGTGGCATGTCCGGGCCGTCAGGAATGCCGAAGTCGAGTGCCTGACGGCCCATCAGAAACCCGTGTGCAGGCGGAACACCTCACGGCGCAGCAGCACGCGGGTGGCGACTTCCTCGATATCGTCGGCAACGAGCGCGCGCACGATCCTCGGGTCGGCCGGGTTTGGCTGGATGGAAACACAGCCCATCATCTCGTCGAGCAGCGGTGCGGCATCGTTAAAATCGATGCGCATGAGCGCCTCCAGCCCGACACGGGCGATCGCCGTCATGCCTTCGCGCTCGATGCCGGGCGGCAGGTCAATGCCCGCGCGCCCGATCGCGAGCAGCGCGCGCAGCGCCCATTTCTCGGCCTGGTCGGCCGGCATCTCGGTGAGCTGGAAGACCTTGCCGTGGTCGCGCCCCTCTGCGCTGACCGTGTACGTGATCTGCTTTCGCATGCTGCTGCCTCCCGTCGCTTTCTCATGATGTCGTTTCGCCGATCACCCGCTCGAACGCGATCACGAAGGACACGTATTCGAGGACCTTCTTCGCGTTGACGATCGGGTTGCCCGACTTGAGGATTCCGTTGAGCAGCGTGTACTTGCGGCTGATCGACGGAACCGAGATCGAGCCGTTCGCGTAGAACACCTCGCGCGCGGTGCGCTGGAACCTCATCCAGTTCTCGAAGACAGGCAGCGACGGCGAGTCGGGCATGATCGCCACCTTGAGATTGGTCGGGTTGAAGATGAAGCCGCCGCTCATGTGGCCGTCCACGCCCATCACGATCTCGGCCATTTCAACGGCTTCGGCGCTGAACGCGTCGTCGGCGGCATAGCCCTGGATTGTCTGCGGCACCGGATACAGGTTCGTCACCGCGAGGCTGAAGGCCGAATTGGCGGAAGTGATGGTGGCCATGATGGAATCCCCCGCGAGATCTCCGCAAATTCAGACGATCGCGATGCTGGCAAGCGTGAGCTGCTGGACGCTGCCGCCGTCGGTGTAATACAGCGTCATGGGTGGGCTCGCGCGCGCGGCGCGGATGTCGGCCGTCGCCGGCTGGATATCGAGGTAGTAACCCTTCGCCCCGATCGCGGGCGACGCATCGAAGCCGAGCGCGTTCTGGATTTCGGCGACCTGCGCATCCGACAGCGCGATGCCGGTGCGGATCGCGCCGAAGTTCACCGCGCGGCTGATCGGGTCCATGCAGGCGGCCTCGATCATCGCGTCGCCCTGCGCGTTGTAGGGTAGCGACCCCACCGCCATCAGCAGCTGGATCATCGCGAGCTGCAGGTTCGCGTTCAGCCAGATCTGGTCCAGATAGGAATCGAGCCACGCCCATTCGCCCGACACCGCGCCCGGGTAGGCGAAGTTGAACTGCGCGGTGGCGTTCGCGTACGCGCCGAACCAGTTGTAGCCGTTCGCCTTCAGCGCGATCGCGTCCGAGGCGTTCGTGACAGAGGGCACGAGGCCCGCCTGGGTCCGGAACGCGAGCGTGGTGCGGCCGTTCAGGCGGCTGAAGTCGAGCGAGGCGGCAAAGCCGAGCACGAACGCGGCATGCGTGCAGTCGCCGTAGAGCGGCACCGAGCCATCCAGATCCTGCGACTTCAGCGTGTAGCCCCAGCACGCAGCCGAGCCCGCCACCCGCGCCTGCGGGTCCGAGTCGTAGCCCGCATAACCGAAGCGGTACCCGGTGCTGCTCGCCCACTGCGAGAACGCGGTCTTGCCGGCGAGGTCCGGCTCCCACGTCGTCGTGAAGAGCGCCCAGTTCTGCGTGACGTTCGCGATCAGGTTGTCCATGAAGGCCCCAGGCGTGGCGGGGTCCGCCCCGGGCGAGACGGTCGCGCCCGAGGCCGCGTCCATGGCGAGCGCCGTGGCGGCAGCGCCCGTCGCCGCCGAGATGGTCGATGCCGCGCCAGTGAGCGCATTCGTCACGGCGAATGCCTGGTGCTGCGCGTCGAACGTGACATCGAGCGCGAGATCCGTACTGAGGATCTGTGCCGCATCCGAGAAGCTCGTCGCGGCCGACAGGTCGAGGTCGGCCTCATGGGGCACACCATCAACGACGATGCTGAAAGCGCCGCTGACGGCCTGCAGTTCCTCCAGCGTCATCGCGGCGAGTGACGCGCCGCGCACCCAGGCCGGCACGGCCACTTCGTTGTACTGTGCGAAGTAGAGCGCACCAGGCGTCTTCGTGCAGTTCTGGTAGCCGGCGAAACAGATCGCGGCCATCTGCGCCTCGATCGACTGCGGCCCGAAATACGCAGACACGTCGTTCGGGTCGGCGAACAGCAGCGCTTCACCAGTGGGGGCGTACGGGGACGCGGTGAGGATCAGACCGTTCAGGTCAACGGCGTCGCCCGCAGCGGCGAGTACGCCCGGATTGACCTTCACGATCTGATCGATCGGAATGGTGTTGGGCATGATGGAAGTTCCGGACGGACTGATTGAGGCTTTACGGGAGGCGCTCAGGCACCAGAAATCAGGCACACGCTGTCACGGGATACCGGCGGTGCCGATGTCGAGCGATTGCGCGAGGTCCTGCGGTACCGTGACCAGCGGATTGACCTGCATCACGAGATCGACGCTCCAGCGCGTCTCGACCTGCTGCGCTTCGTTGAGAAACGGCGCCTGCCGCGGCTCGCTCGCATACAGCGGCGCGATGTCCAGATCCGCGGCGGCAAATGCATCACATGCGTACGGATCGCGCCACAGTGTCGTGATGACCTGCATGTGGTCAGCGCCGGCCGGACCATGTACATCGATCTGGATGGTGAGTTTCGTCGGCTGGCGCACGTCCTTCAGCGAAGGCGCATCCGGGTAGCGGTCGAAATACGTGGTCACGTTCGTTTCGAGACGCTCGCGCAGGATCGGTGTCATCACGACGAAGTCGGCGTCGGGCGGTTCGGGCAGGCGGTTCTCCTGTCCCTGAATGACCTCCGTGCAGGGAGGCAGCACCGACAGCAGGAACGCGCGCAGTGCGGTGAGCGACGTGCTTTCGGTGAGGCTGAGGCCGGGAGTATTCATGACGGCAATTCGTCACTACGACTGGCGCGTGATCGCGACCTTGCACCAGCTGTCGGTGAGCCACCAGTTTTCGAGCACGAGGGCGATCAGCCAGAGCGAAGCGTCGGGCAGCGTCACGAGATCGCCGCCTTTCACCTCGGGGCGCAGCACGCCCTGCCAGTTGCCGTTCAGATACAGCGCGCGCCGCTCGCCCTGCAGGTTCAGGCCGTCAAGCTGCACCAGGTCGCGGAACTGTAGCGACTGCATCTGTGCCAGTACCGGCACCGCAGGCGCATACAGGGGCGTGCGTTTGCCGTCGGCAGCGGTGGTGTAGCCGGCGGATGCCTGGATCATGACCGTCACCCACGGGTTGACCGCCGCGACGCACGGGCTGACGATGCCATGCAGGTTGATGATGTACTCCGGAGTTCAGCGCTTTACCGCTTCACCCTGTGCTCAACACTCCTGAGCAGGTTGCTGCTGTCGATGAGCGGATCATCAGAACCCTTCCTCGCGATGGTCGAAGGCGCATTCGCGGGCGTCCTGAGATCGCGGATCGACTGCTGCAGTTCGCCGCGCATCGACTCGCCCATCTGGTCGAACGCGCGCGCTGTGTCGTAGCCATTCGCCACCAGCAGGCGACCAAGGTCATCGCCCCAGTGCGGGCTTTCTTTCGCGATCATCGAGCGGAAGAACGGCCGCGGCGGAATGGTCACCGTGTATTCCGGCACCGTGTGGGTGGTCGCGAAATCCGACTGGCCCGCCTTCACGAACCGGCCGCCTTTGCGGAACTCGCCGGTCGCCTCGTTCAGGCTGCGGTGGATCGTGGTCTCGCGCGCGGGAATCGTCACCGTGCCGCCGAACTCATTGAGCGCGGCGATCATGGGGATCGACGTACCGTCCGGTTCGGTCGCGTCTTCCATGAAGCCGACTTCGAGCATGCCGGGGGCATCGAGGTTTGCGGCCATCTCGCGCAGATATGCGTCGAGCCGCTCGCCGCCAGAGAGGATGTTCCTGGCCACGACACATTCACCCGAGGTACATCACCACGGCTTTCTCAATGGTGCGTACGGGTCCATGTCGCGCGCGGGGCTCGGCACATAGCGCATCGCGCGGTACGCTGCGGTGGCGGCCCAGAATGCCGCGCCATACTTCGTCTGCGCGAACCACTGCGCGGAACCGGCGGGCACGTCGTACTGGGTCTGTACCGACACGCTGCCCTCGGTCGCGTTGCTGATGCGGCCGACCAGCGGCGAGGACGGCTGACCAGTCAGCGGCGCATTGAGCGCGGCGATGTGGGCCGTCAGCATGCCGAGGAACTGCTCACGGATCGTGAGCACGTGCACCGGACTCAGTGGCGTGTTGTCGCAGTACAGTTGCGCCTCGTTGAAGTACGCCTGCGCGAGTGGTTCGGGCACCGAGGCCATGAGTTCGGGGTAACGGATCGCCCACACCGGGTAGTCGAACGTGACGACACCATCCATTGCGTCAGTCCTTTGTCAGCGGGGTGAGATCCTTGCCCGGCTTATTCGGGTCGAGCGGTTCGAGGCCACTTTTCAGTCCGGCCCGCTCGGTGGCCTGCGCCTCGGCTGACCGCTTCTGCGCATGCGCGAAGACCAGCCCGTTCCTGACTGCGGACAGTGCCTGGTGGTCAGCGAGCCACTTCTCGAAGAAATCCTTCGGCACGTGTTCCGTGATGCCGAAGCCCGCGACCGCATGCGCCGAGTTCGAGCCGTTGAGCGTGACGCGCTGGCGCAGTTCGCCATGCTTCACGATATCGAGGTGCAGACCCTGCGGAATCCGGCAGGCGACTGTGACCGTCGTGGTGGATGTGGCTGCCATGTTTTCTGTCTCCGGATGAACGGGACCCTGCGTGGCGCTCACGGGTGTGTCTGTGGCGCGGGCGGCTGTGCCCGTGGTACGCACATGGATGCCTTTGTGCACGCGTGTTCCTTCATACCCCGAGCATCGAGGCGATCGCGAACGGCTGGAAGATCACCGAACCCCACGAGCCCTGCGACTTCTTCTGCTTGAAGCTGCTGGTTTCACGCACAATGCCGTGCGCGCGCAGCTTCTCGGTGAACGCGCAGTAACCGGTCTTCTGGCCCTCGACCGCATCGGCGATCAGCTGCACGAGGTTGCCGCCCGCGGCGTTCTGGTACTGCACCGCCGTGTCGACCCGCATCGCCGGGAAATTCTTCTTCAGCATGTCGGTGACGTTCACGTTGTAGGTGTTGGTGGTCGTGAGCGCGACGCTCGACGACGGCGCCATCGCCAGCGTCATCTTCGTGTCCATCTCGATGAGGCCGCCGGACTGCAGCACCAGCTCGTTGAAGAGCGTCTGGATGTCGGTATAGATCTCGTTGGCGGTGGCGGTGACCGCGCCGTTGGTGATCCATGGCCCCGAGGCACCGGCGTTGAACGCCTTCACGCCAGGAGCCAGCGACGGCGACAGGCGCGGATCATTGAGCAGGCCATAGTTCTGCAGGCCCGCGACGCCGAAGAAATAGGTGTTGTTCTGGAATTTGTCGAGCACGATCGCCGAAGCGATGTTCACGCGCGCCACGTAGTCGATCTTCGCGAGCGCGCTCATCTCGAGTTGCCGCTCGCCCCACTGCGTCATTGTCTGGTAGTGGTACGACTGCCGTTGCGGGAAGTCGGCGTTCGCGCTCACCGACCCGTTCTCGTTGTAGTCGCCGTAACTTGACACCTCGCCGGTGCTTTCGATCACCGGGAAGGTCGCGGTCAGCGTGGTCCAGTCGCCTTTCTTCGCCTCGCCGAGGATCTGCGCGGCCTTGCTGGGCGTCACCAGGATCTGCACGAAATCCGGGTCGATATAGTTCGCGAGCCACGCGGGAATGCCGGCGTTGCTGGTGGTCACCAGCGGCGGCTGCGCATCCATCGCGAGCAGGTTCGTCGTGTAGTCGAGCACTTCGGGCATGACGATGCCGAAGGTGCGTTCGAGCTGGTCGAAATCGGAATTACGCATCGCTTGCTCCACGCCGCGCGTTATCTGTCGCGAGAATGCAGAAGGCCCGCGCCAGCGCATCGGTCACAGCGCGGGTCACGGGCCTTCATGGAAAACAGGGAATGGTGTGTCGTGCTATCCGAGAGGCCAGGACGAGATCTTCATCAACTCGCCGGGCGCGGCGGCCGACATCACGAACCACTTCGTCTCGATCGCTCCGGCGACCGCGGCGCCCGCAGCGGCCGCCGAGGCCGCGCCACTCGCCAGATCGGCGAACACCTTCTGGTTGACGGCAGTCGGTGCGGCACCGGCATTGCGTGCCCAGAAGTCGCCCGCGCTGTGCAGCGTCACAGGCAGGCCTGGCGGGATCGTCATCGTCGCCTCGGCGAGCCACACCGTGATCAGCGCCTGCTGCTCGCGATGCACAAAGCCCGAAGGCTCACCGGCGCCGCTGCTGGCCACGAGGCTGTAGAAATCCACCTCGCCGGAATTAACGTCTTCCTCGCCGGTCGAGGTCGCCCACGCGAAGCGCCCGACGAGCACACCGTCGGGGCCGGCGACCAGCGAGCCGGGGCCGGCCAGTACCGTGGCGCGCGGATTGGCCGACGCGAAATCGCCCTCGACGGCGGGCGACGGCTGGATATAGACCTGTTGCTGGAAGCCCATGGCATCACCCCATCAGTTAGCCCAGTTGCTTGATGGCCACCGCGTGCGGATAGCGTTCGGCGAAGGTCTTCATCGAGGCCGAGTCCATCGCCACGCGCGGACGGTTCGTGCCGGGCCGCGGCTGCGCTTCGAGAATCACGCGGTATGCGCTCGGGTGAATGGCCGCGACGTTCACGCCCAGTATGTCGAGCGCGGCGCGATACACGTCCTCGGCGCTGTCCTGCGCGAGCGCGAGGCGTCCGACCCACGGCTGCACGAACGTCTCGGCATCGGCCACCGCACGCATGCGGCGGATCGCGGCGGTCTCGGCATCGTTCGCCGCCTGCTTTACAGCGTCCTTCAGCGCCGCATCCATCGCCGCGCGCGTATCCGCTTTCACGCGCGCGAGCGCGGCGTCCATCGCCGGGCGGCTCACGCTTTCACCCGGCGTCGCGCTATCGGTGGCCTCATCCTTCTTCACGGCCACCGCCGAAGTGGCCGGCGGTGCCGGCGTGCCGGGTGTCGGTGGCGGCGTATCGGTAGCCGTGTCGTCGTCCTGGTCGCCGGTGGCGAGCTTCAGTCCGCGAAGTTTCGTCTCGATGCCGGCCAGGTCCTCGTCGCTGATCTTGCCGCGCAGCGCGGCAAGAATTGCATCGATCGGACCGCCGGTGGCGCTCGCGGCCGGTCCTGCGTCCACCTTCGCCGGCTGTGTCACAGGCTGGTCCAGCGCCACGTCATCGTCGTCGCTGCCTTCGCCGTCAAGGCTGTCGAGCAGCGACACGAGGCTTTCGATGTCGGCGTCGGCCGCAAGTTTCGGCCTGAGCGCCGCGAGGATTGATGGCTTGCGCGTGGTCCAGTTCGCGGCGGTGATACCCGCGAGGATCGGGTTCAGTTCCAGCTTCGCATCGGCTGCGAGCTTCGGCTTCAGGTGTCCAAGCAGCGCCCCCTTCACGAGGGCGGCCTTATGGGACAACTTCGGTGAAGGATGTCTGCTGCTCATGATCCTGTTCTCCAGTCGTGAATCTCCGACCGCGACATCCGGTCCGGCGCGGCCCGCACGCACGAGCGCCACGTGGTTGCCGCGGATGTCGCGCATCACGCCGTCGTAGGGGATGCCGTCATACGAGCCCGGCGTCATGTCGGCGCGGTAGTAGTACGCCGACGAGATCTCGCGGCGCGTGTCATCCTCGATGCCGCGGATTGCCTTCGCGTCCCACACCACCAGGCTGTTGCGCAGGTACGGTGCGTCGAATGCCGCGTCGGTGCCGGTGCTGCCGACCACGATTTCCTTCTTCGGTGACGCAGCCGACACCTGGATGTGCTCGTGACCGGTTTCGTCAAACGCGTCGATCAGCGGAATGCTGTTGAAGCTCGGCGCGGCCTTCGCGAGTTCGTCCGGGTCGCGCAGCAGGTGGTACAGACGGTCGGCATCGAGCCCGAGCGCCACGCCGTCCGGAATCTCGCGGCCGAGGTACGGACACACGTTGGCCTTGCTGATTGGCGTCACCGCCACATGCAGGCGTCCGTCCTGGTCATAGGTGCGTACTGAAGCGCGGTCGAACGCGAGGCGCTGGTCGCGGGCAGAGTTACCGGCGTGGTCGCCCGCATAGCCGTTTGCATGCGCGGCGGCAGCCTGCCGTTCGGCATCGGTGCGATCGGCGTAACAGGTGCCGTGTTCGCCCCAGCGCCAGCCCGCGCCCCCATCAGGAAGCGTGCAGGATTGAACCGGCATGGAGATATCCCGGATCTCTGCCACCACTTATCCCCAGTCTGTGTGGGTAAGCCTGGGGATAAGCCGAAAGGGTCCAATCGCGATGGCCTGACCGGCCACGGTTCCAGTCCCGCTGCCTCATCACGCAGCATGCTCCCGGATAGCGTGGGGCAATCCTCCCACCCCGGACAAAATCCGGAGCAGGGCTTTCGCAGGAAGGGGACTAGAAAAAACAGTCACTTATCAGGAATGCGAATCGCCGATTCAGACATGTCTGCATGAAAAGCAGGATGTGTCTGATATCCGGCAGGTGACTCATGGAATAAATTCAGGTGCATCACGGCATGTCGGCCAGGCATGTCATCGACGGGAACAACGAACCTGGAGTATGTGGTGTGGAAGTATCTTTTTTCGAAGCTTGCTAAACGACTGGAATCCGCTGAATATCAGCGCCGCGACGCGTATCTGGGCGCGTCGTCTAACGTGCTGGATCTTGAGCGGCGGATGCGGGCGCTTGAAACCGGTCCTCACATTGGGTCAGACCTGGACTTCGAGAGCCGGGTACGGCTCGCTGAATGCGTGGGACTGCTTGCAGGCGTGAGCCGCGATCATCGGCCGTAGCGCCCGTCGTCGAGCGCCGGAATAATCGAGCGGCTCACGCACCGGCAGTTCGGCTCGCGCCCCGGCCACGTCCACACGTCATCGAGATACATCCCCTCGCTGATTGTGTAGCGACTGCCGTCGGCTTCGATATGCGACTTGCGCGGGTGTCTGCCGCCGTGGCTGTGCAGCCAGATCGCCTCGGTGATGCCGAGACCTTCCTGCCGCACGCGCGTCACGGTCGCAGTCGCCTTGCTGTTCTGGTCCTGCGCGATGAACGCCGCGCGACGGCGCGTGATGCCATAGCGTTCCTGCAGTTCCTGCGTCAGCCCGCCCAGGTCGCGGCCGGTCTGCACGCTGCGCATCACCAGCCCCTGGACATCTGCCAGATGCTCCGAGGCAATCGATCTGATGAGGCCCACGTTCTCGCCGATGGTCGCCTGCAGCGCATCGTTGGCCTCGCGGCTCAGGTGAAACTCGACCGCGAAGCCGGCCTTCTTCAGCGACGCCCTGAATGCGCCGTCGGCGCGCGCCATCGCGCCGGTCGCGAACTGCCGCGCGAGATCCGGCGCGGCGTCATCGAAGCGGCGCTGCCAGCGACGGGCGAGCCGGTTCATCGTGTCGCGCAGCGTCATTGCCGGACTCGAATCCTGTGCACCCGCCTGCGCCAGCTCCGGTTCGTTCGCGCGGTAACAGGCTTTGATCCAGTACACGAGGCTCGCCTGCATTTCGCCAGTCAGGCGCTCAAGCCGTTGCCGGTATGTCGCCTCGACCCCTTCGTTGGGGCGCACGGGCGTCAACGTCACGGGCTTGCCCGTCGGCGAAACGATGCGCCGTCGTGCGCTTAATGCCATTTCAGTTCAACGCCGCCCGGGTCAACCTTCTCTTCCTCGAGCGGTCGTTCGGGCAGCTTCGCATTCAGATCGAGCGCGGCATACGGGCCATCTTCCTGACCGGCAAGCCGCTTGCGCGATTCCGCCGGGACGATGGCGTTGTTTTCATTGATCAGGATCGAATCCGTCTCGGCCTCGATCTTCCGCACGTTCGCCAGCTGCAGTTCATCGAGCGTCCACAGCGGCACGTAACGGAAACCGATATCGGGATCGATTTCGCCAAACAGCGATAGCTGGATCACGTTGATGAGACGCGAGAGCGGTGGTGTAAAGAGCGCCTCCTGCTGCGCCTCGATCCACGCATAGAAGGTGCGCAGCTCGCCCTCGCTGGTGGCGTTCAGTCCCGATGGCGTGATGCCGAGCAGCACGATCAGCGGGATGCCGGTCACCGCCGACATGTGTTCCTGTGACTGCGCCTGCAGGCTGTCGAGGCTGCCGAGCGGCGCGGACACGTTGTCGAAGTCCTCGCTGTCGTGATCGACCATCATCACGCCGCGGTTGTCGCGCGTCTGGTTGAACAGCATCGCGCGCCGCAGCATCTGTTCGGCGCCGCCCGCATCGAGCACCGCCGCGAGGTTGGTCTTGAGCACCATCGTCGAGAACGAGTGCAGCAGGTCCGACACGCTCTGGCGCGTTCTCAGCCAGTTGTCGACGTAGGGCTTGGCGATCTGCGACAGGGAGAGGCCGCCGAACGCATAGGCGGGCTTGAGCATGTCCGGCAGCGGGCGCGACACGAACGTGAGCAGGCGGCTCGCATGCACCTCGCGGTTCATCACGTACCAGCTCTGCGGGCGGTAGGAATCCTCGCTCAACGGGTCGGTCGAGTTGTACATGCCCGGGTAGGTCCAGATCGGCTCGACCACGCGCAGTCCCTTCAGCGCGCCCTGACCGATCTTCGCCGCCGAGTCGGCGAGCGGTGCGATCAGTTCGGCCGGGTTATCGGCATCGCCGGTGTCGAGAAAGATCTGCGAGCGACCGAAAAATCCGTCCTGCTCGGCCGCCTTGCGGAACGCCGCCTGTACGCCCAGGCGCTTCATCTCCGCCTCGATCGCCGCGAGCTTCGCGCTCCTGTCCGTGTCACCGGTGCCCTGCAGCCTGATCCACTTGCGGGTCATCTCCTTGGCGAGAATCTCGGCCGGGCGGCGGTACTCGGGGCGCTGTGTCAGTTCGGCGAGGTACGGATAGCCGAGAAAGCCCAGGCCCTCGGCGAACGCCCCCTGCAATGCCCACAGGTAGGGTTCGCTGACCTGCGCGTCGCAGGCGAGCTTCGCGTCCTGCGCGATCACGCCGAGCGCCGATTCCTGGATGTGGCGTATCTCGCGCCCGTCGTGTCCCTGGTGCTCCGGCGGTGGGGCCGGCGCCGCGGCGGCTTCTTCACGGCGGTGCCAGAATTTCAGATGCAGCACAACACCTCGTCAGACGCTCGCCTGCATGCACAGAAGCGCCACACAGTCATGCACGTCGCATGAAATTCGTGAAGAAATGTGAAATCAGGCCTCTGTCGCCTTGGCGACAGGGGCTTCGCAGTCCAGAATCGGCGACACGTACAACGTGGTGACACTTCAGGATAACGACATGTATCTGACCAGCGAGGAACGCGATGCCCTGCGACAGGCTGCGCAAGAAGGTATCCATGCGATCAACCATCAGGTCTTCCGGCTCCGCACCGGGAATCCCACCGCGTTTCATGACGGCAATTCCCTGCGCGAGCGGGTGTTTCTCATTGAGCCACGCAACGTCACCTGGTACCGCGATTTCATCCGCCCGGCGCCTCCCAAAGGCAACTGAACCCGCGACGTGCGGCTACACGGCCGCGAGCGTCGCGTCGGAAATCCGCAGCGGGCGGCGCACGATCAGTTGCGCAAAGGCGCGCGACAGCGCATCCACCTGGTCGTCGTGCGCGCCGAACGGGAACGCGCGCAACTCGCTCACGAGCGCCGGGTTCCAGTCAGCCCGGACCATCAGCACGTTGCCGGCGTTGACCTGCGCGGCGAACGGCTCGGCGCGCGTCACCTTGTCGCCGGTCTCGGGCGATGAAACGACCCGGTAGCCGGCCAGCTCGCGCGTCAGGTACAGCACCTGCGTCTTGCCCGCCTGGCCGGGGTCCTGTGGCAGGCTGATCCGGATTCGCGCGCCATCGAGCGACGCGGTGCCGGCGATGATCGCGTCGCGCCGGTCCGGTCCCCATCGTCCGCGACACATATCGCCGATCACGTAGCGCCCGTCGGCCATGCGTCCGAGCCTGGCGCCCGCCGTGTAATCGCCGTCGCCCTCGATGCTCGCGAGGTCCCAGCCGCGCACCCAGTCGATGTGGGTAGTGGGAACAATATCGACCGGCGTGATCGCTTCGGGCCGGAACAGGTCGCCCTCGGGCGGCACCGGCAACTGCTGGTAGAGCGACGCCCAGGTGCGCGGGTTGCCTTCGAACTGCGCCCAGTGCTTCTGCGTAAACCATTCGGGACACAGATATTCACCGGGTACGCGCCCGAGCGGGTCGCTCGCCGTCTCGCTGCGCGCCTGCAGGCACAGCACCTCCCACACGTTGCCATCACGGCACAGCAGGTGTCCGCTTTCGCCGCTCCAGCCGGTGGGCAGGATGCGGCCCGCGAGATCATCCTCGTGCCACCGGGTCTGGATCAGCACGATCCAGCCGCCCGGCATGAGCCGCGTCTTGAGATCGTCCTCATACGCGTCGTACACCTTGTCGCGGATCACCTCCGAGTTGGCCTGTTCGCGCCCGCGCACCGGGTCATCGAGCACGATGCCGTCCGCCCGGTTGCCGGTGACACCCGAGAGCATCCCGCACGCCAGGTACTCGCTGCCGTTGGTGAGCGCGAACGCGTGCGCCGCGTGCGAATCGGCGGCCAGCTCCGTGTTCCAGATGCGCCGGTAGCGCGGCTGCCGCACGATCGAGCGCGTGCGCCGGCCCATGCGGCTCGCCAGCGCATCGCCATAGCTCGCGAGGATCAGCCGCCGGTCCGGCGCTGCACCCAGATACCACGACGGGAACACCACCGACGCATAGGTGCTCTTGCCGCTGCCTGGCGGCGTGAACACCATCAGCCGGCCGTGCGGCGTGCGGCTCGTCTCGTCGACACGCTGCAGGATCAGCCGGTGGTGCGCGGCGAGCGCCGTCTCGACCGGCTCGAAGCGCTCGGTGTCGGCATCGGGGTCCGCATTGGGGCCATCAGCCTGCGGGCGACCAGGCACCTCGATCGCATGCGCGTAGTCAAGGATGTCCGCACGGGCCTTGCGGCGCACCAGCAGTTCAGCCGCGGCTGCGTCCCGTTCTTCGCGCGCGGCCCTTGCTGACAATGGCTTCGAGTTCGGCATCGGTCATGTCGTGGTAGCGCAGCGGCCCGCCACCCGCGCCGGTCAGTTCCACCGCCTGCGCGGTTTCCTTCCAGCGCGCGCGGCACTTGAGCCAGAAGATCGCGGCAATGGTGTCGCCGCCAGTGGCCTTTTTGAGCAGCGACTGCGCGACCCGGCTGTTGGCCCGCACCTCGCCCTGCGCGAGTTCGCGCGCGAAGTGGTTGCGCAGCGTGCGCTCGCACACCGGCTTGCCGCGCGCATCGAGTACCAGCGCGCACATGTCGGGCTGCGGAATGCCTAGTCCGGCCAGGTGCTCGACGATCTGCCGCTGCTCGTCGGTCGGTTCAAAGCGCATGCGGGGCACCCCGGAGTGTCATGGGGCAATTGCGACATGGCAGGCAGTGGCATGCTTCCAACAAATCATTCGGATAACTATGCAACTGGCGAGAAAGTGGTTGGCTTCGTTGCCGTGACGAGCGTTAATCACCTCACCGCAACGACGCGGCCTAACCGAAAAACAGGAAACGAAAAGTGAACGCAAACATCTATGCCAGCGCCACCAGCACCCCGGTCCAGATCCCCGCCACCCGCAACGAGTCATGGGGCTTCTGGGGCACCATGGGCGAGCACGCGAAGGCAGCCTGGCCGCTCGCCATGGCCGCGATCAGCGAGGCCACTGACGAGGAACCCGAAGTCGTGCGCGCCTTTCTCGACAGCCGCCATGGCCGCCATTTTGCCGATACCGTGCTCACCTGGATGCACTGCGGCGAACCGCTGGAAGATGCGCTCGAATGCGCCACCGACGACTGGATGGACTACCGGATCGGCGGCCATACCCGCCGCAAATACGGCATCCCCCACGACGTGGCCTACCTGACCGCCTTCGTGGTTCAGGCCGGGATCGATGAGGCTGAATAACCGTGGGCCGGGCCATGCGCCCGGCGTTCACCGCCAGCTTCATCAAACGCCAGGCCATCTTCACGGATGGCTTTTTTGCCTGTCCAGTCCTGCCAGCGCCGCACGGTCACGTCGCAGTAGCGCGGATCGATCTCCAGCACCCGCGCGCACCGCCCGGTCTTTTCGCAGGCCACCAGCGCCGTGCCCGAGCCCGCGAACGGGTCCAGCACCAGCTCGCCGCTACGGCTGCTGTTTAGCACGGCGTATTCGACCATCGCCACCGGCTTCATGGTCGGATGCAGATCACTCGCTGCAGGACGGTCAAAGTTCCACACACTTGACTGCCGGCGATCACCATACCAGCGGTGCGCGTCGCCCGGCTTCCAGCCATACAGCACCGGTTCGTGCTGGATCTGGTAGTCCTTGCGGCCCAGCACAAAGGTGGACTTGACCCACACGCAGCATTGCGCGAAACGGAATCCGGCGTCGCTGAACGCCCGCCGGAAGTTCGCACCCTCGACATCCGAATGAAACACATACGCTCCCGCGCCATCCGCAGCGACGGCGAACATCATCGTGAACGCGTCGAGCAGGAAGCGGTAGAACGCCACCGCCGACATCGCGTCGTTGGTGATGGTCAGCCGCCGCTTCGACTTGCCTGCATACGCGACGTTGTAAGGCGGGTCGCTGATGATCAGGTCCGCCTGCGCACCGTCCATCAGCCGCGCCATGTCCGCCATTGAGAGCGCATCGCCGCACAGCACCCGGTGTTCGCCGCATCGCCACAGGTCACCGGGCGCCGACACAGGCGAGTCGGGACAGGCGGGGGCCTCGTCGTCATCGGTCAGCCCGCCGCCGGCATCGGGGCCGAGCAGCCGCAGCAGGTCATCCGGTTCGAAGCCGGTCAGGTCCAGGTCAAAGCCCAGCGCCTTCAGTTCGCCGAGTTCGAGCGCGAGCAGGTCGGTGTCCCAGCCGGCCCGCGCGGCGAGCTGGTTGTCGGCGAGGATGTACGCGCGCCGCTGCGCCTCGCTCATCGCGCCCAGCACCACGCACGGCACCACCGTCATGCCGAGCGACTTCGCTGCCGCGAGCCGTCCGTGACCGGCGAGGATGCGGTTCTCGCCGTCGATCAGGATCGGGTTGGTCCAGCCCCACTCGCGGATGCTGGCGGCGAGCAGCGCCACCTGTTCGGGCGAGTGCGTGCAGGCATTGCGCGCGTACGGCACGAGGCCGTCAGTGGCGCGCTGCACGATATGCATGGTCATGATCAGCCAGGCGACGCGGGCGTGCCCTGGGCGGCGTCCGCTGGCTGCGGGGCGGGATTTTCACGCCGTGCGCTGCGGGCCGCGATACCGGGAGCGGGCATCAGGCCCGTCCTCCAGAAACCTGCCGCATTCAGCGACATGCCTGTCGCGCGCATCTCGTCACCCCCCAGGCAGCGCCGCTGCGCGGGCTGTCCGTCATGCCCGAACGGGCCGGTACGGTGCGCGTCGAATGCGTACGTCGAGTTGAAATACTGGTTGCAGGTCGGGCACTGGTTGCGGTCGCCGGTCAGCTTGTGTCTCATGAGGTACTCCAGCATGTCGCTTCAGGCCGCCTGCGTCTCGCGGACGGCGGCATCGGTTACCGCATCGGCCACCGGGTCGCCAACGATTCCGGCCTCGCGCAGCAGCGTGTCGATGCGCGCGAGCGCGTGGTCGAATGCGCCGCCTTTCTGGCGCGTGCCCATCAGCGCCGCAGCGAGGATCGCCGTATGCGTGGCGACGGTCGGGCGGCTGACGCCGCAGCGCTGCGCGAGGTCCAGCTGGGTCTCGGCGGTGCGGGTGAGCAGGTTGCCCACGATCGCCGTGCGCAGCCGGATATGGGGCCGGTGGCCGCTCAGCAGCGGCGCGGTGTGCGCCACCACCGTCTCCAGCGCACGCTGCCATTCGCGGTTCGGATAATGGCCCCGGCAGCAGGGGCGATGACATCCGCAGATGAGGTTGCGCGGCGCGAAGGTCACCACCAGCAGCGCCTGCTGCACCGGCGGTAACTGTTCGAGCCGGCGGCGGATGAAGCCCGCCTGCGCGCTCGCCTCATCGGGCGCGAGCGCGTCACCGGGCGAGGCGTCGCCATGCAGCGCGCCCAGCGATGACGCGCCCCCGGCGAGCGGCGCATGGGCGAGCGCCGCCTTCAGCGCATCGTCGGGGCACCGGTAGCGGGTTTTCATGGCGGTGAGGTGGTGCGCGGAAAAAGGCCGCGCAGATACGACAGAACCCGCCGGAGTTTTCACTCGGGCGGGTTCTGGGCGTATTTCTGGGATATGGATTTGAGGCCCATATTAGACAGAAAATGTCAAATGTCAAGAATCGCCGCGCCCCCGCACCAGAATATTCCGGATTCCCAGGGATTTCCCGATTCGCGCGGGGCGACCCGGCCCGGGACGGGCATCCCGACCCGGCGAGTCATGCAGATTAGCCGCTGACGAGGCAGGGACATAGGTTGATATCGACCCGGGTGCGCCAGCGGTTTCTACGCGTCTCTCGCGGACTGGAAAACGGATTTCTGGCTGGGGGCATCCCTGCCGCCAGCGCTAAGCGCGACCGTTTGCGGTGATCCGCCGCCGGGCCAGATTTTCGGTGACGGCGCGACCGGTGCAGCAGGTCCGGCGCGAAGTCAACGTGTTGCATGGGCTGAAGCAGAAACTTCCGGATTCCCAGGCGTTTTCGCGCGGGGTTCCGGCATGCCGGCCCGCGCGGACTAGACATAAGACACGGTGTCAACCTTTCGCGAGTGGACAACTTCGTTTCGCTTCGTCCGACAGCCGCCACCGTGGCGGCTCACCGCCACCTCGCCCGTCTGCACGGTTTCCACGCACGTCGCCCCGACCGCGTTATCCCCTCAGTTGTCCACAGTCGCATCGTCGCGACACCCCGGCTTTGCCTCACCCGCGCGCGCGTTTTTTGTGGCAGGTAGCCCCGCGGGGGCCGGTTGCACAGTCGCGCGCAGTACCGGGCGCCGGCGAATCAATCAGTCGGAAAAGCGCTTTTCGACGAGCGTCTCGTCACTGAAGATGAACGTAACGCTGTGCAGACTGGACCGTCCGTTGCCATAGTCCCATTCAATCAGACCGTTCGCCGAGTGCTCGCCTGAAGGATTGCCAAGCCGGGCAAACACCTGTTTTCGAGGCGTACCCTCCGGAAACGCCTGCTCTATCGCGTCGCGCGTCCACGCAACGGCGGGCGCACGGCCGTAGGTCTGCGGTTGAACGCAGCCGATGAGACCGGCCGCGCTGGCTGCAGCCAGCGCCATTATCACAAGTTTTTTCATCTGGCCTCCGTGTGCGCGGCGTTTGATTCATGTTCAGGTCACCGCGCTGAGCGTGCGCGCTGAATCAGAAATTTTCGTACATCTTCTGGACGACCTTGCCGTCCCGGAAAACGAATGAGACCATCTGCTTGCTGGTCTTGCCACCAACGTAGTCCCAGCGTTCTACGCCGTCAGCCTTGCTGGCCCGGTACGGATAGCCAAGCCTGTCAACGACCTGCCGTTCGGTCGTCCCGTCGGGGAACCGACTGTCCATGCTGTCACGCGTCCAGCCCTGCACATACATCGCGTCGTAGCTTTTGGTGGTGCCACAGCCAGCAAGACCCACCAGGCACAAGGTAAGCGCCGTCAGAACCAGAACCGTTTTCATCTCTCTCTCCCGCGATCAGATGGGTGTAACGATCGCATTTTCGAGATGACGAAGATGTCAGACAGGTCCTATTTCATCGCTGCTGCGACAAAGCGGCGCAGGGGTGGTTTCCGGTTCGCACCCGGGCTGCGCGTGTTCGCGAATCCATTCGAGCGCCGCGCGGTGAGCGTCGATATAGGAACGTGATGGATGAACGCCGCGCTCGATGCCCTGCCGGTACGCGCGACCGATCCACGCGCGCAGGTTGTTCGGCAACGCGTACCAGTGCTCGCTGCATGCCCACCTCCCGGGCAGCGCGCATTGCGGGCATCCCGGCCACGGACAGGCGTGCCCTGTCGTATCTATGATTATTTCGCGTCGCATCGGAACACTTCATCGAAAACGGTCTTCAGCTCGTCGCCGTGCAGCGGGCGGCGGCCATACATTTTTTCGGCTTGAACGGCGCAGTCATTCGCGCAACGCGCCCAGCGGCCGCCGCGCCGCTTCGCCTCCGCGCGTACCTCGTCACCCAGCGTGACACTCCGCGGCGGCAATGCGCCACCCGCAATGAACCTGGCTCGACCTGTTTTCATCGCGACCTCCTGTGCGTTGCGCTATCGATGACTCAGTGTTTTACGGCGTCCGGGTTGAGCGCCAGTTTCGGATCGGGCGGCGTCCACCCGGCCAGCGCGGCACGTGCGATCCGCCCGATGTCAGGCAGCGTCAGCGCGCTGGTGGTGCCTTCGGCCATCTGGGCAATCAGCGCGAGGGCTTCGCGCAATCGGGTGGCGTCGTGCAGCGCACGCTCGCGGATCTGGTCAGAACGCATTACCCTTAACTCCCGTTGTTTGAGGTTCATTTCGCTTACCTCCCTGCAGTTGTCGCCGCTTCGAGCGGCAGCGTGTCCTGCTGCGCGGTTAGCGGTTCAACGATGATTTCGGTGCGCGGGTTGGTGCGGTCGATACCGTGATAGACATGCTTTTCGCGCACCTGCCGGTCGTTCGCGTAGACCCCGCGCTGCACCAGTTCACGCACCTTCACGCCACCCACCTTCACGGTTGCATAGTGGCTCTGCAGCACATCGAGAACGACCGATTCGTCGAGGTCCGGGCGTTCGCTCGCATAGAAGATCCGCAGCGTAACGCGCACCGGGCCGGTAAGCTGCGCGCGACAGTTCGCCGGGATCTGTCTTAGCGCGTACCGCTCGAACCTGAGCGCCTTGTCGCTCTTGCGTACGGTCGGGCGCGTCTTCACCCGGCCGTCGTCGTCGCGATATCTGCGCGTGCCGATCTCCCGGCTATTCGCTTTTGACGCCGGTTCGCCAAGGATCGTGAAGGCGATCACGGTCATGTCGTCACCTGCTGGCGTTCGTCCTGCTGTTCGTCGTCCTCGCCCGGCTCGCGTGAAGGCAGCGGCTCACCGCGCTTACGCAGCGCGGTCTCGAACACGGTGCGGTAACGGGCGCGCAGCGCGGGCGTGGTGTTGGCGTAAAACGCGCGGCCTGCGGGTGACACCACCGCGTCAGTCCCCACACGCCGCGCCTCGTGCGTGAGCGGCCGGCCGTTCTTCGCCGTGCCACGTTGCAGTACGCCGAACGCCCAGCGCGGCGACGGCTCACGACAGGCGAGCGGCGCGACCAGTTCCCGCATGCCCGCCAGCGATGCATCGACAATCGCGGGGTCGGCGCGCTCGAGCGGCAGGCACATGGCTCCGGTAGCGACACGCTGCGCGGCAGGAACCGGCTCGCAGAGTTCGAGAAAGCGCGGCAGGTCGGGCGGCCGTTTCTCGCGCGGCAGTAGCGCGACAGCACGCTTCAGTTCGTCGGGCGGCACACCGGCAAGCGCTTCGGCCCACATGAGCTTCACCAGGTCAAGATCGGCGTCGGCCCACAGCGCGGTGAAGCGCGCGCCGAACGTCGCCTGCATCCGCGCGAACAGGCTAACGATCCACGTCTCCGGGACTGCCGTGACCGGCCACACGATGCACCTCCGTAACCGCTCCTTCGATGAATTCTGGCGCTGGCCCGCTCAGGCGGGTCAGCCCCTGCGCGACGCGGCGGTGTTCCGCTTCGCGCTCCTGCAACGGAGTGAGCGCGAACGGGGGTCCCTGCGCGCTGTGCGCGTGGTTGTCCAGCCAGTTCGCCTTGAAGCCACCCCAGCCGCGCGTGCAGCAGATGCGCAAGGCGTCGTTCATCGTCAGGCCGGCCTTTTGCGCCTCACCCTGCACGCCATCAAAAGCCGTTTCGGTCGGTTTGAGCCGCTTGCCGCTGCGCAGGGTGAGCCAGTCACTCGCGATTTGCGGTTCGACGCCAAGAAATTCGAGGCGCGCCTGCGCGTCGAAGCGCGAAGCGCGAAGCGCGTATGTTTTTGATTTTAGGTTTACTCCTTTCCTTTCCTTTTCCCCTTCCGCTTATGCGCTGCAAAGGCGCTTTGATCACGCGTCGTTCACGCGCGCCGCTCGCGTCATCGCCCGCTGGCGCAAGGCTATCGGGCGGTGCAGGGAGTTCGGAAGGCGACTCCCGGTTGTTGATCGCCTGATGATGCTTGAACGTCGGAATCACGCCGAATTCATCACCCTTTGACGTGTAGCGAAAAATGAATCCACGCGTCATTAACGCGTCGAGGACGCGTGAAAAATCCACCTCATCGAAGGGGAGTAAGTCGCTTTTCAGCGTGCGCGGATGCCACTTGAACCGGCCCTCGCGGTCGCAGCAACAGAACAGGCCAATGAACGCGACCCGCAGCGGCAACCCGGTTTCGCGTTCGGCGTCGAATAGCGCCTCATGCTTGAACAGTGCGGGTTTGACGGTGCGGATGCGGCTCATGGCGTGGAATGCCACTGTCGTGAATGTGCGTTCCTACTTCTGTTCTGCCCGCAGCGCCGCGCTGATTGACATCAGCACGTCGTGCGGTGACGCGCCAGACGCGTCACGCAGCAAGGCGTGTCCTCGACCTTCCAGCGCGCGCAGTTCGAGAAGCTGCCGGGTCAGGCGTGCGTGTATCGCGTCGGCGTCGCGCAATGCCACGCGCGCGGCCCGTTCGTAATCCGCCAGCGTCAGGACTCGCCGTGGATGGACATTACGGCTGTATCGCGCTTCAGCGTTGCCGGGTTCGGGAGTGGATGTTCGGATCATGGTTTTCTCTCCCTGTCGTACGCAGCCGGAAATTAACCATAGTCGATTAATGCGTCCTTATTCAACCCGCTGGATTATCCGGTTTACCGCCTGTTTTTTAATCATTTCAGTTGCATGGAGTTGCATAGGCGCGCATAGAGTTGTATAGCGTTGCAAAGGGCCGGATGGGCTGTGAATAACTATTTTTAAGGGGTTTGACCCGTGTCGAGCCCTATTTTATAGGTGGAAACCCTGGGTTTTTCATGCCGCACTCGCACATTGCAAATTGTGCAAATGTCCTATCTGATAGGACATCGATGCATGGGCAATCAAAATCAAGAATGTCCTTTTGACAAGGGAAAGCAGGCGATTTTCTGGTCTGAATAATAAATTATCCTGTCACTATCTGATGGTGACAGGATAATTCAAATCGCGGTGCAGCATTGAATAAGGGACGCGTCTTGCCGACCTTGACGACGTACTTGAAATGCATGCATCCCGGACTATTCTCGTAACTCGTTCGACATTTTTATTCTTCATTTCCGGATTACCCGCTGCAATAAAACTGGATTAACTGCACTGCGATGCCATATCGCGGTGGGTGACATGTTGTGCCTGAAAAAACGCGCCAGCGGTGGCGGGTGATGAGGTTCGTTGGCCCGTGACACTGGAGCGCGCGATGAGCATTGCCAGAACGAAATACGCGTATGGATTGAACACCCGTCTTGACACGCTCGCGCTGACCCCGCGCACGCGCAATTTGCTGAAGACCGAAGGGTTCATGCGGGTGGCCGACCTCGTGCGTATTACTTCGGCGCAACTGCTGCTCATGAAGGGTGTCGGTCCCGGCACGCTCGCCGAAGTGCGCGAGGTCCTGACCGTCTGCGGCCTCGCGCTGCGCGAGCCGCGAGATGAACTGACTGATGACGATGCCCGGCGCCTGCGCATGCAGCCGGAATCGACAAGCCACCGCCCTGAATCGGGCGTGGCTAACCCCTGACCCGCAGCCGTCATCGGGCGGCAGGTCAATCTCCAGGAGAGACCATCATGGCAACGCGAGCGAAGAAGGACGAGGTACCGGTCGAGATTGAAATCATGAACGTCGAGTACGGCGTCGCGACGGTGTATATCAAGGGGCGGACCCCGCTGATTTTGAACAAATTAAGCGAAAAGGCGAGACATGAACTGCTGCTGCCGTCGCCGCGCAAGACCGCGGCTGACCGTCAGCAAAGTTTGAAACATAATCCGGCGGACGAATTCCTCGCGGCTGCGCACATGATCCCGGACGACCGGGCGCCGACGCTGCTCGCGATCCCGACCACCGCGCTCAAGGGCGCGATGCGCGACGCGGCGTTGGAAGCGAAAGGCACGTCACGAAGCCAGATCGGTCGGCTGACGTTCATTCCTGGCGCGCTGCTGCCGGTCTATGGCACGCCGATGATTTTCCTGTCGGTGGTGCGGATGGCCGACCCGGGCCGCACGCCTGACATCCGCACGCGTGTCATCGTACCCGAATGGGCGACGATTGCGGAGATCACCTTCATGCGTCCGCAGCTTCGTGCGCAGTCGGTCGTGAACTTGCTGCACGCGGCCGGCCTAATGATGGGTTGTGGCGACTGGAGGCCGCAAAAAGGTTCGGGGTCCTATGGTCAGTTCGAGGTGCTGGCCGAACCGGATGCGGACTTCAACCGCATCATGAAAACCGGTGGCCGCAAGGCACAGGTTGCTGCGATGAAAAATCCGGTGGCGTATGACACCGAGACCGAGGAACTGCTTGCGTGGTTCACCGTCGAACTGCGCCGGCGCGGCATCAAGGCGGCCTGATCATGAACCCACATGAGGAACATGAGCGGATCGCCGCGCATCTGCAATGGCTGCACGACAAGCACGACAATACACTCGATGCCGGGATTGTGGTGCGTGACGCCAGGCGCGTGCGCTCGCCGCTGCATGCCTGTTTCGAATGGGATGACGCGGTTGCGGGCCAGCAGTACCGGCTCGAACAGGCGCGCCACCTGATCCGCAGTGTGCGCATCGTGATCCAGACGAAACAGGCGACGTACCGGGCGCCGGCCTACGTCAGCGACCCGCGCACGCGTCACGGCTATGTCTCGACGGTGCAACTGCGCGATTCGAAAGATGAAGCCCGCGCCGCGCTGCTGGCCGAATTTGTTCTGGTGCGTGGTTTATTGGAGCGTGCGCGTGGGATCGCGCGCGTGCTGGGGCTGGAAAGCGAGGTTGAGGCGCTTCTGCACGGCGTGGTCGAGGTCGAATCGCACGTGCCGCAGGCGCTGGCGGCTTGAGGCAGGTGAGGCGTGGCGCGGTGTGAAATGTCATGGCGGTGCGCGGCATGGCCCGGCAGGCGCGGGCTGGTGAGGCTTGGCCCGGTGGGGAGTGGTTCGAAAAGGCAGGGACAGACATGGCACGGCAGGCTAGGACTGGACTGGTCAGGTTGGGCCATGACAGGCTAGGTATGGCGCGGAGTGGTACGGCACGGCAGGCACGGGTAGTAGCAGGACAGGTGTCAGGGAGAAAACAGGATGGATCGGGAAGCATGGCTCCAGGCGCGGCGTACCGGTATCGGCGGTAGTGATGCCGGAATTGTCTGCGGCTTGCATCCGTTCGTCGCGCCCATCGAACTCTACTGGGACAAGGTAGGCGAAGCGCCGCTGGAGCGGGAGGACAACGAGCGCATGCAGATGGGGCGAGCGCTGGAAGATGCCATCGCGAACGTGTACGCCGAACGCTTTTCGGTGAAACTGCGCCGGCATAGTGCGATGCGTCGGCATCCGAAGTATTCATGGATGATCGCCAACCCCGACCGGCTCATCGAAGGCGCGCGAATTGGTGTTGAGATCAAGAACGTTGATTCGCTGGTGTTCCGCTTCGGCGCCTGGGGACCAGCCGGTAGTGACGAAGTGCCTGAACCTTATTTTCTTCAGGCGCTTCATTACGCTGTGGTGTTCGACTATCCCGAGTGGCACATCGGGGCGCTGGTCGGCGGCAACCGGCTGATGCGCTATATCATCCGGCGTGACGCCGAAGTCGAATCCATGCTGATCGATGCAGAGCGTGAATTCTGGGAACGCGTGCAGAGGCGTGAACCGCCTGAGATTGATTATACGCGGCCAGGCACGATCGCGATATTGCGTCATCTTTATCCCGGCACGAACGGCGAAACGGTCGCGCTCGATCCGTCGATGATGGATTGGCACAACGTGCGCGTCGAAGCCGATGAACAGGTGAAAGCCTATCAGGCCGTCGGCGACGGTGCCCGCGCGCACATCCTGTACGGGCTGGGTCCAGCGGCGATTGGTTGTTTGCCGAACGGCGGCGAGTACCGGCGCAGGCTGGTCCATCGCAAGGGGTACGAGGTCGCGCCGATCGATTACATCGATTTCAGATACGTCAAACCGAAGGGGCACGATGATGAATGACGACGTTGTAACGGCTAACCCGTTCGATACCGGCGAGGACCACCCGGTGAGCGGCGCGGTGGTAGCGGTGGAAATGCAGAAGGGTGTCGCCGAGGTGCAGGCGGCGCTGGTGATGGCCCGCGCCTACCCTCGCGATCCGCGTCGCGCGATGGATCGCATCCTGCAGGACTGCATGCGCGCGACGCTGGCCGAAGAAGCCACCTATCAGTACTCGCGCGGTGGCACCGATATCAGCGGGCCGTCGATCCGGCTGGCTGAAACGCTCGCCAAGCGCTGGGGCAACATGGAGGCCGGTGTCAAGGAACTGTCGCGCCGCGATGGCGTATCCGAGTGCCTGGCCTATGCCTGGGACTACGAGACAAACTATCGCGATGTCCGCACATTCGCGGTTCGTCACTGGCGCGACACGAAGACCGGCGGGTACCTGCTGAAGGACGAACGTGACATTTATGAAGCAATCGCAAACAACGGCGCGCGCCGCAAGCGGGCCTGTATCCTTGCGCTGATCGACGGTGATGTGATCGAAACCGCAGTGAGGCAGTGTGAGATAGCGCTCGCCGCGAAGATTGAGGTTACTGACGAACTGGTCGCGCAGATGCTGGAGCGCTTCGGCGAGTATGGCGTCACGAAGGAGGCGATCGAGCGGCGCATCCAGCGGCACATGTCCGCGCTCACGCCGGCGATGGCGCTGTCGCTGAAGAAGATCTACAACTCGCTACGCGATGGCATGAGCGCACCGTCCGAATGGTTTGAGATGGGTGACACGCCAGCGGCATCGGTTACGCAGCCAGCGGCCTCGCGTTCGCGCACCGACACCATCAAGGCGCGCATGAAGTCACGCAAGGCCCGCGCAGCGGAAAACGTAACGGACGTGGACCGGCAGCAGGCTGCCGCGCCCGCGCCGACTACGGCTGAAGCTCCGACGCAAGGCGATAATGCCGGGGCACCCGTATTTAGCTTCGCGGATGTGATGACGAAGATCGAGCAGGCGGCGACGCTGGATGAATTGAACGATGCATGTGATTTGATCCGTCATGTAGCGGACAGTCAGCACCGCAAGGAACTGACTGAAGCCGGACACACGCGTGCTGCAAGGTTTAACGATTGACCCGTTTGACATGGCACGGATTGGCGCGGCGAAGTGTGGCGCGGCGAGGCGCGGCATGGCATGGCAAGGCGCGGTGCGGCACGGCACGGCACGGCAGGCATAGAGCAGTAGCCCTCCGCGCGAAGGTGAAGGGGCGCGTATGCATCGCGCGGGGTCTCTCTCCTGCGTACGCGCCACACGGCAGGCTGGACCGGGCAAGGTTAGGCGGGGCCGGGGATGGCTCGGCACGGCCGGGCGAGGCAGGACGGGGCTCGGCGGGGCAACTCAAGGCAGGCGTGGCCGTGAGCGGACTGGCGCGGTCAGGCGGGGCTAGACGAGGCTCGACACGGCAGGCATGGATAAACGCGCGCCACGGTGCGCGCATGGCAGGCGAGGAAGCGACGATTACGATCAGTACTCCATACAATGAGACACGCTGCGATGGATAAACCCGGCAGCCGGGCCGGCCTGCGACGCCTGCCGCCCATTTCCCGGATCGTGCTGGCCTATGCGTTCATCAGCACGCTGATTCTGGCGTGCCTCGGTGTCGTCGCGTACAAGATTCGCAATTTCTTTTAGGAGAATTGATCATGAGTCATTTTCCCACCCTTAACGAATTGATAGCGATGGATGACCAGGCGATGTTCGATCACATCGCGCGTCACCTGCTCAGCCAGGCTCGGCGATGCACCGAGGCCGATCCAAACCAGTGCCTGTACCGTGACGGTCACGGCGGTGCCTGCGCGGTCGGCGCGATCATCCCGGACGCGCTGTACTGCCCGACGATGGAGCATAAAAACCTGCATGCGCTGATCGAAGATATCTACCGGTACGGATCGACCGATCAGCGCGTACTGGCAGCGGTGCTGCAGCGCAACCATGGGATGCTGCGCGCGCTCCAGCACATGCACGACGGGCAGCCCGTTCACGAATGGCCGCGCTCGCTCGCAGGCATCGCCGATGCGTACGGCCTGTGCGATGAGGTCGTGACGCGGCTGGCACCCCACTCCGCATCGCGGCACGATGCCATCGTTGCACCTGCATGGCCTGCCCATCCCGCCCGTGAGCCGGTCAGCACAATGGTGCGGCCCTGGGCCTTCGAATCATTGATGCAGACCGTGCTGGCCGCGCCTGACGCGCTGCCGCCCCCGGCGCACATGGCGGACATTCATTTCTTCAGCGGAGCACATCATGGCTGCGAGGAACGCGAGGAAGCGCGCGAAGTTTCCTGCGCCTGATCCGCCGCCCGCCATGCCGGACATCGTCTGGCCGGACGGCGATGATTATCAGCAGGTCGATGCATGGGTGCCGGATTGGGGCCGCGCGTGCGATGTGTGCGGAAACGTGCCGTGTGTTACGGGCGTGCATCAGGGCCGGGTCGTGGTTGACACCGGGATGTGCGGGGTCTGCACTTGGGGCGAGGCCGCGTGTCGCGACCCCGCGAACTGGTAAGGCATGTTGGGAGGGACGATCATGAATACGACCCAGGCAACACCCACACGCCCGCGAACGGCGGCGCTCAATGTCCCGCTCACGATCCAGCAGTTCTGCGAGCGGTATGGCATCAGCAAGTACATTTACTATCGCATGCGCAAGCGCGGCGAGACGCCGGTGGAAACAGCGGTCAGCCCGCGCCGCAGCGTGATTCTCCCGGCATCCCTCAGGGAATGGGAGCGCCGGCACTTTGCCCCGCGCCGTCCGCAGCAATGACGGCCCGCGCCAGCGACAAAAAGGCCCCGTGCCGGTCGCCGGGCTTTCTCGTTGGGGGCAACTATAGGAACGTCTGATGCCTGCCGGTGCGTCTCGGCGCGAGCGGAGAACTGAAGTTACAGGTCGCGGCCGCCCCGATGCGGCCGTGAGCGATATCGACATTTCCTCCTGTCACTTATCGGGCAAGTTACAATTACGGCGTGCTGTTGCGTGTGCTCATGCTTGGTGGATTATGGACACCCTGAATCCGCAAGAGAGAAGCGAACGGATGGGGCGGATCAGGGCGAAGGACACCAAGCCCGAGCTGACCGTACGGCGCCTAGTCCATGGCATGGGATATCGATACCGTCTGCATGTGAAGGACTTGCCGGGATGCCCCGACCTGGCATTCGCTCGTAGGAAGAAGTGCATATTCGTTCACGGATGCTTCTGGCATCGGCACACGGGCTGTCGCCTCGCGCGGATGCCGAAGACTCGGTTGGACTTTTGGCAGCCGAAGCTCGATGCCAATGCTGCACGGGACGTGGTCGTCGAGCGGAAATTGACTGAGCTCGGTTGGAATATTTTGATCGTTTGGGAATGTGAAGTGAAGGACGAAGCGACGTTGATGCCGCGCATCAGGGCTTTCTTGGACGACACGGAGAACAACATTGAAAGCTGTTGAGCTTTACGCGGGAGCGGGCGGGCTCGCGATGGGAGTCGGCCTGGCTGGATTCAAGCCGCTGGCCGTTGTGGAGTGGGATAGGTGGGCCTGTGACACGATTCGCGAGAATCAGCGGCGCGGCTTTCCGCTTGTCGCGGACTGGCCACTGCACGAGGGTGATGTTCGCAAGTTCGACTGGTCGACGATTGAGCAAGACATTGACCTCCTGGCGGGCGGCCCGCCCTGCCAGCCGTTCTCCATGGGCGGCAAGCATCAGGCGCACGACGACACGCGCGACATGTTCCCGGCGACCGTTGACATCGTACGCAAGCTGCGGCCGAAGGCGTTCATTGTCGAGAATGTGAAGGGGCTCACCCGCTCTACGTTTGCGAACTACTACCAATACATTCTTCTGCAATTGGAGTTTCCGGAAGTTCCTCGACGTCGGAATGAAGAATGGTTTGATCACTTGCTTCGCCTTCAGGTCGAGCGCACGAGCGGCCGGCAAAAAGGGAAGAAGCTGACCTACAACGTCGTCCCGACGCTTGTGAATGCGGCCGACTACGGAGTGCCCCAAAAACGCGAGCGGGTGTTCATTGTGGGCTTCCGCTCCGACCTCGGCGTTGATTGGAGCTTCCCACGTCCGACGCACAGTTATGACCGGTTGCTTCATGATCAGTGGGTCACGGGCGAGTATTGGGAGCGCCATGCGGTGTCGCGCCGCAGCCGACCGACGATGCCGGCGAGCCTGGAATCCCGCGTGAGGCGCTTGGCTTCGTCGTTGCCGCTTGCCGACGAACTGCCTTGGCGAACTGTCCGGGACGCCATCGCCGGCCTCCCCAGCCCGTTGTCGCGCACGGCGAGCCACTACTCGGACCACCGCTTTCAACCAGGCGCGCGAGTGTATCCGGGCCACACAGGGAGCCCGCTGGACTTGCCGGCGAAGACGTTGAAGGCTGGTGATCATGGTGTGCCCGGCGGAGAGAACATGCTGGTCAACACTGACGGCTCGGTCAGGTATTTCTCGATTCGCGAGTCCGCGCGGGTGCAGACCTTCCCGGACGGATTCGTTTTCCACGGGTCCTGGACGGAGACGATGCGGCAGCTCGGCAACGCCGTACCAGTCGCCTTGGGTCATGCAGTGGCACGCAGTGTCGCGGAGCGCTTGGCGACTGTACAGCTCGAAGCACTGGCGCGTGCTCGGGAAAGCCAGCGAGGGGCTGCATGACGGGATCGAACGGAAACATCATCCCCTTCAACCCGCTCGACAAGAAGAATCTCGGTGCTAGCGTTGCCGAGGCGATGCTCGAACAAAAGCCGCAGCCCTTGAGCGAGTTGAAGCAATTTTTTGGCGTGGGTATCTACGCCATCTACTACACCGGAGATTTCTCGCCTTATGGGCCGCTGTCCGCGCGCAATCGCGACGGACTGTTTCAGGCGCCGATCTACGTCGGCAAGGCCGTTCCGAAAGGCGCGCGCAAGGGAGGGGGCGTTGGCGAGGTGCGCAGTCGCGCCCTCTACGACCGGTTGCGCGAGCACGCCGAAAGCGTCGAGCTGGCATCCAACCTGGACATCAACGACTTTTGCGATCATGCAAATATTTGCATGAGCACGATTATGACGATCTTGGGATTATGCGCAGTTTCGCGCCACGGACACTCGTTTGTCCTTCTGCGATGGGCTATGCATGGCA
>NZ_CAJNBO010000044.1:0-44332 GCF_905221015.1 Paraburkholderia nemoris | reverse complement strand
GCGCGCGCAAAATGCTCCCGGACGCTAGCAGTTTCCACCTTGAGCCGTTGTTCGCCGCTTGACTTCCAATACGGTTGCTTTTCTTTGCGGCGGCAAAGAAAAGTAGGTGCCGCCCCGCACAGGGGCAACGCTAATAGACCACTAACAAAACAAGGAAGGGCACCAACCTCAAACCACCACACGCTCCGCGTCACCAGCAAGGGCGACTTCAAAAAACCGCTCCTGCGCACCGGAACTAGCGCGTTCATAAGCGCGATTGACCCCACTAATAACAGCCCGAATAGAAGCAGTCACCAGATTGGCATCAATCCCAACCCCAAACGCGCTTCCTGTCACATCAGCCCCAGCCATCTCAGCAACAGCAACAGCCCGCGCATCAGCGCCTTGAGTCAAAGCCCGCTCCTCATAATGCTGAATCCGCACCGGAACCCCAATAGCATGCATCAACGCATCAAGCGGCCCATTCCCTTCACCACTCAACACGCGCCGCGAGCCATGAATATCGACAGTGAGCTTGATATGCTCCCGATCGCCACGTTCAGACAGGCTATGCCCGATATAGTGAATCGGCTCAGCACTATGCACATACTCCTGCTGAAACAATTCCCAGATCTGCGAAGGCGTCACTTCCTGCCCGCTATCATCCGTATAGCGCTGCACGGCCGAACTGAAATCAACCTGCAAGCGCCGCGGCAGCACAACCCCATAACCCTGCTCGAGCAAATAAGCAATCCCACCCTTACCAGACTGACTATTCACGCGAATAACTGAATCGTAAGTACGCCCAAGATCGCTAGGATCGATCGGCATATAAGGCACCTCCCAGACCGCGTCCGGTTTCTGCACGGCAAAACCCTTCTTGATCGCATCCTGATGCGAGCCGGAGAACGCGGTGAACACCAGATCGCCGACATACGGGTGGCGCGGATGCACTGGCAACTGCGTGCATTCCTCAGCAGTCCGCGCGACTTCATTGATATTCGAAAAATCGAGCTCAGGATCGACACCCTGCGTGTACAGATTCAACGCGAGCGTCACGAGATCGACATTGCCGGTACGTTCGCCATTGCCGAACAAACACCCTTCGACACGATCCGCTCCCGCCATCACCGCCAGTTCAGCAGCAGCCACGGCCGTGCCGCGATCGTTATGCGGATGCACGGAAACGATCAACGAATCGCGACGCGCGAGATTACGATGCATCCATTCGATCTGGTCCGCGTAGACGTTCGGCGTAGCCATTTCGACGGTAGCGGGCAGGTTGACGATCGCTTTGTGTTCCGGCGTCGGTTGCCAGATATCGAATACGGCGTCGCATACTTCCTTGGCGAATTCGAGTTCGGTGCCGCTGAACACTTCCGGGCTGTATTGCAACGTGAAGTGCGTTTCCGGCGTGGCGTCGGCGAGACGCTTCATCGTACGCGCGGCGTTTTGCGCGAGTTCTTTCACGCCGCTCTTTTCGAGGCCGAACACGATACGGCGGAATTCCGGCGCGGTGGCGTTGTACAGGTGAACGATGGCGCGCGGCGCGCCACGCAAGGATTCGAAGGTGCGTTCGATCAGGTCGTCGCGAGCTTGCGTCAACACTTCGATGGTGACGTCGTCGGGGATGTGCCCGCCTTCGATCAACTCACGCACGAAATTGAAGTCGGTCTGCGAGGCAGACGGAAATGCGACTTCAATTTCCTTGAAGCCGATCTGCACCAGCGTCTTGAACATGCGCATCTTGCGTTGCGCGTTCATCGGCTCGAACAGCGCCTGGTTGCCGTCGCGCAGATCGGTACTCATCCAGATCGGCGCACGCGTGATGACGCGCGATGGCCACTGGCGGTCGGTCAAATTGATGGGCTTGAACGAGTGGTATTTGGTAGCAGGGTTCTTCAACATTTTCATCATCCTTGGGATCGATCAACCTGGGTTGTCGACCGGACGACGAAAAGACAAAGCACTGCCGCCGGTCGGAAACCGGGGCTGGGTCAGTTACTGGGGAATTGAGCGGTGCTTCGGGTGTATCAGATGGAAGCGCGCAGCAGCAGACCTAGCCCGGTAGAGCGGGCTAGTAGTAGCGATAGGGTGGTCTGGGCGCGATACATAGTGCGCAATAGGAACATATTATTGGGATCGCGTCAAGCGCCGGTGCGGCGCAGCGCGCGCCGGCCGGAAGCGCCTATCCCGACCGGCGCGCGCTGAAACCCGCGCCGGTCATGCGTGTCACCTGGGTTTCACGAAGCGCAAGGTCATGCGATCCGATTCGCCGATCGCGGCGTACTTCGCCCGATCGACGTCGTGGCCTTCATACGTTGGCGGCAGCGACCACACACCATGTGGATAGTTTTTCGTGTCGCGCGGGTTGTTGTTCACCTCGCTTTGTCCGGCCAATTCGAAGCCTGCCGCGCGCGCGTGTTCAATGACATAGGCTTCGGTGACATAGCCGCTGTCGATGGTCTGTTGCAGCGAAGTGCCGGGCGCCGCGCGATGTTCCTCGACGCCGAGGATGCCGCCCGGCTTAAGTGCCGCGTAAAAGGCGCGCAGATTCGCATCGATCTGGCCGTCCTTGATCCAGTTGTGGATATTGCGGAAGGTCAGCACCTCGTCAACGCTGCCGTCGGCGGGAAAGCCGCTGAACTGACCCGTTCGCAGCGTGCCGACCACCACATTGCTATAGATCGCCGGTGTGGCCGACAGCTTGCGCGCGAACGACGCCCGGCCGGCCTGCTCTTCTGCCAACGGCGCAGCGTCCGGGCTGTCGTATTGCGCTTCGTACAATTTGCCGTGGTCGTGCAGATAGGGCGCGAGTATCTCCGTGTACCAGCCGCCACCGGGCGCGATCTCCAGCACGGTTTGCGACGACGCCACGCCGAAGAACTGCAGCGTCTCCTTCGGATGGCGGTAGACATCGCGTGCGCGGTTCTTGTCGCTACGCTGCGGCCCCGAAATGGCGGCATCGAGCGAGGCGGAATCGGCCGCCGTGGAAGAGGTCGATGCCGTCGGAGCGGCGCAGGCGGCCAGCAGCAGTGCCGCGCTCAGTGCCACGAGCGCGGAACGCAGCGCGCGGGCTTGGGGAATGGGGTGGGTGTTCATGGCAGCCATTATCGGGTGCGATCTGCCTGGAAAGAAATCGCCAATCGGCATAACGATATGCGCCTGGGGTATTTGCTGTGTCCCCGTGGCCTCTGTTGGCGCCAGGTGTGCAGCGGTTCAGTCCTTGTGCGATGGGCGGGCAAATTTAGCCGAATCCGAAAGACAGGGTAGCGCGTATAAATGATGTGATCAGCGTCTGCCGCGCGCGCTGGCGCGCCTGTGCTGGAATCGCGGACATGATCGCCTTTCATTTCACTTGGCACTTAGCTGGAGGTCGGTATGAAACGAACATCGAGGACGTCGAGGGTAGTGGGGGTTCTGCTGTGCGCGGTCGCTTGCGGCATCGCCGCGCAGGCTGGCGCACAGGGCCTGAGCGCGCAGGACGACATCAACGCGCCGCAAAACAGTACGCGTGTGATGCCGAACGCGGCGCGCGGCAGCGAATATCCGACGCATGGCAACCAGCAGGCGGGCGAGTTGAATCTGAATCCGACCGATCCGCGCGCGCAACTGGTCAATGGCTTGCCGAACAACACCCAGGCGGGTGGTTACGGGGCGCCGCTCGCCGGCGTGCGCACTTACGTGCAGCCGCAAATGCCGTCGAACTGAGCGTTCGCGCGGGCGACAGTCGGTCGTGCTGCATCGCGCGCTGGCAGCAGCGCATCCCGGCACGGGCTGTAGTGTTTCTGGTTTGGGCCCGGATTCAGGCCCATGCTCAGGCTTTCAGGCTCAGGAGTGACCACCCCACCGGCCGGCGACCGGATCACCGGCTGCAGGTCCGCTTCAGATACCAAACACGATCCGCAAGGTATCGTTCTGCACGATCACCGAAACACCAATTACCAGCAGGATCAGCGGCAGCAACGCCGTACCGTAGCGCCGGATCGGCGCGCCCAGCAACGGATGCGCCACCAGCCACACCGCGCCTGCGCACCAGAGGCCGATCATGGCGACGAACACCAGCGAGATGAACATGCCCTCACTATGCGAATGACTCGCGTACAGGGGCACGTACACCGCGAGATTGTCCGAGCCGTTGGCGACCGCCACGCACGCGACTGTCCACCATGACGAGCCTGTACCGGTCGTAGCCGGCGCGGCTGCTGAATCCGCGCGCGCCGTGGTCTGCGCCTCTTGCACCTGATCCGCGTTGCCGGGGCGCAGGCGCGCCCATGCTTTGCTCAGGCCCACGCCGATCGGCAAGATACCGAGCAGACCAACGTAGCCGGCAGGTAATCGAGTCAACAGTGCGGCGAGCAGGATCGATCCCACGATCAAAGTCAGCGAACCGGCAAACTGCCCGGCGACCACGCGCCGACGCCGGCCGCCCGTTTCCGCAAGGAAGGCGAGCAGCACGAAAAGGTTGTCGATATTGGTGGCGACGTAAGCTGCGACGGCGAAGAGGGCAAGGCTGAACATGCGGGAAAGCCGGTCAATACACAGTGGGAAAACGGATCCGCGCCCATCAAGCGGGTACGGCTGAGGAGGCGGCGGCGGCGCGCCGCCGGCGTCGCGGCCGGTCAACACGATGCCGATGCAAGGCGCCGCGGTCAAGCCGTCTCTTCGTCTTGTGCAATGTGCGGATCGGCACGTCCTTGCGCGATGCCGATCAGTCAGCCCGTAAGCTACAATTGACGACGGCTTGCAAAACGGAACATCAATGAAAGTTCGGATTCTCTCTATCGCCTGCGTTACGACTGCTGCAGCGCTGCTGGCGGCCTGCACGGCCGTCTACAAGAACTCGGATGCATGCGAGCAGTTGATGCGAAGCAAGCTGGCTGAAACATCGTCGCCGGATACGCTCAAGATCACTCATACGGGCACTGGTATCGACGGCTCGCGGGTGGTCGTCGAAGGATCGATCGAGCATGTGATGACGGCCTCGGAGGTTGCGGCCGCCTCGGCGGCGTCCGCGGCGAAGCTGGCGAATGCGCCCCAGCCGGCTTCGGGCGTGCGCGCGGCGTCCGGCGTGTCCGTGGCGCAGGGGGCTTCCTCGGCTTCGGCCGCTGCGGCTGCCTCAGACGTGACGGCTGGGGCGGCTTCAGGTGCAATGGCCGCTTCGGCGAGTGTCACTGCCTCGGGGGGCGACGCGGCTTCGCTCAAATCGGCCAAGCCGAAGAAGACCAATACCGCAGCGGCCGCCGAGTGCACGTTCCACGGTTCCGCGCTGAGCGTATTCAGCTGGTTGGCGCCGGCAAAGCTGGCCACGCCGGCCCCTGCTGCTGCGAGCGAAGCCGCCGAGTAAAGCGTTGCTCGCAACGGGCGCAGGCAGCTTTGGCTAGCGCCAGCTCAGCCGCAAACCACGAACCGCGAGTCACAAACCTCAAGCCGCCCCATCCGCGAGGCGGCTTTTGTTTTTGCGCAGCAGTTTCAGCACGCTTTCGCCGAAGGCCTGCGGCCGCCCTTCGAAACAGCGCTGTACCGCCTGCGTATCGATCAGGTGCTGGCGCAGCGCTGTGCGCTCGTCGTGCTGGTCGATCATGCGCACGGCCGCGGCGATATACGTCTCGACGCTGTCCGTGGTGGTCCACGAGGGCATGCCCACGCGCTCGAACAGCGCGCCGTCGATCCGCTCGAACACTTCCGGCCCGCGTTTGCATACACCCGGCAAACCGAGCGTCAACGCATCGACGATACCGTTGGTGTTGCCGAACGGAAACGGGCTCAGGAACAGATCGGACTGGTTGACGCGCGCCAGATACGAGGCGTAGCCATGAAAGTCGTGCACGATGGCGCCTGGCACCGCGCGCACGACGGCGTCGCGCAGACGGTCGAACGGCAGACCCGACGGCACACCGGTCATGAAGTGGAACTCGACGGGTGTCGCGGCACGCGCGTCGATCTCGCGGCACGCATCGAGAAAGCCAGGATTGAGTTTCATCGCACTGGCGGTGATGACGATCTGCAGCGTCTCGCGCCGCGACGGAATCTGCGCGACGATGTCCGGCAACGCGACGGACGGGCGGTACGGTTGACCGTCTTTCGGAAGCTTCATCAGGCGTTCGCTGAAACAGGCCGGGTCGCCGACGTAATCTTCCTCGACGCTGATGTAGTCGATCTTGTCTGAATACGTGGTGGCGGGATGGCCGAGCGCCGCGATCTGCAACGGCGCAATGCGTAGATTGGACATGAACACCGTCAGCACGAACATGCCGACGCTCGGCATGTACAACACGTCCGGCTGCTCGGCCTCGGCGAAGTCGCGAATCGTCTTCAGGCATTCGCCGATGTAGTCAGGTTTTTCCAGTTCGATGAAGCGGTCGAAGACGTCCCGCCCCACTTCGTCGAGCGCGTAACCGAAGCCGAAACCCACCACCTCGAAATGTTCGCGCGCGGCTTCGAGCGTACGCGAGTGCGTGCGGTAGATCGAATGGGCGCCGCTGAACCATTCCAGCACCACCACCATCAGCGGCTTCTTGCCGCGCCGCGTTTTGCCTCTGGAAGGCGTGGGTTTCGATGCGGGCAAGTCGGTCAGGCCGAGTTGTGCCAGCTTGCGGCGCACCAGCACATTGATGTCCTGCTTGATCGCGTGCCGCCGTGGCGTATCGGCATAGCTGCAGAACATATAGGCGTTGTGCAGCACGGCGGATGGCAGATCGTCGAGATCGTCGATCTGCTGCAGCTTGCCGGGCAGCCACTCCAGCAGCGCCTCGCGCTTGAGATGCGCGCTTGGCGAGCCCTTGAAGACCGGCGCCAGCAAAGCGAGGGCGAGGCAGGCCGCGATCGTTTTGTCGTACGCCCAGAGCGCGGCGAAGTCGAGTTCCAGTTCGGACTCGGTCGAATAGAGCACGCATAGCTTCTCGATGAAGCTGTCTCCCGGCAGAAACTGTGCGTCCTCCGCGCCGCGAGGATTCAGATGCCGGATGACGTGGTCCGCATTGCCGAACGCCGTGGCCGAGAACAGCGTGCCGATCCATTCATGCAGCGTGAAAAACAATTTGACGCACGCAGTGGGCGGCCGGAAATCCGGGTCGGCGAACAACGTAGACGCCGCGCTTGTCAGACGCGTGCAGAAACGCTGGCGTTGCTCATTGGGAGTCAGGTCGATCATGCCCGAGGCTTTGAAGCTCGCGTTCAATTCGCCGCGCGTTTGTTGGAGCAGTGCGAGTGCCGCGATGAGCTGAAGCGAGGCTTGCGTATGCTGCCGCGTGTAGACGAGTTGCTCGAAATCGTCGAGCGAAAAGGTGACTTCCATCGTTTCACTATTATTAGAGTATGCAGAGCTAACGATATCGAGATGACGCTAGCCAGAAACGACGATTATTGCAGTCAGGGCGTATCAAATAAGCGGGAGCTGAGAGTTTGGGAATTTTCCTCGCAGGGGAATCCGATCGGTCTGTAGGATTTTTCTGTTTGAGGCGGAAGTTTGGCGCTCGATACGCCAACTCTGCCCGGACATTCAATCGAACCCGCCCAACGCGCTTGTCTGCGCGCAAGGCGGGTCCCGACTTCGACCACTCAGAACGCGTAATACGGCCCCGGCCCTGCCGACGTCACGCTCGATGCAATCGCCGTGTAGACGCGTCGTCCGAAGAAGAAGGGCAGGCCCCATCCGAAGCTGTTGCTGGCAACGCCGGCCAGGTTGTCGAAGGCGTTATTCGACGAACCAAACAGTGCGTTCGAATTGCCGACCGAAAACGACACCGTACTCGACACGCCATCCGTGCCGGAGATCGAGGCACTCGCTGTTTGCGTGGAACTCGGACAGTACCAGTAACCGCATTGAGGCAATTGGCTATTGTTGAAGAACAGGCCGTTCGAGTCACTGTCGAGGTAGCTCTGCCCATAAGTCTGGCCGGCGCTGGTCGTGCGCACATAGCCCGTCTGCGTGTTGGTCCTGAAGACGGTTGCGCCGCCCAGCGTGTTATTCGCCTGAGTGCCGATGCCGAATATCAAGGAGCCCGACACGCTGGGCGCACCCGCGTCGGCGATCGCCGGCAGGTCGATCACCACGCCGTTGTTGTCGAGCGCGAAGCGGCTGACTGGATTGGTCACCTGCTGGGCGAGCGCTTGCGTGCTCGCGACGCAGGCGCCGCTGGCGTCGCAACTGTAATACCAGCGTGGCAGGGCCGAATTGACGCAACCACTGCCGCAATCGGCCGAGAACAGGCCGACCCCGAGAATGCCGTTGGCGCGCAGGTTCGCGACGGTCAGCATCGCGCGGCCTGAGCCGGCACAGTCGGTGGGCACATTGGGCAGCGTGGGGTCGGCAATCAGCTGGATCGGAATCGAGGTGGCCAGTTGGCCGGCCATCCGCACGTCCGCGCCGCGCACCGCGCCCCATGTATAGCCGCCGCCGAATACCGCGCACTCGCCCGCGACGCCGCTGCCCGAGGCCACTGCCGCCAGCGGAAGGCTTGCCGGCAGCGCCGAGGCGAGAATCCGCAAACCCTGCGAGCCGGTGTCGACCTGAATATTGTCGATCGTCGCGCAATTGCTGGTGCCGGACTGGCAGACGGTGACGCTAGTGGTCAGCATGTTGCGCGTCAGGCCCGGCGCGGCGCTGACCGTGATCGGCTGGACATTCGGCGTGTTCGACTGCGGCACGGAGTTCGTCACGCTGGCGCCAGTGCTTCCGGACGGCGCGCTTGCTGCGTTCGGACTGCTGGCCGGGCTCGTCGAGCCCGCCTGGGTGGAGGCAGCCGGCGTACTGCTTCCACCGCCGCCACCGCAACCAGCGAGCACGGCGCAAGTCAGGAACAGGGCGCGGAGACGAGAGGAGGTCTTCATGGCGTGTAGGCGGCGAGTATTCGGGGCGGTTTATTACCGGCTTGTCCGCGTCAGCGGAGGTCGTCGGAGGTGACGCCGGCGGGCAGGGCCGCCGGTAGCCACGCGCGTCCGACATAGCCACGCATCGGACCACCCGATTCCACGATCACATCTGGCCTGACAACCCGCGAGGCGTGCAGATTGCCGTCCGGCGCCGATGCGGCGGCACCCGCCCTGTAGGAGTCGGCGTACCCGCCCAGCAGTGCGCGCAGATCCGGCATGGTCGGGCCTTGCCACGTGTAAGCGATGATCTGACCGGTATTCGTCGCGTACTCGTTGATGGTGGTGTTGCCTGCGTCGGTCAGCGTGCGCAGGCGTAAGGCGCCGTTCAGCAGGGTTTGGGACGCTGCGGCCGTCGAATTCGCCTGGCTGGGCATCGTGCCGCCCAATTCGGCACGCGCGTCGGCACTGACACACAGCAAGGCGGCCACCATTGCCGGGACGGCGAAAGCTGGTATGAAAGAGGAGTTTGGCATGGCAACCTGTCTCGCTATTGGGAAACCTGGAGCGCTCAAGCTTTATTGAGACGTCCAATTCAAGATAACACTCAGGTTTCCTGATCGTTGTCAGTAGCGGTGCGAGGCGCTTCATCCAATCTCGAAAATAGCGTGTGGCGGGAATGGAAAGTGTCTTTTAAAACAATGATCTGACAAGGAACTAGGTCGTGCCCTACAGGCGTTTGAGAAGTGTTGTGAACTGTTAAATTTGCCGCGGATGGAGATGATCGCCGCTGTGAAGCGGGGCGTTTTTCCGCGATGGAAGGGACGCGCCGCGCAGCGATTCATCGGTATTCAGACTCTTCGGCGCAACCCGGGATTTGCCGTTCGCGCGCTGCTCAATTCACGGGCAAACCCGGGTTTTTGCACATGACTCGCCGGGATCGGTAAAATGTTGGGTTGATCCACGGAAACTTGCCGTGGCGTAGCGGAAGGATTCCCCGAACATGACTGATCTTCGTCTTACCAAGCGGTTTGCAGTAATGCTGATGGCAGGCGGTCTGGTCGCCGGCTGCGGCACCTCGTCGCCGACCAAAATCGACTACAAAAGCGACTCGAAATCGAAGCAAGTGTCACTTGCCGTACCGCCGAACATGATCGATGAGACGTCCGATCAGCGTTCGTTGCCCCCGCAGGGCGGCCAAACCTCGCTGTCCACGCTCCAGCAGGTCCAGGCGCAAGCACCGGCCGCCAACACCTTGACGGTGGTGCCGCAGGTCAACGGCATGCACATCCAGCGCGACGGCACGGAAAGCTGGCTTGTGATCGACAACAAGGCGCCCGACCAGGCCTGGGCGCCAATCCGCCGTTTCTGGCAGGAACAGGGCTTCCTGCTGGTGGTCGACCAGCGCGACAAGGGCGTGATGGAAACGGACTGGAACGAAACGCACGCTTCGATCAACGAGGGGCTGATCCGCGACACGCTGTCCAAGGCAATGGGCAACAGCTATGTGAGTTCCGAGCGCAACAAGTACCGCACGCGTCTCGAAGCGGCGCCGAACGGCGGCACCTATGTGTTCGTCAGCCAGAAGGGCATGCGCGAGGCGATCACCGGCACGAACAACGAGTCGACTAAGTGGGAAGCCAAGCCGAACGATCCGGGCCTGGAACAGGAATATCTGAAGCGCTTGATGGCAGCGCTGGCGCTGGCCGATTCGCGCAACACGCAAACTGCCGATCTTTCACCGGCGGGGGCGCAAACGGCGCCGAACGCGGCTACCGCGGGTGCGAAATCGGCGGCTGCGGCCACCGCGGCGCAAAACGTGGCGTTGTCGGCGCAACAGCCTATGCCTGATGACGCGGCAAACACCACGGCGGCACAGTTCTCGTCCACCGAACTGACGCTCAGCGAGCCGTATGACCGTGCGTGGCTGCGCGTGGGCCTCGCGCTCGATCGCAGCAACTTCACGGTCGACGATCGCGACGCGAGCCGCGGTCTGTACTTCGTGCGTTACGTCGATCCGAAGGATCTGAGCTCGGCGGAGCAGGGCTTCTGGAGCCAGGTGTTCCACGGCAAGAAGGAAAAGGTCGCCAAGCAGTATCTCGTCAACGTGCGCGCGGTGACGCCTGACCAGACGCGCGTGGCGGTGGTCGACGACAAGGGAGCTATCGATCAGAGCTCGCAGGCCAAGCAGATCATGGGTCTGATGGTCGACCAGTTGCACTGAACGAAGCTGTAGCAAGTAGCGAACGCTGTCTGAAAACCCGCCCGGAAGGCAATTCCGGGCGGGTTTTTTTATGTCCGCAATTTATCGCCGGCGCCGTAAGCCGTCGACCGCTATCGCAGCGCGCACGTGTTTTGCTTTCCGTCTGAAACACCGGTATGAACCGGCGACGCTTAACGGGGAGATGGCCATGTTCGACGTGATTCCTTACTGGATGTGGGCGGCGAGCTTGCTCGTCCTGGCGCTTGTCTGCGGCGCGGCCCTGGAGCGCCGCGAGACGCAGCGGCCAACGGGCTTGCGGGTCCGGCATCCGGCCGCGCAACGCACGAAATGGCCGGTGCGGTGATGGTCGGCTCGCTTCAAACGCATGAAACGAGTCCGCGCGGCCGCCCTTGTGCGGCCGCATGTAACGTGACGTTACCCCGGTGACGTAACTCGCGAAGCCCCTTCCGCAGACCCTGTCAGCATCCTTTCTTCGCAAAATAATGTAATAAAAATCAATGGTTTGCGAACAATTTCTTGTAAATCTCTATAACTGGCACGCAAGCTGCTTTTAAAGACTCATGGGGCCGGATTCGTAACATCCGACGTGAGTTTGCGGCGAGTGTCCAAACGGCGATTCCCAAACCCTTTCAGCACCGGCGAACGAACCGGTGCTTAGCCCGATGATGGCCTGCGCGCACGGCGCGCGGCCTCGGTGGCCCCGTCGCCTATCCTCGTAGGGCGACGGTTTCGCCCGCACTCCAACGGAGTGCGGGCTATTTTTTTGGGTGCCCGGAATGGGTTGCCAGGCCGCTGACGCGGCGAGCGGTGCAAGACGGGAGGCGGCGACGTAGAAGGCGTCGCGCGAGGCGGTGTTCCTGTGTCGGCGCGGCCCTCGCGGAGGCGGGAAGCGGACCGCGCCGAACGTATCGTGCGAGGTGGCTTTCAGGTGTCGGCGCGGCGCGGCCCGAACCACGGCAGACGTTTGACCACGCCGGTGGCAAGCGCGGTGCCGACGAGAATCACGCCACAGCCTTCCAGCATGCCCAGCGACACGGTTTCGCCGAGAAACAAGGCGCCCCACAGAATGCCGAAGATCGGAATCACGAAGGTCACCGTAATCGTGCGTGCCGGCCCGACCACTGCGATCAGATGGAAGAACAGCATGTACGCGACGCCGGTACACGCGACGCCCAGCGCGATGACCGCGCCCCACGCGTGCAGCGAGATCGGCGCGGCCGGCCAGTAGATCACGGCGAGCGGCAGCAATACGATGGTGGCGCCGGTCATCGTGCCGGTCGCAACGGTCAATGCATCGACGCCGGTCAGGTGGCGCTTCGTGTAATTGGCGGCGATGCCGTAAAGCAGCGTGGCGCCAAGCGCGGCAGCGGCCGCGAGCGCGGTGCTCATCGGTGTGGCGGCCGAGCCGTTCGGCGCGGCGATCTGATCCCATACCAGCATCAGGACGCCGAGAAAGCCGATCACGAGACCGAGCGTGCGCAGCGCGCTCAGGCGGTCACGCAGCCAGAGGAAGCCGACGAGCGCGCCCCACAGCGGCGTGGTCGCATTGATCACGGACGTCACGCCTGCCGACAGCGTCAACTCAGCATAGGCGAACAGGCAGAACGGCGCCGCCGAATTCAGGATGCCGACCACCAGCAATGGAAAAGCACGCGTGCGCAGGATGGTCGCAGACTCGTGCAGCGGCCGCCGCGCAATCAGGACGACGGCGAGAAAGGCCGCGCCGATGCCGACGCGCAACGCCATCAGCGGCGCGACGCCGAAGTCGGTCACGCCGACACGGATAAACAGAAACGAGGCGCCCCACAGGGCGGCCAGGATCAGCAGTTGCAGCAGGTTTTTGGCATTCATTGTCGTAGCGCCGCGCGCGGTTGAGTCGAGACGCCTGCGCATCGTAGCAGCGCGATCGCGCGAAACGTTTCAGGCTGGAATGAAACGGCAAGATTCGGGGGATAGAGGACGTCTGATAGCCGTTATCGTAAGCGCGGTCGAGCCGGCTGCAAAACGAGCAATTCTCACGCTAATGTGAGAAAAATTACGATGAGATTGATGCGGTTGCTAACCAGGTGCAGGCCCGGCGGGGCAGGCACCTGGGGAGCGTGAATTATATTGCGGCAACGCACCAGTGATCCTGGCCCATCACGCAAGCCGCCGCTTCAAGGAATTGGCAGGTGCGAACCGTTGCGTCGATGGGCCAGGCGCGTCTCAATGCGGAATCATCCACTGCAGGAAGTTCTGCTGCAGCCAGACCAGCACGCCGAGGATCACCGTCAACAGAATCGAATGCTTGAAGGTCTTGGCGAACACGACGCCTTCCTTGCCCTTGAGCTCGGTCGTCGCCACGCCGGTCGAGATGTTTTGCGGCGAGATCATCTTGCCCATCACGCCGCCCGACGAATTGGTTGCGGCCATCAGGATCGGGTTCAGGTTCAGTTGATGGGCCGCCACCACCTGCAGATTGCCGAACAGCGCATTGCCCGAGGTGTCGCTGCCGGACAGGAACACCGCGACCCAGCCGAGGAAGGCCGACACCAGCGGAAAGAACGGTCCGACCGACGCGGCGCCAAGCCCGAGCGTGTAAGTGAGCCCGGAGTAGTTCATCAGATAGGCGAGCGCGACGATGGTCGCCACCGTCAGAATGGCGATGCGCGTCTGGACCCACGTGTCGGCAATAGCCTTGCCGAATTCGCGCGCGCTCAGACCCGTCACGAACGTCGTGATGATGGCGGCCACCAGAATCGCCGTGCCGGTCGCGAGCGGCTGGAAGTCCCACACCGCGCCATATGGCGTGTTGTACAGGGTGATGAACACGGCCTTGTCGAGGCCCGGCCACGGTAGCTTGACGTCGCCGATCAGGAAGATTTTGGCGACGGTCCAGACGATCACCACCGCCGAGACGATGATCCACGGATACCAGCCCTGGCCGCCGCTGATCTTGCCGCGCACCTCGCCCACGCGATCGATGTTGATCGCGAACTTCGGATCGGCAGCGGGCTTCCAGACGCGCAGGAACGCGATAGTGAGAATCAGCGAGACCATCGACGACAACACGTCGGTCAGGCTGTAGTTCACGTAGTTCGACGCGACGAACTGGGTCAGCGCGAAGCTCGCACCGGACACCAGCAGGACCGGCCACACGCGCAGCATGTTACGAAAGCCCGCATAGACGCCGATCACATAGAACGGCAGCAGGAAGGCGAAGAATGGCAACTGGCGGCCGACCATCTTGGCGAGCGAATCGGCCGGCAGATGTGTGACCGCGCCGAGTACGGTGATCGGCACACCGAGCGCACCGAACGCAACCGGCGCAGTGTTGAAGATCAGTGTGAAGGTGAGTGCTTCGAGGGTGGGAAAACCGAGCAGGATCAACAGCGAGCTGGTGATCGCGACCGGCGTGCCGAAGCCGGAGATCCCTTCGAGCAACGCGCCGAACGAAAAGCCGATCACCACCAGCACCACGCGGCGGTCGTTCGGCAGGTTATCGATCATCCACATGCGAAAGGCGGCGAAGCGGCCCGAGCGCTGCGAGATGTTGTAGAGCAGGATCGCGGCGAACACGATCCACATCACCGGCCAGCAGGCGAACACCGCACCGTTGGCGACTGACGCAGCCGCGAGTCCGACTGGGAACTGCCAGACGAAAATCGCCACGATCAGCCCGACGATCAGGCCCGCAAGCGACGCCTGCCAGGCCGGCCGGCGGGCCCAGCCGAGCAACAGCAACACGACGATGATCGGCAAGGCGGCGACGAGGAACGAGAGCGGTAGCGAATTGCCGACGGGGGTGAGTAGTTGGTGAAACATCACGTCTCCTTCGTTGTTGTTCGATTCGACGCGGGACTACGCACTACGGGGCGCGTCGCTCTGGCAGGACGGATGGGCGCCGGCGGCGCGTCGAAGACGAGCCGGGTCGCTTATTTAAACAGGTACTGCGTGTGGCTTTCCCAAGCATAGGGCCCGATTGGAGCGCGTCAAGAAGGGAAAGTACGGGCGAAGGACAGAAGGGGGCGTCGCGTCTTGCGTGGCGGGATCGTCGCGGCATGATGCGCGTGAGGTCTGCCCGGCGCGGCATGGCGCGTGCTGGCGGGCGGCTTGCCGACTTCCGGGCAACGGGGTTGCGCACGACGTCGTGAGGCATGGGTCCATCCCGTGCACCGATAGTTGCGGGCACGGGACGGTCAAAGCGGATCAGCAAGATCCGGCTGCGGGATTCAGTGCCAGTGACCGTGGCCACCCCAGCCGCCGTGGCCTCCCCAACAGCAGCCGAAACCGACGCCGATTGAAACCGACGGGCCATACCAGCCCGGATAGCCGTAGTAAGCCGGATAAGCCGGGTAGACCGGCGGCGGATAGTAGGCGGGATAAGCGGGGGCAACGTACACCGGCGGCGGCTGAGCGACCGCGTAGGTGGCCGGCTGGGATTGCGAATTGGCTCGCGCCTGCTGCGCTGCTTGAGCCTGCGCCTGCTGCTGCGAAGTGGCCGAATCGCCAGCCGTCCCCACAGGGACATCCTGCTGAACGCCATTGGCTGGAACGGTGCCGTAAGCGTAATACGGGTAGTAGCCCGGATAGTAGCCGTACGGGTAGTAGCAGCCGGACAGCGTCAGCACACAGGCCACGCCGGCCAGCGCGATACCAGTTTGGGAAAGACGGGGCAAGCCGCGCGGCAGCCGCTGGCTGATTGCGCGAAGAGACTTGACGACGGGGGACTTCATGACGTGCTCCTGGTTACATCACACGCCGCCATCCGGGGCGTAGTGGCTTGAGCTTACGCCGCCGCAGCGCCAACAGGATTGCAAAACCGTAACGGCGTATTTCACGTCATTGCAAAGCATTTCGCGAAGTCACCAGCAGGGCGCCGGTCTTATTTGCGCTTACTTGCCCACCTGATTACCGATGATGCCGCCCGCAGCCGCACCGCCAATCGTCGACAGTGCATTGCCGCCGATCAGTCCGCCTGCGGCGCCGCCCACACCCGCGCCGATCACCGTATCGCGTTGCCGCGTGGTCATGTTGTCACACGCGGAAAGATTTGCGACAACCGCGACGATCGCAGCGAACGTACTGAGTTGACGAATCGATTTCATGATGCTCACTCCATTCATTGTGTCTGGACAATGCTTCGTGGAAATGGATGAATCACCCCGTCCTTACATTTGATCTTATCGCCGCAGCCCGTATCCGGATGTGTGAGCTTGTCAGCAAGGTGTCGGTTTCGTAATCAAATGTTTCCCTTCTGTCAGCATGCGGCGTGCCCGCCCGCGCAGAAACGCAAAAGCCCGCCAGTGGCGGGCTTCGGTGCTGCAATAGCGTGACGCAGAAGCTTCGAATGGCGGGCGCACGCTCGCACGCCCGCGATCCTTACCTTACTGCCGCTGATAGATTTCAGCGCCTTTCTTCATGAACTCGATCGACTTCACTTCCATGCCTTTCTTCAGCGCGTCGTCGTCGGAGAGACCTTGTTGCGCGGCGAATTCGCGCACGTCCTGCGTGATCTTCATCGAGCAGAAGTGCGGGCCGCACATCGAACAGAAATGCGCGACCTTGGCCGAATCCTTCGGCAGGGTTTCGTCGTGGAATTCGCGTGCCTTGTCCGGGTCCAGACCGAGATTGAACTGGTCTTCCCAACGGAATTCGAAACGCGCCTTCGACAATGCGTTGTCACGCACCTGCGCGCCCGGATGGCCCTTCGCCAGATCGGCGGCGTGCGCGGCGAGCTTGTACGTGATGATGCCGGTCTTGACGTCGTCCTTGTTCGGCAGCCCGAGGTGTTCCTTCGGCGTGACATAGCAGAGCATCGCCGTGCCGAACCAGCCGATCATCGCCGCGCCAATGCCCGAGGTGATGTGGTCGTAGCCCGGCGCGATGTCGGTCGTCAACGGTCCCAGCGTGTAGAACGGTGCTTCGTCACACCATTCCAGTTGCAGGTCCATGTTCTCCTTGATCAACTGCATCGGCACGTGGCCGGGGCCTTCGATCATCGTTTGCACGTCGTGCTTCCACGCGATCTGCGTGAGCTCGCCAAGCGTCTTCAACTCGCCGAGTTGCGCTTCGTCGTTCGCATCGTAGATCGAGCCGGGACGCAGGCCGTCGCCGAGCGAGAAGGCTACGTCATACGTCTTCATGATTTCGCAGATGTCTTCGAAGTGCTCGTACAGGAAACTTTCCTTGTGGTGTGCGAGGCACCACTTCGCCATGATCGAGCCGCCGCGCGAGACGATACCGGTCATGCGCTTGGCCGTCAGCGGCACGTATTGCAGACGCACGCCAGCGTGAATCGTGAAGTAGTCGACGCCTTGTTCGGCCTGTTCGATCAGCGTGTCGCGGAAGATTTCCCACGTCAGATCTTCGGCCTTGCCGTTGACCTTTTCGAGAGCCTGATAAATCGGCACCGTGCCGATCGGCACCGGCGAATTGCGGATGATCCACTCGCGCGTTTCGTGAATGTGCTTGCCGGTGGAGAGATCCATCACCGTGTCGCCGCCCCAGCGGATCGCCCAGGTCATCTTGTCGACTTCTTCGCCGATGGAGGAGGTCACCGCCGAGTTGCCGATGTTCGCATTCACCTTCACGAGGAAGTTACGGCCGATGATCATCGGCTCGCTTTCCGGGTGGTTGATGTTGTTCGGAATGATCGCGCGGCCGCGCGCAACTTCTTCGCGCACGAATTCCGCGGTGATTTCCTTCAGACCGTCGGGACCGAAGGCGCTCGCGCCGAACGCCTGGCCCGGATGCTGGCGGCCCATCATCGCGGCGAGCTTTTCGCCGTTCGGACCGCTCGTCTTCAGGGTCTCAAGATACGCGGCGCGTTGCTGGTTCTCGCGAATCGCGATGTATTCCATCTCCGGCGTGATGATGCCGCGACGCGCATAGTGCATCTGCGAGACGTTTTTGCCGGCAATGGCGCGGCGCGGCGTGCGATGCAGGCCTTTGAAACGCAGATCGGCGGTGGCGGTATCGGCGGCGCGTTCGCGGCTGAAGTCGCTCGAAAGGCCCGTCAGCGCTTCGGTGTCGCCGCGCTCTTCGATCCAGGCTTGACGCAGCGCGGGCAGACCGGCGCGGATGTCGATCTTGGCTTCCGGATCGGAGTAGGGGCCCGACGTATCGTAGACGAAGACCGGCGGATTTTTCTCGCCGCCGAAGCTGTCCGGCGTATCCGCCTGGGAAATTTCGCGCATCGGCACGCGGATATCGGGCCGCGAGCCGGTCACGTAGACCTTGCGGGAATTCGGCAGCGGCGCGACAGCGGCGGCATCGACGTGGGCGTCGGCGGAAAGGAACTTCGGATTGGCGTTCATGCATATCTCCTGATGTGGGGCCGCTAAGCAGGAGACGAGACGGAAGTTGTCGGAATTCGCGAGAGATGAAACGGTAGACCAGGTGCGAAATCCGTACGCTTCCCTGCGCTGGCATTATCCAGATCAGGTTCAAAGGGTATTTCTCACCCACGCAACACGGACCTCCAACCTCCGCGCTACGCAGGACCCCCGCGTTAGCAGCGCACACGATACACCGCCCGGGCGCTGCTTGGCAACCCGTCTTGAAAAAGTCAGATGTCGGAGATAACGCCGGTCAGCCACGCACTATTCTTATTGTGATAGGGCTGCCGGGGATGATGCGGCGCAGCGTTCTGCGTCGTGAATGGCTTGGGCTTACAGCGTGAAATCGTCGGCGGCTTCGGGCTGAAACAGGATTTTTTCGAGCTTCAGTACCTTCTCCGTGCCGCTCGGCGGTGTGAAGCGGATGCGGTCGCCACGTTTGGCGCCGAGCAGCGCAAGACCGACCGGCGAAAACACGTTCAGGCGGCCGTGTGCGAAGTCCGCGTTGGGCGGATAGACAACGGTCCAGGTCATCTGCTCGCCACTGGTTTCATCGACCAGCGTGGCTTGCGAATTCATCGTGACGATGTTCGCGGGGATGTCGCGCGATTCGACAATCACGGCGCGTTCCAGGACGTCGTCGAGCATGTCTTGCAATTTGGCGTCGGCACCGGGCGCGGCCGCGTGCTTTTCAAGACGGGCGACGTCGAGTTCGGTGAGGTAACAGGTTTTCGTCTTTTTCATGACGGGTTCTCCAATTCGATCTGCATGTAAGGGGACTGCGTGCGGATGAGATCAGCCCGGAGCCCGACGACGCGGCCCCGGCAATGGAGGGGAAATGCGTCAGATCGGGCGCCGGGCAGCGAGAAGCGGGAGCGTTCGGGACGGCTGGCCGGCGTGTGGCGTCGCGATGTCCGCGCGCGCGCAGCCGGTTGCGCGGCGGGGGCGCAAACGGGTGAGGGCTCGGGAAAACGGAACGCGCATTGGGGTAGCCGGCAGAGTACGAAAAGTGTTGGGGAGCGTCGGGAGGGAAGCTCGGTCGACGCAATCGAAAGGTGAATGTTAGCACGGGCCGGGCGTCTCTTTAATCGCCGCCGGGAGGTGCCGTGGATACGCGTTGCGGCGTGTCGATATCGCACTTAGTCGTTCAAGGCCGTCGCCGCGCTGCCGTTAATCCGCCTGTAGGGGCGGCCGTTGCCCAGCCGAGTGAGCGGCGGCGGGCAGCGCGTCAAAGGCGCGATGCGATTTGAGACGGCTTAAGGAGAGATGCTGATGAAAACGGGAATGGGGCGGTTTGAGGGGCTCAGCGTGGTCGCGGCGACGGCAACGCTGGTTGCGCTCGTTGCAGCGCCACTGCCGGCGGTGGCTGCGAATGGTGGAACGATCAGTTTTTCGGGCGCGATCGTGGCACCGCAACTGGAGATTTCGGCGGCGCCCGCCGGGGCCCGTGTCAATGCCGGCGGCGCGCGGCTCGATCAGTCGGGTTCAGCGGTCACGCTGACCTTTAGCGCCGCGCCGGGCGTGGCGACGGGCGCCGATGTTGCGCTTCAGGTGAACAGCGGCGCGACGGCGCGCAATGGCGACGCTCTGACTGAGCGTTTTGTCGACAGCCATGGCCGTGCATTTCGCGCAGCCAGCGATGGGCACTACCGGGTTGGCCGCGACGGCGGGGCGTTGTCGCTTGCACCGAAGAATGCCGGGCAGGATACCCGGGTGACGGTTGTCGTGAGTTACGACTGAGACACCTTCCGCGGGGCGCTTTGGGGCGGTTCGCCCGCAAGCGTACAGACAAGCCGCGCCCCGCGGGGATAAACAGCATGGAACGGTCTCGACCGTAGGCGAACAACGCAGACAAAAATAAAAATTCAAAACCGGCTGTCATAAGCGGGCTTGTGGTTCGACAAACGTGCAGATCCTGATGGAGCACGCCATGCAAACCGCACGAACCCGCCGAGACAATCGGTATGTCACTCGCGCAATCGCGCTAGCCGTAGCGCTGACAACCCTCTTCGCCAGCGGCCTTGCAAGCGCGGCCGGCGCCGTGTGTGCGTCGCACAGCCCATCGCACCGCGTAGCGCTGGTGGAGCTCTACAGCAGCGAAGGCTGCAACAGCTGCCCGCCGGCCGACAACTGGTTGAGCCAGTGGAAAAACAGCGGCGCAAGCCAAAGCATCGTGCCATTGGCGCTGCATGTGGACTACTGGAATAGCCTCGGCTGGACCGACCGCTTCTCGCAGCATCGCTTTACCGAACGTCAGCAAACCCTCACTGACCTCGCCGGCGGCCACACCATCTATACGCCTGAAATCTTCGTATCGGGCCGCGAACTGCGCAGCTGGTCGCAACACGACAGTTTCCAGAGCCGCATCGGCCAGGTCGTCGCCGAACCGGCGCAGGCGAACGTGGTGCTTGAACTGAAACCTCAGGCGAAAGGCGCCTTCAATGTCGATGCGCAATTCACCAGCAAGGCGGCAGACACTAGGGCCCCGCTGAATGCCTACGTCGCGGTCTACCAGAACGCGTTGAACTCGCAAGTCAGGGCCGGGGAAAACAGCGGCGCAACGCTGCATCACGAACGCGTCGTGCGGCAATGGATCGGCCCCGTGCCGCTGGTTGCCGGTAACGCGCAAATCCGCCGCGACATCCGTATCGACGATGCCGATGCGAATGCTCCGGCGGACCACTTCGGCGTCGTCGCCTTCGTCGAAAACGCCGCGACCGGCGACGTGCTGCAAGTGGGCGAGCTCGCCGCCTGCAATTGATCGCGCGACGACCCCGCGGCGCTTCCCGTTTCATCGGAGATTCTCATGGCCACGCCTCATGCTCTTAGCAAAACCGCTCCGCCCGTCATGCCGAAGAGCGGCACGATTCATCCGGTGTGGGTGCGCGTCACGCATTGGCTCAACGCACTCGCTGCCATCCTGATGATGCTGTCCGGCTGGCGCATCTATGACGCTTCGCCGATCTTCAAAGGCTTCACGTTTCCGCCTGCGATTACGCTCGGCGGCTGGCTTGGCGGCGCGCTGCAATGGCACTTCGCGGCGATGTGGCTGCTGGTCTTCAACGGTCTGCTGTATCTCGCGCTGAATCTGGCCAGCGGGCGCTTCGTGCGCAAGTTCCTGCCGGTCTCGCCGCGCGCCGTGCTGCACGACTTCATCGCCGCGCTGACCGGCAAGCTCTCGCACGCCGATCTGCGCGTCTACAACGCGGTGCAGAAATTCGCCTATCTGTTCGTCGTCTGCGATCTGATCGTGCTGGTGCTCTCGGGTCTCGCGATCTGGAAGTCGGTGCAATTTCCGCTGCTGCGAGAGTTGATGGGCGGCTACGACAACGCGCGCATCGTCCACTTCTGCGCCATGTCGCTGATGGCTGCGTTTATTGCCGTGCATCTGGTGATGGTGGCCCTCGTACCGCGCTCGCTGCTGGCGATGTTGCGTGGACGCTAAGCCGTGGCTACACGGATAAACGGATACGCAAAGCTTAAGGACATCGAATCATGACCAGACCCAATACACAACCCGATCGAAAGCTCGCCGCCATGCCTGACAACAAGCTCGACCGCGAATCGATCCTGATCGACGCCCGGCGCGAACTCGCGATGCCGTCGCGGCGCCTGTTCGGCAAACGGCTTCTGACGCTCGGCGGTCTGTCGATGCTGACGGGCTGCTCGCTCACCGACAACGATTCGGTCACTGCATTCCTGACGGCCGTGTCGCGCCTGAACGACCGCGCACAGGCCGCACTATTCGATCTGAAGCAGCTCGCGCCGACCTACACGGAAGCGCAAATCACGCGGCCGTTTCCGTTCAATGCGTTCTACGGTATCGACGACGTCCCCGATGTCGACCCCTCCGACTACAAGCTGAAGATCAGCGGCCTCGTCACCGGTCAGCGCGTCTGGACCTTGCCCGAGTTGTACGCGCTGCCGCATGCCGAGCAGATCACGCGGCATATCTGCGTGGAAGGCTGGAGCGCGATCGGCCGCTGGGGCGGCACGCCGTTTGCCGATTTTCTGCGGCGCATCGGCGCGGATACGAGCGCGAAGTACGTCGGCTTCAAATGCGCGGACGACTACTACGAAAGCATCGACATGCCGACCGCGCTGCATCCGCAAACGCTCCTGACCTTCGAATACGACGGCGAGCGCCTGCCCGCGAAGTACGGCTTCCCGATGAAGCTGCGCATGCCGACCAAGCTCGGCTACAAGAATCCGAAGCACATCGTCGAGATGTTCGTCACTAACACGTATCCCGGCGGCTATTGGGTCGACCAGGGCTACAACTGGTTCGGAGGCTCCTGACGCGCGCGGGTCGGCGCGAGCAATGACCGACGCGCGACCCCGGGCGGCAGAAGCTTCGGAAGTACCCGGCGCAAGGTAGAAGCCAGAAGCCGGTTCAGGTTTATCCACTACAAAACGGAGTCATCCCATGAAAAAGTTCGCAATCGCAGCAATGGCCGTCGCCCTCCTGACCAGCGGCGGCGCCGCGTTCGCGCAGGCCAGCGGCGCGATGTCCAACGATGCAATGTCGAAGGACACGATGTCGAAGGATTCGATGTCCAAAGACACCATGTCGAAGGACAGCATGAAGAAAAACACGATGAAGCACGATAAGATGAAAAAGGGCAGCGACGCGATGGGCATGAAGCACGAAGCCTCGGGCGCCATGGCCAACTGAGCGTTGCCGGCGATGCCGGTTGCATAGTTTGAACGCCGGTGTCGCAGGCGAGCCGAAAGCCGGGGATACGTCCCCGGCTTTTCTGTTGCAAGCACGCAAAAAAGTTACGATTCTTTCAGGCGACGCGGTGGGCGCTTACTGCATAATGCGATGCGCGCCCAACATTTGGCGTGTGTCAGCCGTGGCTCGATTTCCATCGATCGCCGCGGCGTTGTGGCCCCATTGGCCATCTATCGTCCTTCCGTTCCACCGACATGTCCGCCAGCCTCGCCCGTCAGACCGCATCGCCGATGCGGTGTCCGCCATCCCGTCACAGGGTCTTCAGCGGGGGCGCAGCACCTCGAGCGGCATGGGCGGTTTGAACGTATGGCGCCGCAACTCCCCAGCCGCTTTTCACGTAGTTTCCCGCGTGGTTTCCCGATCCGTTTGCCGCAGTCCCGCAATGGACAGATCGCGCTCGCGCTCGCCGTCGTCTATCTCGTATGGGGTTCGACGTATCTCGCCGTGCACGTAGCGCTGGGTTCGTTTCCGCCCTTGCTGCTTTCCGGCTTGCGCAATCTGTTTGCCGGCATAGGGCTTTTCATCTTCGCGGCGCGCCGCAATCCGGTCTGGCCGAGCGCGGGCGAAATCCGCAATGCCGGCCTTGTCGGCACGATGCTGGTCGGCCTGTCGAGCGGCATGCTGGCCTACGGCATGCGTACGGTCGGCACCGGCACCGCAGCCGTGATGGTCGCGACCGTGCCGCTGTTCGCAACGGTGATCGCGGCGGTGGCGGGGCGCAAGATCGGCAGGGGCGAGTGGTTCGCGGTCGGCCTCGGGCTGGTGGGCATAGCGATCCTGAGTCACGGCGACACTGCGCCGGGATCGGCGGGCGGCAGTCTGGCGATCCTGTGCGGTGCGCTTTTCTGGGCCGGCGGCGCGCATCTGGCCGGGCGGCTGAAGTTGCCGTCGGACCTGTTTCTGTCGACGTCGCTGCAGATCGGACTCGGCGGCGCGATGTCGACGATGGTCGCCTGGGTGTCGGGCGAGCGGATGATGGAAGTGCATTTTCTGCCGGTGCTGGCCTTCGTCTACCTGATGCTGGTCGGGACGATGACCGCCTACGTCGCGTACGGCTTTCTGATCCGGCATACGAGTCCGATCATCGCCAGCAGCTGTATGTACGTGAATCCGGTGGTGGCGGTGGCGCTCGGCGCGTTGTTGCTCGGCGAGCCGGTAACGCGTTCGACGGTCATCGCGACGATCGTGATTCTGGCCAGCGTGGGGCTGTCTTTCTGGTTCGATTACCGGAAGAAGGGGCTCGCTTAAGGAGGGCGGCGCGGCCGCCTCCGCTCTCCACTGGCTCAGTGGCTCGGTGGCTCAGAGCGCCGCCGCCACCTCCGCACCCTCGCGAATCGCGCGTTTCGCATCCAGTTCGGTCGCGACCTTTGCGCCGCCGATCACGTGATAGCGCGGACCGTTCGCACCATTCGAGCCATTCGAGCCGTTTGTCCGATCCGCAGCACGTTCCGCCGTCTCCGGATGCAGGTCGCGCAACGATTCCTGTCCCGCGCACACGACGATCGTGTCCACTTCAAGCCATTCTTCGAGCCCTTCACGCGCGATTTTCAAACCGCGTTCGCTGATCTCCTGGTACGACACGCCGCCGAGCATCTTCACGCCGTTCCTGGCCAGCGTCGCGCGATGCACCCAGCCGGAGGTCTTGCCGAGCCCCATACCGAGCTTGCCGGCCTTACGCTGCAGCAACCAGATCTCGCGGACCGGCTGCGCCGGCGCCGGCGGTTTCAAACCGCCGCGTTCCCGCACCGTAAGATCGACACCCCATTCGTCGAGCCATGTATCGCGCGGCACGGGCAGAGGGTCGCCGGAACGATGCAGCAAAAACTCGCTGACGTCGAAGCCGATCCCACCCGCACCGATCACCGCCACGCGGCGTCCCACCGCCGCACCGCGCAGCACATCCACATAAGACAGCACGTTAGGCCCGTTAATACCGGCGATCGCCGGGTTCCGCGGCACGATGCCCGTGGCGATGATCACATCGTCGTAACCGCCTGCCGCGAGCAGGGCGGGGTCGACGCGCGTCTCGAGCCGCACGTCGACGCGATGCCGCTCCAACTGGCTCTGAAAATAGCGGATCGTTTCGCTGAACTCTTCCTTGCCCGGCACGCGCATCGCCAGATTGAACTGGCCGCCGATCGTTGCGCTCGCATCGAATAAGGTCACGCGATGCCCGCGCGAGGCCGCGACGGTCGCCGCGGAAAGTCCCGCCGGACCCGCGCCGACTACCGCCACGGAGCGCGCGGCCTGCTGGCCTGCGATCGGCCGGTAGATCAACTCGGTCTCGCGTCCCGCACGGGGATTGACGAGACAACTTGCACGCTGGTTCTTGAACGTGTGATCGAGGCAGGCCTGATTGCAGGCGATACAGGTATTGATTTCGTGCGCGCGTCCTTCGGCGGTCTTCAGCACGAACTCGGGGTCGGCGAGAAGCGGCCTTGCCATCGACACCAGATCGCCCGTTCCCTGAGCGAGCAGTTCTTCAGCGACCTCGGGCGTGTTGATGCGGTTCGACACGATCACCGGCACCTTGACCGCGGCCTTCAAGCGCGCGCTCAACGCGGCGAATGCGGCGCGCGGCACCGAGGTCACGATGGTTGGCACCCGCGCTTCGTGCCAGCCGATTCCCGTGTTGAACATCGTGACGCCGGCAGCTTCGAGCGCCTGGGCGACCTGCACGGTTTCTTCCCACGTGTTGCCGCCTTCGACCAGATCGATCAGCGAGAGCCGGTACACCACGATAAAGCGTTCGCCGCACACCGCGCGCACGCGCTCGACAATCTCGCGCGCGAGCCGCATGCGGTTCTCGATGCTGCCGCCATAGCGGTCGGTGCGCTGGTTCGTGCGCGGGCAGAGGAACTGGTTGAGCAGATAGCCTTCGCTGCCCATGATCTCGATGCCGTCGTAACCGGCACGCTGGGCGAGGCGCGCGCAGCGGGCATAGTCGCGCACGGTCCGCGCGATCCCGGCTTCGGTGAGCGCGCGCGGCTTGAACTTCGAGATCGGCGACTTGAGCGCCGAGGCGGACACGACAAACGGCTGATACCCATAGCGGCCCGCGTGCAGGATCTGCAACGCGATCTTGCCGCCTTCGGCATGGACGGCCCCGGTCAGCAAGCGGTGATTGCGCAGATCGAACACTGAGTTCAGCGTGCCGCCGAAGGGCAGCAGCCAGCCTTGCCGGTTCGGCGAGATGCCGCCTGTGATGATCAGGCCGACGCCGCCTTTCGCGCGCTCACGGAAATACTCGGCCAGTTTCGGGTAATTCCAGAAACGATCCTCCATGCCGGTGTGCATCGAACCCATCACCACGCGATTGCGCAAGCGGGTAAAGCCGAGGTCGAGTTCAGCGAGTAAGTGTTGGTAAGACATGCAGGGGACCGTGTAAGTATGGTTGTGCGCGAACAATACACCGCGAAACGTGCCAACCCTCCGAGGAAAAATTCTAATCCGCGCAACGCGTTGCTCCGTAAGCCATTCGTCTGACGCCGGAACCCATATCGAACCCGCGGCACGTGCTTTGCTGAATGCTGGCGTCCATCGACACGGACCACACCGCTCACCACGGGCGCGATGTGCAGCAGGGATAGGGAGGGGGCGCTTCATTTCGGAGAGCCGGGCTGGAACCGTTCTAACGACCAACGAACAAGGTTTCCAGCCGGCACGATGTCCGAGGCCGGGCGCTCGCAAATTAACGGCTCGAGAGCCCAACATCGATATAGGTGGAACACAATGAAAACGATCCGAACCATGGCGGCTGTGGCCGCTGTTGCATCTGTCCTCGCCGCGTGCGGTGGCAGCGGCAGCGACGTAGGCAAGGAACTCGGTCTGACGAATCCGGAGATCCATTTCATCCACGCAATTCCTGGCGGCCCGGCAGTCGACTTTCTCGTGAACGGTACCGCACCCTCGGGACAGACGAACATCAGCTATAAGGGCGTGACGAACCTCACCAACATCAACACGGGTTCGACCTCCGTCGCGTACTCGAACACCGGCACGACGACCGCGTTGGCGAGCGGTAACTTCCCCGATGTGGCGAAGGGCCATGAATACACGGTGCTGGCTCTGCCGGGTGCGACAGCGCCGGATATCGGCCTGATCGACGATCCGTTCGACAAGGGGCTGCTCTCGAATAGTGCGCGCCTGCGCGGCTTCAACGCATCGGCTAACGCGACCAATCTCGACCTGTATCTGGTTCAGTCAACCGGCACTGACATCAGCAATGTCAGCCCGACGATGGCGGGCGTGTCGTTCAAGAACGCGGTGCCGGCAAGCGGCCAGGATTCGATCTACGTGTCCGGTGGCCAGTACGTGTTGATCGCGACGGTGGCGGGCAGCAAGACGCCGATCTTCCAGTCGTCGTCTTTCACGCTGTCGAACAACGCCGACTGGCTGGTGACGTCGGTGCCGATCGCCGGTGCGCTGAGCCAGCTCGTGCCGGGGCAGATCCATCTGCTGATTGCACAGAACGGCAACACCGGCACGCCGAGCATCGAGCTGACGAACACGCTGACGGGGCAATAAGCTCGCGAATCCGCATGCGTGCATAGCATGCGGCACATACGATAAGCGACAGTCTCAGGGAGGGCAGAGCGGCGATCCACGCAAGTGGGGCGCCGCTCTGTTTATGGCTCTGGCCATAAAAAAAGCCCACCGCGGTTTCCCGCGATGGGCTGTGGAATTCCTGCATGGCAGGGCGCCGTGAGGCGCCGCGCAGTCGATGCGTTGCCGCTAACTTACTTGGCTTGTTCGGCCGAATTCGTGATGGCATTGCCACCCTTCGAAATATCCTGCCCAGCCCCCGCCATCGTGTTGCAACCGGCGAGCGCAGCCGTCCCTGCGATGAGAAGCAAAGCGATCAGTCGATTCATGAAAGTTCTCCTTGTCGAGAATGCATCGGTTGACGTGCCCATGCTGTACGGCACGCGCTAGCCGGGCTAGCTGTCGTCCGACCGGGGCTTACGCCAGTCGATCCGGTCTGATTGCATGTTAAAAAAAGGGCGGAGGCCGCGCTGTCGGTTGCGCTGCGATTTTGTTGTAGGCGTGCTCCGGTGTTTGCGTCGGCGCACTCCTACACGTGCCATCGCAATGTTCGCCAAAGCCTTGCTAGACCGCCGTTCGCGACGGGGTCGATGGCGGCAGATCCACTGACGGCGTAGCCGTGCTGACGCTCGGCATCACCACATGGATGTCGGTGCCGTTCGGCACGCCGCGCTGAATATCGAAGCGCCCGCCGTGCGCGGCAACCCGCTGGCGCATGCCGAGCAGCCCGTGCGTGTGCGTACGCTGCAAATCGGCGGGCGTGATGCCGACGCCGTTGTCCGCGATCCGCAGCGCCACCTCGCCGTCGCCGACCTCCAAGGCGATCGAAACCTTCGAGGCCCGTGCATACTTGGCGGCGTTCGTGAGCGACTCCTGCGCGACGCGAAAGAGCGCGATTTCGGTTTGTTCGTCGAGCTGGATATCGTCGGCGGGCAAGTGCAATTCGAGCGTCCAGTTGTTGCGCTGCGCGGCTTCGTCGGCAAGCGTGCGCAACGCGGTGACGAGGCCGAAGTTCGCCAGCACGGTGGGCCGCATGTCTTCGATGATGCGGCGCTTCAGCGCAATGCCCTGGTCGAGATTGGCGAGCGCGCGCTTGAGTTTCTCGGAGATATCCGGGGCACTGTCCTTCAGTTTGCGGTTGGCCCAGGCCACATCCATTTTGCTCGCAGTCAGAATGGCGCCGAGTTCGTCGTGCAGTTCGCGCGCGAGCTGCGTCTTTTCGTTTTCGCTGACGGCCTGCAAGTGCCAGCCGAGCGCCTCGAGCTGACGCGTGCGTTCGTTGACAAGCTGGTCGAGCTCTTCCTGTTGCGTGATCAGTTGACGCTGCACGCGCGCCTGCCGGTTCATCTGGATGCCGAGATTGCGAAACAGCAGGATGAACAGCACGATGTTGAGCGCGGACAGCGCCGCCGCGCATAGCGTGGAGATACGCTGGTCGGCGCGGCTTGCGTCGAGCGCGTGCTGCGCGCGACGCTCCTCGTTGTCGCGCAGTAGCGTGAGCGTGCTGTCGACCAGCGTGGCATCGGCCGGATTGGCCTCGCCGGCACTGCCGCAGGCGGAGAGATCGAGCGAATGCGGTGTCGCGCGTTGCAATGCAGCAGCGCCCGTGCCGATGCGCGCGTCGATCAGCGCGACGATCTCGGTGAAGCTCGCGAGTTCGGGGCTGTCCGCCTTGCCGCCGCGGTAAAACCGGCTTAGCTGCTGCTCGTTCTGCCGTATCTGCACGGCGGTCGCGCAAAAGCCTTGAGCGGATGAGTCCTGCTTCGTCAGAAGAAAATCGCTTTGGTGGGCGCTTAAGCGGGATAGCTGGCTCGCGAGCGTGCTCAATTGAACCGTGACGTCGCGCGCTTCGAGTGCCGTTTCGTATTCAGCGGCGATGCGTTGGCGCGCGGTTTCGAGAATCACGAGCCCGCCTACCGTGATGACGATCGCCACGGTCATCGCAATGGCCCAACTGCGATTGCGCATCCAGTCGCTGAGCCGCACGGTGGCCCCTGATTTATGCGTGTTCGACACGTTCAGCACTTTTGGCTCCTGAGGTGGGCATCAGTGTAACGCCCGCAGGGCTCGACGATGGAGCAGGCGGCGTAACGCTGCCGTAACCCCGTGTAAGCGGATTCTCACACGAAAAACGGAGCACGTCGGAATGCGCCCGGCGTCGACGACCGATAGGATGAACCTGATCGTTCATTGACTGATTCTGGAGGAAGCCATCATGTTGAAATGGGCATTGTTCTTCGCCGTCGTGGCGGTGATCGCCGGCCTGCTTGGCTTTACCGGCGTAGCCGCGGGCGCGGCGGCGATCGCAAAGTTCCTGTTTATCGTGTTCGTGATTCTGTGCGTGGTGTTCCTCGTGCTCGGCTTCGTGGTCACGAAGAAGATCGTCGATTAGCGCCGTTCGATGAGGCGCTTGCGTGCTGTACCCGTTGATTGTGAGGGAACGGTTCGCGTCGGATTCGCCTCAGGGTCTCTTGATGCAGATACCAACAAGGAGAGTCGCCATGCTTCACTATGCCATCGTCTTTTTCGTGATTGCGATCATCGCAGCCGTGTTCGGTTTTACCGGAATCGCCGCGGGTGCGGCCGAAATCGCGAAGATCCTGTTCTATATCTTCCTTGTCGTGTTCGTGGTCACGCTGCTGCTCGGCGTATTCCGAACGTAGACGAATGCGCCTTCCTTAAACCGGCGTATCAGGCGCGATTCGTGCGGGATACGCAGTTCCCCCAATACCGGATAAAGGAGAATCTCAATGGCGAAGGCTTCTGGCGCCCAGGGCGCAGCATCTCAATCCAGCGGTTCGTTCGTGATGGACATCAAAAAGATCCGCGAAGACGCCCGCAAGCATATGTCGGATGGTCCGGTTACGCAGAGCTACGCTGCGGACCGTGAGACAGTGCTGAAACTGCTCAACGATTCGCTGGCCACTGAAATCGTCTGCGTGCTGCGTTATAAACGGCATCATTTCATGGCCAAGGGCATCAACTCCGAAGGCGTGGCGGCGGAATTCGCGGCGCATGCCGCGGAAGAGCAGGAGCACGCCGACCGCATCGCCGAGCGTATCGTGCAGCTTGGCGGCGAGCCGGATTTTGCACCGGACGGCCTGAAGACACGTTCGCATTCGGAGTACAAGGAAGGCAGCAATCTGACGGACATGATTCGCGAAAACCTGATTGCCGAGCGTATTGCAATCGATACGTATCGTGAGATCGTGCATTATCTCGGCGAGAAGGACGTGACGACGCGTCGTCTGTTTGAAGAAATCCTTGCTGTCGAAGAAGAGCATGCCGATGATATGGCGGACCTGCTTGAAGGCCGCGAGTAGGCGAGGTTGGAAAGCGGAGTCGAAAGGCGGACGTCAGCAGGCGTCCGCTGGACGCAGCGCGGATTGTTGCTTATAGCCGCTTCGGCTGCCGCGTCTGGTCGGTCGACGCGGGATGATCTGGGTGGTTTCCCGCGCCGGGATGGTTCGATGCACCGCTACGCCGTGCACATCGGTCTTCGGTAAAGACGGTGCCGGAGATCATTACAATGTCTGCTTTGGAGCAATCCTGTAGCACGGACGCCAAACTGATGATTCGAGTGCTGATAGCTGACGACCATGCGATCGTCCGAGGTGGTTTCCGGCAGTTCGTCGCTGACGAGCCGGACATGTGCGTCGCGGCCGAAGCCTCGACCGGCGACGAAACCATTAGCCTCGTGCGGGAGCAGGCGTTCGACGTGGTGTTGCTCGACATTGCGATGCCGGACAAGAACGGCATCGACACGCTACGTGTGATCAGGCAGGTGCGGCCGGAGCAAGGCGTACTGATTCTGTCGGGCTACCCGGAGAGTCAATACGCGATCAACCTGCTGCGCGCGGGCGCCAACGGCTACCTGAACAAAGACTGCGAGCCCGAGGAGATTGTGCGGGCGATCCGCGCGGTGGCGCGCGGGCATCGTTATCTGTCGGAGGCCGTGGCCGACACGCTGGCCGACAACCTCGACAAGCCGACGATGGGGCGGCCGCACGAAGCGCTCTCCGAGCGCGAGTTCCAGATATTCTGCAAACTGGCGGCGGGACAGATTCCGACTGACATTGCCGAGGAATTGCATTTGTCGGTGAAGACCGTGAGCACTTACCGGGCTCGCGTGCTGGAGAAGATGCGGTTGGCGAACAATGCCGATCTGACTTATTACGCGATCAAGAACGGCTTGATCGAATAATGAACGATCGAGATACACCGATGAACAGCGAATCGAACATTGATGCAGGAGCAGCCAATCGCGCGCCGTTGCGCGTGCTGCTGATCGAGGATTCGCCGCTGATACGCAGGAGTCTCGTCGAGGCCATCGATGCATCGGGTTTGCTGCAAGTGGCTGCGTATGCAGATTCTGCTGATCAGGCGATTGCTTTGTTGAGCGATGAGGCTTTTGATGCGGTGATCGTGGACTTGCAGTTGAAGCAGGGTTCAGGGGTGCCGGTGCTCGCTTACTTGCAGCGCGAGGGGATGGTTGAGTCGATTTTTGCTGCGGTGTTGACGAATCATGCGTTGCCGGCGTATCGGGAGCGGTGTGAACAGTATGGTGTTCGGCACTTTTACGACAAGTCGTTCGAGTTTGATCGGGTGATCGACGCGTTGCATGAGTATGCGTCGACGCGCTGAGCTGCGCCCCGTATAGCTGGTTCAATTCGCGCTGCAGCGTGACAACGCGACTTCCAGATGATCGCTCAGCAGCCGCGAGGCAACCAGGCCACCGTACCTGATCAGGATGCTGTGACGGCGTGGCGCTTGCCGCGGGAGTGATTCCATCCCGCCAGCGCCGCGAACGCCAGACCGGCGATGCTGACGCCGGCCCAGCCGAAGGTCGGCCACACGACTGCGCCGACGCCGGAGCCCAATGCTCCGCCGATGAAATACGCCACCATGTAAACCGTGTTCACCCGGCTGCGCGCGTCGGGCTTCAGCGCATAGATGCGTGACTGATTCGATATCTGCGCAGCCTGCACGCCGATATCGAGGATGATCACACCGATCACGAGCCCGGCAATGCTGGTCGCCGACAAGCCGAAGACGACAAATGACACGGCCACGAGCGCGATCGAAACCGAGATGATCGCTCGTGGCCCGCGGCGATCGGAAAACTTGCCGGCGAGCGGTGCGGCCATTGCCCCCGCAGCGCCGACAATACCGAACAGGCCGGCTGCCTGCGGCCCAAGATGAAACGGTGCGCCCGCCAGCAACAACGCCAGCACCGACCAGAAGATACTGAAAGCGGCGAACATCGCTGCGCCCGTTAGCGAGGCTTCACGCAGTGCGCGATGCTCGACCACCAAGTGCCACATCGAAACCAGCAACTTGCCGTAGGGCAGCGTCGACGTCGGCTTGCTCTTCGGCAAGCGCAAGATGATCACCACCGCCAGCACCAGCAGCGCGACCACGGAAGCGCCGAACACCGTGCGCCAGCCGAAATACTCGGCGATCAAACCCGCCGCGGTCCGCGCCAGCAAAATGCCGAGCAGCAGGCCGCTCATCACCGTGCCGACGGCTTGCCCCCGCTGCGCCGGCGGCGCGAGTTCGGCGGCGAACGGCACAGCCTGTTGCGCGATGGTGGCGAGCACGCCGATGGCGAGGCTCGCCGCGATCAACACGGGTAAGTTCTGCGCCGCAGCCGCGATTACGAGCGTGACGCACATGCCGGCAGTCTGCAGCAGGATCAGCTTGCGCCGATCGAAGCGATCGCCGAGCGGCGCCAACAACAGCATCCCGGCAGCGTAGCCGAGCTGCGTCACGGCAGGCACCACGCCGACCCACGACGCGCTATTCGGAAACGACTGGCGGAAATTGTCTAGCAGCGGCTGATTGTAATAGATGTTTGCGACTGCCACGCCGGCAATCGTCGCGAGCAGAAGCAGCAAGCCGCGCAACGACCGGTCGGCGGAAGCGGGGGTGGAAGCGTCGGATGTGGACATGAGAGGGGGCTATCGATGGACCGGCCCATGCGCGGTCCTCAAGCGTGCCGATCATACCGGAGCAGGAAGGATCGTGCTGACGGCCCGACATGGGCTCCCTCGCAGACAAAATGAGATGGTCGTTCGGTTTTCGTTCGTAGAATCGGCGCGCGCAACGCGATCCATTACGTGACCGATCTCATGAACATATCCTCGAAACCCGAACCTCGACGCCTCAGCGGCTGGCTGCTCGTCGCCCTGATCTGCCTCGCCGCATGGGCGCTCTCAACCGCAGTCGCATTGCGCGACCCCCTCAAGCTGATGCTCGAATGGGAGCTGCTGGCGGTATTCGTGCGCCGTGAAACGCACGGCTGGTATCGCACCGTGATCGCGATGGTCGGCTGCGACGTGATCATCGGGGTGTTCATCGTCGCAGGCGCAGGCTGGCTGGCGCTGCTCGTGCGGCGCAAGTCGGCGCGTTTTCCGGTGCAGGTGCAGGCGTGGCTGTTGGCCACCCTCGTCATGCGAACTATCGCCTACCTGCTCGGCGATCACATGACCCATGCCATTGGCATTGCCATCGCCATTCCGTTCGATGGCTTCATTCAGGCCGTCGTCGCTGCCGCGCTCGGGATACCGTATTTCAGGCTGTCCCGGCGCGTTCGGCAAACTTTTGTTGCGGTCTGAACCGGTGAGGCGAAACCCTCAATCGATCAACTCGCCTTCAGGTTCGTAAAAAGGATACGGACCATCGGCTTTATCGACATACGCATGGTGCGTGACGATGCCCGTCGCCGGATCGTAGCGATGCAGTGCGTACGCGGGCGGCTCCATCACGAATGCGGAGGGCGCATCCTCGCGCAGATCGAGTCCGACCTGATGCGCGGGCGCCGGCACCGCCGACGCAATCGTGCCGCCAAAACGAACGAACATCGGCCGATGCACGTGGCCGCAGATCACCCGCTCCACGTTCGGATAACGCGCGATCAACGCCGCGAGTTTGTCGGCGGCAGCGGGATCGAGCCGCAATTCATCCATATGCCCGATTCCGCAGACGAACGGCGGATGATGCAATGCCACCACCGTCGGCTTGCCTTGCGCCGCATCGAGTTGTGTCTCGAGCCAGGCGAGACGTGCGTCGCATAGATTGCCGGCGCTTTCGCCCGGCACCATGGAATCGAGCGCGACCACCCGCAGCGGTCCGACATCGACCGCGTAGTGCACGAACTCGCCACCACTACGCAATTCGGCCCGATCGGGAAACGCCGCGCGCAACGCAGCCCGTTCGTCGTGATTGCCCACCATCAGGAAGTAGGGAATCTCGAGCGGCGCGAGCAACGTCTTGAGGTGTTCGTACTGTTCCGGATCGCCCTGATCGACGAGGTCGCCGGTCATGATTACGGCGTCGGGACGCGGATCCAGTGCATTGAGCGCGGCGACAGTGCGCGCGAGATAGGCGCCGGTATCGACGCGGCGGTAAGCCAGCGCGCCGGGCCGTTTGATATGCAGGTCGCTAATTTGAGCCAGCAGCATGGGGATGTCCTTCTTTATGGCGCGCTAGAAACGCAGCGCTGTGTCATTACGATAGCGCAATCAGCGCGTCCTGCGCGATCGAAATCCCGACCGGTGTGCCGCGCGCGAGTTCGACGCGGCCCGCGACGTCGATGAGCAGCGCGTCCGGTGCGGCGCCGCCGATCGTCAAACGGGTACGCTCGCCGAGAAACGCCGTGCTTTCGATGTTGCCGCGCAATTGCGCGCTGGCTGGGTCAGCGAGATACGCGTCTTCGGGGCGGAAGAAAAATTCGTGTGCCGTGCTTGCGTGCCCGGCGCTTGATGGCAACGGTACAGCGCCGCCGGTTGTCGCCAACAGACCATCACGCCGCTCACCAGCCAGCCGGTTTATGGTGCCGACGAATTGCGCGACCGTGCGATTCGCCGGACGGTAATAGATGTCGCGCGGCGAGCCGATTTGCTCGATGCGCCCGGCGCTCATCACGACGATGCGGTCGCCGAGCTCCATCGCTTCGGCCTGATCGTGGGTCACGTAGACGGTCGTGATGCCCAACTCGCGCAGCAACGTATTCATCTCGCTGCGCAAGGTGTCGCGCAAACGCGCGTCGAGGGCGGTCAGTGGTTCGTCGAGCAGCAGCACACGGGGTTGCACGGCGAGTGCGCGCGCGAGAGCAACACGCTGACGCTGGCCGCCCGAAAGCTGATCGATGGGTTTGTCCGCGTGCGCGGTGAGACGCATCATCGCGAGCAATTCGTCGACGCGTTGCCGTGCGGTTTCAGCCGGCACGCGTTTGATCTTCAGGCCGTAGCCGATGTTGCCGCGCACGGTCAGATTCGGAAACAGCGCGTAGCTTTGGAACACCATGCCGACCTGGCGTTTTTCGATCGGCAGGGCGGTGACGTCTTCGTCGCCGAACGCGATGCTGCCGCCGGCGTCAGGGGTCTCGAGGCCTGCGATCATGCGCAGCGTGGTGGTCTTGCCGCAACCGGACGGGCCGAGCAGCACCAGTGTCTCACCGGCGCCAATGTGCAGATCGAGCGGTTCGAGCACACGTGTGCCGCGAAACGTTTTCGCGCACTGTGTGAGCGTGATGGGAACGGAGTCGAGTTTCATGGCGTGGACGTCGGTATGGGCTTGGAACGGGAGGCAGCGCTGCGTTGTTTGCCCGCGCTGCGCTGGCCGGTCGCATCGACGCCGAGCCATTGCATCGCGACGAGCAGCGGCATCGTCATGATGAAAAAGAGAATGGTGTAGGCGCTGCCGATTTCGATGCGTAACGACGCATAGGTGTCTGCGAGACCGACCGGCAGCGTCTTGGTATCGGGCGTATGCAACATCCACGTGAGATTGAACTCGCCGATCGAGAGCGTCAGCACCGCCAACGCACCGGCGACGATTCCCGGCCGCGCATTCGGCAAGACGATCGTGACGAAGCGTTGAAAGAAGCTCGCACCGAGACTCGCCGCGCCTTCTTCGAGTGTACGTAGATCGCTGCTCGCGCACACGGCCGCGACTGCGCGCACCATGAACGGCAGCGTGAACACCACGTGTCCGACGACGATAAACGCGACGCTCATGCGAAACATCGTGAAGCCGCCGTAGACCACCAGCAGCGCGAGCGCGGAAGCAAGGCCGGGCAGGGCGATCGGCAGCACCAGAAACTCTTCGATGATGCGCGAGAGCCGCGTCTTGCTGCGCGCCAGCACGTAGCCGGCGGGCACGCCGGTCAGCAGCGTGATCAGCAAGGTCATCGCCGCCACTTCGAGCGAGAGAAATACCGAGCTGTGATACTGCGTCCACACCTCACCGAGCCAGCGCAGCGTGAGTCCGCTCGATACCCCTTTGAAGTAGTTGACCGTGAGGCCGGCCATGATCGACATCACGACCGGCACGATCAGAAAGGCGCACAGCAACAGCGTAACGAACCACTGTCCGGCTGCGAGCCACGTGCGTGATGTGGGCAACCCGCGGCGCCGCGCGCGCGGTTTAGCGGGCTGCTTGATTGGAGCAGTGATGGAGTTCATCGAAGTCTTGTCGTTGGGTTTGGACACGCGGCTCATGCGCTTGCCGCGACAGCCGAACCGCTCACGCTGCGAGCGAACGCCAGCACGGCCCATGTGACGATGCCGAGCACGATCGAGAGACCCGCGGCCGTCACCATGTTCGCGTTCAGCGTGAACTCGGTGTAGATGGTCATCGGCAATACGTCGATGTCGGTGGCCAGTGTGAAGGCGGTGCCGAAGGCGCCCATGGCGGTCGCGAAACATACCGCGCCGGCTGCGATCAAGCCCGGCGACAATGCGGGCAACACGATGTCGCGCGTAATACGCCATGGCGATGCGCCGAGCGAACGCGCGGCCTCTTCCAGCGAGGCATCGAGCTTGGTCGCCGAAGCCATCACGGTGACGATCACGCGGGGAATCGAGAAGTACAGATAGCCGAGAAAGAGGCCGCTCATCGAGTAAGCGAACACCCAGCGGTCGCCGGTGAGTTTCAGCGACAGTGCGCCGATCAACCCCTGGCGTCCTGCCAGCATGATCACCATGAAGCCGACCACGACGCCTGGGAATGCCAACGGAAAGGTCAGCAGCGCGAGCAGCGTGCGCTTGAGTGGGAACTCACGGCGCGCCAGCAGCAAACCGGCGATCACCGACAGCACCAGCGTCGTCGCCGTGACCGCAGCGGACAACATGACCGTTGCGCCGAGGCTCGACATGTAGCGCGGATTCGTCAGCATCGCGCGATAGGTCGCGAATGCGTGGCCGTCGCCGCTGATCTGCGCGAGCGCGCCCATCGGCAACAGCCAGAACGCGATGAAAACCGCCAGCGCCGGCGCGATCAACGCGATGCGCCAGCGCAGCGGGAACGTGACGTCGTTCAATGCATCACCTGTAGATAACGCTCGCCGAAGCTCGATTGCTTCTCGGCCATTTTGCCGAAGTCGACCGGTTTGGCGCGGGCATAGTCGCTTGCGGGCAGGAATTTGGCGGCGGTTTCCGGGCTCATTGCGTTCGCACGCACCGGACGCAGATAGGCGTCGGCCCACAATTTCTGGCCTTCGTCCGACAGCACGAAATCGAGCACTTTCTTGCCGTTCGCTTCATGCGGTGCGCCCTTCACGAGACTCATCACGTACGGTACCGAGATCGTGCCTTCCTTCGGAATCACGAATTCGACGTTGGCGTGGTCCTTGTACTTCGCGCGGTAGGCGTCGAAGTCGTAATCGAGCAGGATCGGGATTTCGCCGGACATCACGCGCGCATAGGCGGTCTGCTTCGGCACGATCGGCGCGTTGGCCTTCAGCTTGCGGAACCAGTCGAGGCCCGGCTCGAAGTTGTCGAGCGTGCCGCCGAGCGCCTGATTCACCGCGACCGCGCCCGCATAACCGACAAACGCGCTCGACGGATCGAGGTAGCCGATCATGCCTTTGTACTCAGGCTTCAGAAGGTCGGCCCACGAACGCGGGACCGGTTTGCCTTCCAGCGCGTCCTTGTTGACGAAAAAGCCCAGCGTGCCCGAGTGGATCGTGAACCAGTAGCCTTGCGGGTCCTTCATGTTGGCCGGAATGTCGTCCCAGTGCGCGGGCTTGTACGGCTGGATCACGCCTTTGTCTTTCGCCTGGAATGCCGACGACACGCCGAGGTACACCACGTCCGCAACCGGGCTCTTCTGCTCGGCCATCAGTTGCGCAATCGACTGGCCGGAGTTCTTGTTGTCGAACGGCACGCGGATGCCGGTCTTTTGCTGGATCGCCTTGATCTGGCTCGCCCAGTCGGCCCATTCGGGCGGGCAGTTGTAGCAGATCGCGGTTTCATCGGCATGAGCGGCTTGCGGTGCAAGGGCGGCGAGCGCGGCAGTGACGATCATGCCTGCCGACAGCGCGGTGGCCGTGGTGCGGGCGAGACGGCGCCAGAGCGGTTTGATGGAAGACGCAAAACGTGTTGAAGAGCGGATCACTGCGGGTCTCCTGGAGAGGACGAGAGCGGGTGGTTCGGGGTTCGAATTGGATGTTTTTACGCAAGCGGCTAGGCAAACGGCCTCTAGGTCGTCGCCGATGTTTCTGTGCGGTTCGAAATCGCCGCGATGGTGGCGCCTTCGCGCAAGCTGTGCGGCAACGTCAGCTTGGGCGACGTTGCCTCATGCGTTTCGAAGGTGCCGGTTACGCGGGCCAGCAAACGCCGCCAGGCGGCGCAGCCGATCTCGCGATTCGGCGCGCAGATGCTTGCCAGCGGCGGCGACAGCAATTCGCCCATGGCGAGACCGTCGAAGCCGAGAATCGACATGTCGTGCGGAATCTGCAGACGCGCGCGGCGCAGGCCGCGCATCACGACCATGGCGAGCAGATCGTTACTGCAGAAGAGGGCGGTCGGGCGGTTCGGGCCGCTGGTCAGATGGGCGAGCACGGACGGCGCCAGTTCGTCGGCGTTGAAATCGACTTCGAGCGCGGGCGCTGGGGCGAGGCCGGCCTGCTGCATCGCCTGCGCGTAGCCGAGATGCCGCTGGCGGGCGCGGTCCGAAGCGGCGAGCGTGCCTGCCAGCATCAGGATGCGGCGATGGCCGTGCGCGATCAGCATGCGCACGCCATCGAACGCGGCGAGGCGGTTGTCGACCGAGACCGACGGACGCCGCACCGTATCGTTATGCATCAGCACGTACAGCAGACCGGAGCGATCGAGGTCGTCGAGCAGCGGATGCGTGTCGGCATCGGCAACGGTCAGGATCAGGCCTTCCACGCGATGTTCGCGTAGCGTTTCGATGGCGTGGCGTTCGCGGTCGGCATCGTACTGGGTGGTCATCAGCATGAGCCGGTAGCCTTGTGCCACGGCAAGTTCGTCGATGCCTTGCAGGCATTCGGCGAACACGGGGTTGGCGAGCGTCGGCAGGATTACGCCGATCAGGCGCGTGCGCTCGCCGCGCAACTGCCGACCGAGCGGGCTGGGGCGGAAGTTAAGGGCGTCGATGGATTGACGCACCTTGTCGAGCGTGACCGGGTTCACGGTATGCGGCGCGTTGATCGCGCGCGAGACCGTGGCGATGGAGAAGCCCGCGTGGGCGGCGACGTCTTTGATCGTTGGGATCATGATTTCCGCGCGTTATGAAAACGTTTTCGTGAGCGGATTATCAGGAACGTTTGTGACTTGCGGATGACTCCAATTTTTATGCCGGGCGGGCGAGGGTGGGGAGGGACTGCGGCGGGATTGCGCCGGTTTGGTGCGCCCGCCGGGCAATGGTAGAATTCGCGTCCAGCGTGGTTCTGACCCCTGCCGGGGTGATGAAATTGGTAAACATAGCGGACTTAAAATCCGCCGCCTCACGGCTTGCCGGTTCGAGTCCGGTCCCCGGCACCAGGAAGCATTCCACCCGGTTCCAGAAAATTCCTTGAACCCTCGATGCAGTAATGCTTCGAGGGTTTTTTGTTTCCCAGAGAAACCGCGGAGTTCCGTTGACATCTGGGGGCATGTGGGGGCATCTTAGGGGGCATGTTGGTGTGAAAAACGATGTCGTTGCGAAAAATGCCCCCAGGAGGTATTCATGCCCCTGACTGACATTGCTGTGCGTAGCGCAGCCCCTCGTGAGAGGGTCTATCGCCTGACCGACGGTGGCGGGATGTATCTGGAGATTGCGCCGTCGGGAGGGAAATACTGGCGCCTGAAATACCGATTCGGTGGTAGAGAAAGACGCTTGGCGCTGGGCGTCTACCCCGACGTATCGCTCGCGGCAGCGCGCAAGAAGCGAAGCGCGGCGCGTGAACAACTGGCGGCCGGGATAGACCCGGGCGACGTCAAAAAGGCTGATAAGCGTGCCGCAAGACTCAACGCCAACAATTCATTCGAGGCCGTAGCCCTCGACTGGCTGGAGGAGCGCAAATCGGTCGTGCAGATTGGTCAGCACGAAAAGACACTCGCCCGTCTGAAGAGCGACGTATTCCCGTGGCTGGGCAAGCGTCCCATCACCGAGATCGATGCGCCCGAGATTCTGCTGGTGCTCAAGCGGATCGATGGGAGGGGGGCACGATATTCAGCGCACCGGGTGCGCAGTGAAATCAGCCGCGTTTTCCGATATGCGATCAAGGAAGGCAAGGCAAAGAGCGATCCGGCAAAAGACTTGATCGGAGCGATTCCGCCTCCAATAGAAAAGCACTTTGCTGCGCTCACCGAACCCGCCAAGGTGGCGGAAATGCTCAGGGCCTTCGATGGTTTCTCGGGGACGTTTCCCGTCCTCTGCGCGCTCACGCTTGCGCCGATGCTGTTCGTGCGGCCAGGCGAACTTCGTCAGGCTGAGTGGGCGCAATTCGACCTGGATAAGGGGGAGTGGCGCTATCTTGTGACAAAGACGCGGACTCAGCATCTGGTGCCGCTTGCAACCCAGGCAGTGACTCTCCTGCGGGAGTTACAAGCACTGACCGGCAAGGGGCGGTTTGTTTTTCCCGGCGCTCGTTCGACGTTGCGTCCAATGAGCGAAGCGGCGATCAATGCCGCACTTAGACGACTGGGTTATGACACACGAACGGAGATTACCGGTCACGGTTTTCGCGCGATGGCCCGTACCATCCTGCACGAGGAACTGGAGCAGAAACCAGAGGTAATCGAGCACCAACTCGCACATGCAGTACCGGATAATCTTGGCTCGGCGTATAACCGGACTAAGTTCATCAGGGAACGTCGGGTGATGATGCAGTTGTGGGCAGACTATCTAGACAAGCTGAAGGCGGGTGCAGTGATCATTCGGCTTGGTGGCGTGGCAGGCTGAGTCGGAATCTGAGCGTCTGCTGGGGAGATATTTCGACCGGCTGCTAAGAGGGTCGGGCTGAGCAGGTTGTCTTTCGGCTCTGTGCGGCCACAACGGGACAGTCGACAGCAGTTGCAAGACCGTCGACAATCGACGCGATCGCGATGATCGGAAGAACTCGTGGCGGTCGGCCGTCGGCGCACCTTTGCGGCTGGCATCATAAGGCTGTTCGAGCGAACAGATAAACATAACTTTCAATGGTTCAGCCGGATGGACTCTTGGCAGGGACACCTCGCTAAAGGGCTGCTGTTTCTCACCATTCTAGCGGTAGGTGCGCTGTTGCCGGTCGTTCGATGGCGGATCAAGCTGCGAGTCTTGATGATTGGCGCTCTGAGCATGCTACTGATTCTCCCAATCGTAATTTTTGTGCTTGTTGCCCTCAGTCTTGGTAGCACTATATAAACGTCGGGCATTGTGTGACGCACTGGCACCCAAACCACGAAGCCTTCAGCGTTACAGTCAGTCTTCCGATTGCGGCCGGAAGCGGCCGATCAACGCCCGGGGCCAATTCGTACAAGCGAGATTGAGTCACAACTCAGGCAGGGTGAAGCGACGTAACTGGACGTTCAAAGGAATTTTTCCGCAAATGCGTAAACACCCGATTGCCCTTGTTCTTGCAGCTGGCCTGGCGTGCCTCAGCAGTTGCTCCTCCGCAGTTGAAGCACAAACACCATGCGCACACTTCGAAAAAAAATTGTCCCGGTTGCAACAGCAGCATCCACATGTCGATATCTCGAACCTAGGCTCGCGAGAACTATGTTTCGATAGCTGCACTGGAGACCAGACCCGGGCTGCTCGGTTCTGGGAACAAGCTGCACCGGTTTCGGCCGACGCGATCCGAACTGAGCTGACTCAATACGCCGATACGACGGGTTATGCGACAGAAATAGCGATACCCGGCCGATCCCAGCCTATCGTCAGAATCTCGCGACGTGTGGGAACGGCCTATTGCGTCCGCGATACCTATCTCACCCGCGCTGCCGATGGCTACCGTTTGATAAGTAACTCAATTCTCGATGATTTCTCTCAAGAAGCCGGGTACTGCGGCAAATCGTTCGTCTACTTCGAAACGTGGCGAAGCCGCTCTTACGCCGTGCTCTGGGACGAAGGAGAAACCAACACGGACATAGCTGCTTACCACGTGACGCCGTCACTTGATGTGGAGAAAGTTTGTTCTGTTCAAAGAACGAGCAGAACAGCGACCGATAACTAGCCGCAGGGACAAGAGCCGTGGCCTGCGTTGAGGATCGCGAAACGGATGAAGGGCCGCTATCAAGAACGTTAAAGAACCGTTCCGGGTCGCGTGCCGCCGATCGCTGCGGCGCGTGATTTAGGCAATCTAAGCCGTTTGCATAAGGTAGCGATCGGCCACAACCGGTCGTTCGACATACCGGCGCGAATCGTCGACAATCCGGTGAAAACCTTCATTTGCGACGGAAAGCAGCCGATGGAACCCTGCGAGATCCAATTTACGGTGAATAGCCTTTGCCATTGGGCAGGCATGGGCGACTATGTGCTGTTTCCGCCCGATCGCAGCTATGAGATGACACTGCGATATGAAGGTGAACCTCCGCACGGCGATTCATATCACGTCGTTGATATTGCTGGGCGCCGGTTTCCCGGGTATGCATGGGGATGCATGTTTGCAATGTCGGAATGCTCGAACTTCATTGCCTTCAGTTGGATGGAAAAGAAATTCGAAAGGCTGACGACAGTTATCGACGTGAGACATTCGAGATACTTGGTTCTGCCGCGATACATCTATCATCCCCACATCGAATGGCCCTCAGTTCTAGACGCGACGAACGACCGGGAAAGGTATGCGTTCGATGGGACGGAAGCTTGGGGGATCTTTTGACGACTTGCCTTCTCGGCGAAGGTTCTCGTTGGCCCGGTCCGGCTTACCCGTCGGACGGCCAGCTATCAGCATTCGAGGCCGATACTGGAATTGCGCACAAATGGGTCGAGCTACCCGGCTGTCGCCGGCGTTATTTCCACTGGAAGGATGCTGCTCGCACGAACTGCGCGCGCGCATCGTCAGGCAACCATGAAAATCCGTTCCGAAGTCCGTGATCGCACGCATCGCAGCACTTGGAAATGTCGGCGTCCCGCCAGTATTCGGGGCGGCACGCTTCGGCCCAGACATCCTCTAAAGCGGCCCTGTCATCGGATTCTAGTGAGAGGTGGTTCAATACAGCCGAATAGAATGTCCATGGCTTTTCCCAATCCACGAACTCAATCGCAGCCCCTATGAGGTCAGATTTGGCCATGGTGCAGGTGATCTCGAAGTGTGGAGAACCAACAATACCACGCCCGATGGCTGCTTTCGGGTTGCGCGAAGGTCGGTTCAGGGTCGCTATGCAGAGATTTGCATAGCGACCCCTATGCGCAGGTCGCAACTATGCGGAGATTTTACCGGGGCACGTGGTGGGTGCAGCGGCGACGTGGCCTTGGCGAGCTTGATCTGTGGATATCTGGACATAGTTT
>NZ_CAJNBO010000043.1:0-46231 GCF_905221015.1 Paraburkholderia nemoris | reverse complement strand
GTTTGAATTCGAGCGTGTACTGCGCCCGCTTTGCCTTGACCGTCATCGTTTCTTCTCCTTGCTTGAGTTTACACACTCAGCAAGAGATTCGTTTTTCGGGGGCAAGGTCACACCTAGCTGCCCTCAGTATCGCCAATGTTTTGCATGGCGTCACGTTAGACCTCGAAACGGTAGACCGGCCACCTCTATTCAACGTGTTAGTTCTGAAAATGTGCCGCGTAAGTTGACGGGCAGCCGGCGGCCATGAACGGTCGTTCGACACCGCCTCGAAGATGGTTGACAATCGCTATCCGATCTCTCGGTAGTCATCCTATATCGCAATCAACGCGCCATGAAACCCCACCAATACGCTTTCGCATCGATCACCTGTGCGCTCGCACTAGCTTCCTTCCATGCTTTCGGTGCGCCGCCGTTCCCCAAGGCCATCAGGGTGTTACACATTGAAGATGGCGGAGTTTACACGACTGATTGGACCGTTTATCCGATTCGAGTTGAAAAAATCAACATGAGCACTCAGAAGCCTGAAGAGATGGTTTTGGGACTCTTCGAGGATGGGAAAGACGGCGGGTTTCAAGGAATCGTACAGATTTACTGCGATGAACCGGTCACTTCCTTCGTGGCGACTGGCTTTAGCGGCGAGCAACATTTCAATGGGGTCTCGTTAAAAGACATCATGAAGAGCGACGTGTTTCCCCGCAAACTCGTTAGCAATATCTTTGCTTTATTTTGTAAAGGCTCCTCGCTGAATGCGGTTGATCTCAACATGAGGCGCTATTGATCGCCATTTTAGGGCGCCTAACCCCGCTGCGCATTCGTTTGCGAACGGCCGTGGAGCGACGCCGACGTCCCTTCAGGGCTGATTTATGTCTTTCGCATACATGCTGCCATCAGTGATCGATTGAGGTCTGCACCGGATCGGGTTCGGCAAAACTTCGGACGTTGATCCGTCTCTGTCAGGTCGGCGACAATCAGACAGCACGAACGGTAGGGAAGCTTGAATCTATGCTGATTGGATTAATGCCGTGTTTTTTCAGCCAACGGCCAGACCTTCGTGCAGAATACCTACCCATCCCATTAGTGCCCATCTGAAACATCGGGCTCGGCAGCGTCCAGAGCATCGAAGAGAGTAATGCTCGGGTCATGTTTAATGATGGTTCTAATCTTTACTCTAAATATGAACAGCCTACCTCAAAGTACCCAGCCGGAACTCATCGTGCGCGGCAGCCGCTTTGCGATGCCGTTTCTCGTTGTAGTTATGCTTGTGATTGCAGCGTGCTACGTCTTCTTCGCGCAATCGAACCCATTTTTAGGATTTGGCGATGTTTTTATGCTTTTTGCTGTCCCTCTCGTGGCGCTAATAAGCATGAACTTCACGACTCGTGCTGTATTTTTTGACGATCGGTGTCGAGTGAGCCGCACTGTGATTTTTTACCAAAACATCGTCAGTGTAAATCGAGGGCGGTTTCTTTTGACTATTCGGTACAACCGACCGAATGAGGCACGCGCTAAACCGCGTCGTGCCAAGTTGTCGTTTTATGAAATGCGGCGGTCCGAACAGGAAAAATGTCTCGAAATTCTGCGTACGCATCTCCCAGGAGCAGCCGTTTCAAACCTTTAGGTTTCGAGGTGGAACACAGACGAGCGACTAAAGTGGACGGGGCGCAGTTCTAGTTGACAAGCGCGAGAGGGCGCGGATGACATCTATAAAGAAACTCAACGATATCAAGCTGGTATCGATTCTCGCGATTGCCAATATCGCAATCTTTCTTTTCCTTTGGATGCAATCGGGCTATAGCAGTCCCGACAATGGGCGCCTGCTTGACTGGGGGGCCAATTTCGCCCCGCTAACGCTGACCGGAGAGTCCTGGCGCTTGCTCAGCAGCGCTTTCCTGCATGCGAACTGGCTGCACCTGGCGCTCAATATGTACATGCTGCTGATACTGGGCAGCCTGCTCGAACGCATGGTCGGTTCATTGCGGTTTGGCGTCATTTATCTGCTGTCCGCGATCGGCGGGAGCTTGCTGAGTGCATTCTGGCATGGCTACCACGAGGTTAGCGGTATGCAACAGGCGTTGGGCGAACTGATTCCCGTGACAGCGATTCGTCCAGTGGTCAGCGTCGGTGCGTCGGGTGCGTTGATGGGTCTCGCCGGCGCCGCAATTGCGTTGGCAATTTGGCATCGGGACGGCTGGCCTCGCGATTCGCCCATTCGCATCAGCGGTCGCGCCGTTGCGCAGGTTATCGCGATCAATCTGGTGTCCGGTTTCTTCACGGCCGGGGTTGACCAGGCCGCGCACTGTGGCGGTCTGATTGTGGGTTTTCTGGCTGCGCTCGTTCTCTGTCAGGGCGATCCCACGAAGTCGATTTTTCAACGTGCCGGCTTGCCGCTGGTAGTCGGAGCACTCGGCAGTGCGGCGCTTTTCGCGGTAGCCCAATACGGTCAAAGCCCCGCCTTGCTGGATTGGAAGTCCCAGATCTCGGCCCAACGTGCCGAAGAACAGGCTCACCAGAACGCCATCAAGGAGACTCAATCCGCTGAGCAGATGATCCGCGAAGACAACCAACGCCGCCCCGCACCAGTCGCCGCCAGCACCGCCGCCGGCGCGGTCATTAGCGTGAGCAGGAATCCCGACCATATGGCTATCGGCTCGTCGGGTAAGTATGTCTACGTCACGGACAATGCCGCCAACACGCTGAGCGTGGTCGATATCACGAAGCGCGCGGTGATCCGCACTATTCAGGGAGATTCCTTCAAGGCGAGCCAGTGCCTCGATAGCTACTGCCGTGGCGTGGGTGCCGCGGGTATCGCGGTGAGCGCAGACGAACGCTATGCCTATGTCGCCTCGATGCGCGAAAACAGCCTGGTGCGCATTGATTTGTCGACCGGTACGTTGCTGGACGCGGTCAAGCTGGGCAGCTTCCCGCGCGAGGTGCTCCTCTCCCCGGACGGAGACAGGCTCTTTGTCGCCAATGGCCAGGAAGACAGCGTTTCCGTTGTCAGCGTCACGCATTGGCCCCGGGTCATGGCCACACTGAAGCTGTCGGACCAGCCCGTTGCGCAAGGGGAGTTCAGGCACCCGGTCATGATGTGGCTATCGGCAGATAATCGCCGCTTCTTTGTGAATACCGTGTCGAAGTCTTCCATGCTCGAGTTCGACACCCAGACTTTCCGTCTCGTCGGGGAGCATGAACTGAACGGTTTCTCCGCTGCCATGCCCATATCATCCGCTCGTGGCGTGTGGCTCTCCGGCGGACAACCCGCATTGGCGTGGGCTGATCCGGATACGCTCGCCGTGCGCAAGACCTATCCTGTCTGCACCTCGTCCGCCCAGATGATCGCCGGCACCAATGACGGCAAGCTCGTCGCCGTCGCGAACACCTATAGTAAAACGCCGGCGGTGAGCGTGATCAAGGTCGCCACGCGGCTCTCCATGGGAAGCTACCCTGTCGTAAACGGCGCTTCGCAAGCGATCTTTGGCACGGACAACAAGACGCTCTATGTCATCGGCTCCGGGCAGGATAGCGGCACGCTCTCGATTCTCAATCTCGACAAGTATGTCGCGGGGGATGATGGGGAGCGAGGCGACTTCCTGTGCCCAGCCTCGGCGGAAGGGGAATCGCAAGGGTCCTGAGGCTGGAGGACGGTCTTGAGCCTCCCGCCCACTGATGAAGTGCGAGCGACCGGGTGTCGATCGACACCCGGACAGAAGTAACTCAAGTGGCGGCCGTGCTAAATAACACTCAGTTTTGATTCACGCGATCATGTCGTTCAAACCGTACGTAAACTTTGGCGTCGGCGTCATGTGAGATGCATTGGCCTGGAGTCGACGTTGCTATTTTCTCCCGTTGTCCATTCGATAGGCACCGCCGTGTTCGCCTTCAGCGTCGAAATGATTCGCCGCGGTTAGGTGCCAGTACGACGAATGCTTAATCAGTGGGGGAACATGCCGTTCACACTGAGATTGTGCTGTGCGTTCATGAGTTGGTCCTGCCACTCCTCCTGCGCCGTCTTCACATGCGGCGCATCCCAACGTACACCGTTGACGAACACCGTGCGCCAGCGCAAGTAACCCCACAGGAAATAGAACTCGCGGCCGCTTTTCTGCAAGGCCAGCCCCTGAGTAACCTTGGGATCGGTCAATACTGCACTGTCGGTCGGCGCCGTTGGATCCTTGGCCTGACGTGCCTGCTGAGCCGACTGCATCCCCGCATCGTAGCGCTTCAGTTGATCGGTCTCGTCTACCGTCAACGGTGATTTCGGTTCCTGCGAGAGGATGACGGCTCCAGCCGGACCGAGCGTCGTCAAGCCGGCCTCCTTCACCGCGTCCCACGCGCTGGTGGGCATCGCCCCCTTCATGCGCGCCTCCCACGCGGCATGCTCGCGCTCATAGGCCGCCTGCTTGTCTTTCAGCCTCTTGATCTGCTGGTAGTTCCACACGTCGTCATCGTCGCCGAGCGGCTTGAACCACGCGCGTGAATCGTGCATGTAGTTGTCGTAGAGCGCCGCGATCGCATCCTCAGGCGCCCCCATGTTCCAGTCGTCACGCACCTCCAGCCACTGCTGCCATTTCTCCTGAAGCTGGGCTTCGACCGTACCCTTCACCGAAGCACCCAGCACGGCTGCCGGCAACCCCACGACAACGGCCCCCGGTACCAACATCGGTTCAAGCACGGCCACAGTCTTAGGATTACTGCGGATCCAGGCCCCCACGCCTTTTACGGCGTAGCGCGCCAGGCTCGGACCGCCATTCTTCTCGCTTTCCTGTAAATCAGCCCACTCCGCTCTGAGTTCCTCGTTTGCACTGTCAAGATCCGCGGCGTCCTGCGGATATCCGGCCTGCGCTGCCTTGTAGCCCGGCTGATCCCGCAAGTTATTCAGCCGCTGTTTGCGCCAGCGCAAGTAGAGCCCGTAATGCGCACGCATCAGGCCCGGAGTACCGTTCTCTTTGGCGTAGTAGTAGTTCTCGCTGGTCTTCACGTAGGCGGTGAACGCTTGCTTCAATCCAGCGGATATCCTGAAGGCATCCGCCGACCTTGCGGCAATACCCGGTCCCTTGATGTCCAACGGCACGCCGGCCTTGCGCGCCTCACGGTACATGTCCAGCAGCGGCACCTGTGACAACTTGTCGGCATCGCCCTGGCCACGTCCCTGTTCAGCGGGCCCATAACCGCCGCCGACATCGGAATGCACGCCCGGGTAGACGATCTCTTCGCGATCGCCCACCGTGTGATCGATCAGATCCAGCGGAAACGAACCACGCGGCTCGTGCGCCGCCACCATGTGCACGCAGCGGCGGACATGCGGCGGTATAGCCATCAATTCGGCGCGCCCCCAGCCACCGTGGCCGTCGCACAAGGTTGCGGCCGTACTCTGGGCAATCCCCACTGTGGCTACCGTATCGAATATGCCGAGAAAATCGACCGATACCGGCACGCCGCACAGGGTGAACCCGTCATCCAATGCATCGACCAGCCAGTTGCAAAAGGTGCGTGCCTCGGCGGAGCCACGAGAGAAACCGAATACCGACAGGCGGATACGTTGCAGCTTCGGGTTGCCCTTGGTCAGTTTATCGCCGACGCGCGCGTTGAGTTGAGCGCGACGATCAAGTAGCACTTTACGTCGTTTCTCGTCCCAAACCTGCAGGGCTTCTTTCCACCGCTGGGAACCAGAGAAGTCTCGCCACAATTGCGCCCACGACGAATCCTTGTTCCACGTAAGTTCGACGCCGGTGTGCTCGGCGGAGATCATGCTCATGGCACCCAACGTGGTACTGGCGCGCGCGTTGACATCGCCAATGCTGCCCGGGCGAGGGGGCGAGCCGCCGAGGTTGATGCCTGCGAAGTTCATGTCGGCGCTCATCGCTTTCGCGATGTCTTTGTCGACCTGGCCGGTGGCCAAGCTAAGCGAGACACCGTGAGCATACGTATGTACCGTATTGTGAAGTTGCAGCAGCGCCCAGTTGATGCGGCCTTCACCCGCCCAACCGGCCGCGGCACCCGCCGCGGCCTGCAGACCCACACCATAGTCGCCTACCTCATTGACAAACGGTGTGCCGACGCCCGCCACATAGATACGTCGATGATATTGATCTAACTGATAAACATCCAAGAGCCGGGCTACGTTGCTGTGCTTATTACCCGGCCGATCTCGCTCAGCATTATTCCGCGTGCCGTCGAAGAAGAGACCTATATGCAATGTTTTGCAACAGCTCATCCCCTCGTCCTCTGTAAGACGGCGCAGAATTGCCGCTTGCTCGTCCTTCGTTACCACACCGATATCAGGCCTCTCAGCCGATGCAAAACGGAAACTCATGGCTTAATCCTCTTATCGGGTGCAGGGCAGCGTGGATCGCTATTCTTCAGAGTGAAATGACCCGGGCACGACGCGCCTGGCTCCTGCAAGCCTTCGGGAAAATCGGGGTATCCTGGCGCCCAAGGCGACGCATACACCTTGATCTTGTCATTGGGGAAAAACAGCACGTATAAAAATCCATCCGAGAAATATTCATATTTCTCGACAGGCACCACGCGGCTCGCCAGTGCATTCGGATTCTTCTTGTATAAATTGTCGTCCTGCCACTGCACTGCGACAGTCAAACCAGGATGCCATTTCTTCGGCAACGAAACACAACAAATAATCGTTCCGCTCCAGCTACCGATACGGCTTGGGATCGCGGCTCCCCACGTGCCGTCGGTATAGAAATCGCCAATGGGTATCTCCGTGTAGTTCAAACCAACCAGCTTGAGCCCCATCGTGTCGTCTTCTGTTTGCGGCGCGGGCGAATCCGCCGCGCGCGAGCACGCTGAGAAGAGCAACAATACGAGGGCTAGCGGAGCCAGCCATTGGACGAATTTCGTCATCGTAGAACGGTGATTCATGAAGGCCTGATTCTCTTATCGGTTTACAAACAGCGCGGATCGCTGTTCTTCAATCTGAAAAGCCAAGTGAAGCGACGATGTGAAGCGAAGCACAACTTGCGCGAGCATGGACAACACTCGATCGCGCGCATCCGACGCCGACGCCACCCGCCGCACCAAAGCACATGTCCCACGTTCAACCCTCGACCAGCAATCCGGCCGCCGTGAGCGCCGCTAACGCTACCCGCGAGGCAGCCGCCGGCGAGGGCAACTCACCCGCCATCGCCGCACTCACACATGCATGGACCTCCGACGCCGAGGCCGTCAAGCGCCCAAAACTCTCCGGTCGCTGGCGAATATGGAAAATCAGCGTATCGACTTTTGCCGCCTGCTTGAGCGGCTCCAATTGCAGCGCGTCAAGCCAGTACGGTCCTTCATCGGCAGCAGCGGCCTCGCGGTTTGCGGTGTCGATCGCCTGCGCGTCGACCGGCACAAGCGCCGCCGTGCGATCGAAAATCCACCAAGTGTCTATACCTGCGAAAAAGCGGCCACGCTGAGCCACGGTCAAGGCACCGGCCAATACCGGCAGGCATCGCGTGTCGGCAAAACGCATGAGAAACGCGTCGCCGTTTTCGGTCCGCGCCTCCAGTTGCCTACGCAGATGCGCCGTCAACTCGGCGAGCCGGTACGTGGTGCGCAGCAGACTAAACATGGGACGCCCGGCGGTGCGCTGCAAGAGCTTGGTACAGACGGCATCGAATCGCTCCGCGTCCTCGGGAAGCGGCATGAGGCAAGGCGATATCCGCATCAGGTCGTCAGCTTCGTACACGCCATCGTAGAGCGCGACGACAGTGGCTCCGAGCCCAATAGACGGCAATTCATCGCGCAGCGGCGGCGAAAACACCATATCGAACAATGCGTAATACCGAATATCGGTACCCGGCGGCGGGTCGAACGCGTCGCGCAGTTGTTCCAATGCATCATCCGGATACGGATCAATCCAATCGGTAGCGTCCACGATCACGCGAGCTTGGTGGCCAGAGGACTATCCGGTTGCGTCGCGAGCAACAGGCACGCGACACGGACTTTCTCTGGAAATTGAGGAAGGGGCGTTTGCATCTGATCCGGGCAGACGAATGCTTGCTGCATCCGGGACACGAGGAATTCCGCAGGCGGTGGATTCGTACCGCCGTGGGCTTGTTGCTGCCACGCGGCTGTTAACTGGGAAATAGCGTCCATACGGGTCCCATTACCTATTCGAGCGTGTTTTATTTACCTGCGATGTGGCAACGGACAATCCAGTTGCGGAAATATTTACTCAACGATTGCCGCTAGGTTAAGCTGGATCGGAGCGTTTTCGGATGAAATCCGCGCTAATCCTCAGTAGAATCTGCTGTGGAATTTACCATAGGAATACGGCGGTGCAGCCTGTCGAGTTTTGTCCGGTTCATTTACTATTGCTGTCCGCGGGGGAGACCTGTAATGACACGTCCATTTATCGTGTTATGCGAAAAACATAGCCACGGTGGCACTGTTACTAGCACCTCGACAATCGCGGCGACCGCCAGTAAAGGTAGTGCGCACAATAAGCAGGTCACGTGTCCCATTCGCCGCGATAATCACATTGCGGGCAACGACGATACGGTTGTTATTGAAGGCGCAGGCTGAAAATAAAAGAACGATGAACGGGGAAAATGCATGAGCCAGCGTTCGACGTTACGCAACGTGGCCTCTGTGGCCGCGGTGTTCGTCCTGGTGTGGGGGATCGCACTGATTTACTGGAAGTCGATCTATCGAGTGCCTAGCGGGCAAGATCTGCTGCTGGTTGGTATCGCGCTGCCGGTGTTGTTGATCGCCAGTTTCATCGGCGTGCGCAAGAGCATTGCCCTGACGCGGACGCCAGTACCCGGCGCGCCCGCGATAAAAGCTACCGCGCCCCCCCCCTCCATTGCCGGCGACGATTCGTCGACATGGACGCTCGCCGTGCTCGACAGCAGCCTGTCCCTTCCCGCCGGCACCACCTCCGACGAAATTGCCGCGCTGGCAAGACAACAGCAGGTGGTCGGATTGCATGCCGAACTGAGGCGGGCCGACCAGACACGCATTTTTGCAAGCAACGTCGCCTCGGTTTCGCTAGACGATTTCGATGAAAACCTGCTCCCTGACGGCACCGCCGCGAACCTTGGCGACCAACACAGGCGCGCGCTGATGCTGGCTGGCGAGGCGCTCGACGATCTGATGCAACGCCATGCGGTGGTGACCCTCGCCGCTCATGAAGACGCGCACCCGGATGTCGCACCCTTCGAACTTCATCTGCTGCTGCCCGAGCGCTGGAAGCGCGAGGCACCCACCCTCGCCACCTGGTTAGATGCGCACCTGGCTCGCGAACCCTGGTCGCCAGCTACGACGCGCGCGCGCGTGACGACCGTCGCCAATCCGGTTCAGGCCTTGGCTGTAGTAGACGATCTGAATGTGTCGCTCAATCGAGATTCATCGCCGGCCCGCCATATCGTGCTGGCCTGCGACTCGTGGCTTGGGGAGAACGAGATGACTCTTCTCGAACGCACCGACCGGCTTTACGGTCGCAATCGCCCGGACGGCCATGTTCCTGGCGAAGGCGCTTGCGCCCTGATGCTCGCGCTTCGAGGCGAAAACGCCGCGTTGCCGGTGGCGCGGGTCCATCGCATGCGGGCGGCCGAGCGTTTGTCCTCCGCCGACGAGCCGGAGCAAGCGCGCGACGACACGACGATGCATCTACTCGACAGTGCGCGCACGCAAACGGCGGCGCCCGGTCTGGAGATGAGGGCCTGCGCGCTGGTCAGCGACGCCAGTCAGCGCACTAGCCGGCGCACCGAAATTACCGGCGTGGCCGAGTCGGTCTGGCCCGGTTCGAATGCGGAAAGCCGGTGCCAGCACCTTGGCTTCGCCAATGGGGAGAGCGGCGCGGTACTGGCGCTAAGCGCGGTCGCGATTGCTGCGGCCCATAGCCTCAACGAATTGCAACCGACTTTTGCGGTTTCCCTCGCCGACCCTCTGGCGCGAGCCGCGGTGCTGGTCAGCCCGCCCTGGACGGCGCCGGTGCACGCGCAAACCGAGGCGCGTACGGGCGCTGCCGCATAAGCGCATCCACACAAGCCGGGCCGCGGAGTGGCAGCCGGGTTCGTATGGGCTGTGCGCTTCCCGTATCCTGTGCGAACGATATCCCTGCGAGAGAATGACTCATGGACGACCTGGTACGCTATTACGAACGGGAGCTTGCTCTCTTGCGCGAGCGGGCACGCGAGTTCGCGGAGCGTTACCCCAAGATCGCCACGCGCCTCGCCCTCAGGGGGGATAGCGGGAGCGAAGATCCTCATGCAGAGCGTCTGTTCGAAACGTTCGCGTTGCTCGCGGCGCGCGCGGCGAAAAACATCGAAGATGACTATCCAGAGTTCACGAAAGCATTGATCGGGACGTTGTACCCGCACTACCTGCGCCCGTTTCCCTCCTGCTCCATCGCCTGCTTCGATGTGGACAGCAGCCGGGCCGCGCAAATGTCCTCGTCGGTTACTATCCCGCGCGGTACGGAACTCTATAGCCGTCCCGTGCGTGGAACGAAAGTATTCTTCCGTACTGCGTACGATGTGACATTGTCGCCACTGCGATTGACCGGTGCCCGCTTTCACGCCATCGCGCAGGTGCCGAGTCTCTCCCGTGCGCCAGCCGGGGCTAGCGCGCAGATTTCGCTGACTTTCGGGATTCAGTCGGGCCATGCTTCGGCAGCGGAATTGCAGTTGGATTCGGTCCGGCTGTACACGCGGGGCGAACCGCTATTTACGGCAGCGCTTCGCGATGCGCTGTCGATGCGCGCGTTGTGCGCCTATGTGGAACCCGGACAAAGCGGACGCTGGATTGCACTCGACCGCTTCCCCTTCACCGCTGCCGGGATGGCTCGTGCCGACGCGCTGGTACCGTACCCTGAAACGTCGGATCCTGCCTATCTGCTGCTCAGCGAATATTTTGCTTACCCGGAAAAGTTCGGCTTCTTCGATTGTGATCTCCGGCAGGCTGGCCGTTTAGGTGGAAGACAGTTCACCTTGCATGTGCTGCTGAAGGATATCCTGGCCGATTCTGCCGAGGCGCGCGTCCTGCAGAGTCTCGCAACGGAGCATGTTTTGCTGGGTTGCACACCGGTCGTCAACCTGTTCGAGACATCGGGCAAACTTGGCGATCAGGCCAGTGCGTCATCGACCGAGGCCGCGTATCCGCTGGTGGTGGACGAGCAAATTGCGCATGCTTACGAGGTGTATTCAATCGACTCCGTCGTCCAGACCAAACAAACCCCGCAAGGCGACAAAGTCTCGGTGTTCGATCCGCTTTATTCATTGCGGCACAGTCTGCGTCCCAACCGCGATACGATTTACTGGAAGTTGCACAGGGACGATCTAGCGGCGCGCAATAGTCCTGGTCTGGAAGTGGCCTTGAGTTTCGTGAACGGCGATCTCGAAGTCGCGTCACCGCCGAACGCCTTGGATTGCAAGCTCACCTGCAGCAATCGCGACCTGCCCGAACATCTCGAGTATGGCTTGCCGGGTGGAGATTTGACGCTGGAGGGCGGTACGCTCGCCCGGCGTATTTCCCTGCTGCACCGGCCTACCAAGTCGATACGCTTCAGGCACGGACACAATGCCCTGTGGCGGTTGATTTCGCAGCTGTCGCTCAACCCTGTGCAGTTGACAGGGGGGGCCGAGCCGATTCGGGACTTGCTTAAACTTCACAACCTTCAGGACTCCGCGATCTCCGTCCGTCAGATAGAGGGCGTGGTGGATCTGACGCAGAAAGTTGTGACAGCATGGGTGCCCAGTCAGCCCTTTGCGGGCATGGCGCGCGGCATTGAAATTCACCTCACCGTCGACCCGGACTGCTTCGCCGGCACGGGTGTTCACGTCTTCGCAAAAGTGATGGACGAACTCGTGAGCTTGTATGTGACCACCAATAGTTTTACCCAGTTGGTGTTGCTTTCCAGTAAGGACGGTGAGGAATTGCTGAGATGCCCACGCCGCACCGGCAGCGCGTTTCTGACGTGAGCGCGACTTTCGCGCACACGCACGAACATGGCATCACACCGAGTCCTGAGCGTTCGACGGCGCGGACGGCTTCTGCGGGAGGCTAACAAGCATCACCCCTCGCGCTGTCGCATCGTTGGTCGAGACGGCGAAAGTCGGCTGTTGCTCCCTGAGGCTGTGGTCGCCGGCCACTGCGATCGCGCTCAGCGCCAGCACCGCACCGCTCTCGCCGTTTGCGAGACCCAGATGCAGGCAGCGCCCGCTGATGTCCGAGTTTGGCCACGCCAGCTCGGCCACAGCCGTCATTTCCGCACGCCGGCTGATCCGTTGGTCGGCGTCGCTGACCAGCGCGCACGCCGCGATCTCCAGTTCGGGCGCCACCGTATGCTTGCGTGCCGAATCGAGCAATTGCATCACAGCGTCTCCCCGCTGTTGGCCGGCTTGCTCGACGGGAGCAGAAAGGCGGCTCGAGATGAGCCGATGAATGTGCGCTGCTGGAACGACATCCGCCGCCGCAGGATGGGCGAGCAACAATGCGCAGGCGCCTTCGCCGAGCACGTGCCCGTTGGGGCGCTGCTGCGTGTAGAGCTGGTCGAGATTGTCCAGCGAATCGACCGTGGCCCAGCCGAGGGATGAATCGAGAGCCAGCACGATGTGACGTGTCGTGAGCGGCTGCTTACGGAGGACCTCGTTCAGTCGGTCCAGCATCGCCAAAGCTTCGACCGGATCGGCCACGCACACCGGGGCGACGCGCTCCATGCGTGGCATCCATTGCTCGCGGGCGAGGTGCGCGTCGAGCCATGCGGCGAGCGTCGCCGCCACCGGCTGCCAACGTTCGGGAAATAGCAGATGCAGCTTGAGCGACGGTTGTTCCGTCGAGATGTTGGCATCAGCGCTCGCGGCGCCGGCCTGGCGTTCCATCAACTCGTCGAGCGTCTCGGCAGCCAGCAGCATCGCGCGCCGGTGTTCGTCGTTCAACGCCTCTGCCGAGTCGGGCGGCAGCAGACTTTCATCGAAACGATCGGGCGCGATTGAGGCGACCCCGCTGGCAAAGATTCTCACGCCGTCGTGGCGCGTCAGATCGGGATGCAGTTTAACCACGGCTGCTTCGCGGGCAGCGTCGCCGATTTCCTCGGGCGTGATACCCGACGGCAGGCGCAGGCTGCTGTCGAGCAATGCCATCGTCCACTGTTGTGCGGAATCGTCGCCGGAAGCCACGCCTGTCGCCTGACCGGCGGGTTGGACGACGCGCTCCGGCTGCCGTATCCGCTCGATACTCCTGCGGCCCAGCGCGAGTCCCACGACCAGCAGCATAGGCAATGCCACGCCGCATAGCAGCAGGTCCCGCCAGGTGGGCGCGTGATAGGTTGTCTTCCAGTACAACGCAGCGACAATCCATACAGAAACGAATATCGCGACCGCTGTCAGGGCGGTGCTCAACCTCGAGCGCTGGACCACGCTTTTCCCTGCCGATCCCTGTGCCGTGCTCATGCGCCGCCGGTGGTCGACTGGCTCGCGATCAGCGTCGCGCCGCAGGCGGTTTTGTAGCCGTCGCGGGCCGCGCCTTCGTTTTCGATGATGGCCGTGTCGTCGCCGTCGGCGATGTGGTTGGGGCCATGAATCGGGCAGGTCACCTTATCGTTGCGGCGGGCAATGTTTTTGCCGCCGATTTTGGCGCTGGTTGCCGCGCTGGTAACGGAGCCGCCGTGACTATGTTTGTCGCCGAGGACAATGAATGGACGTGTCATGCGCTGGTTTCCTTATCGTTCTATCCGTTTGAGCTATGCGTATTGAATGCCCCGAGCGCACTCGGCCGATTGGCTGAAACGGGGATTCCCGATTTTACTTGCTAATGCCGATTGGAAGCGATACTCCAATCAGGGGTTTTAATTGAGGTATCAGCGATTCCGCTTTCAGATAAGGCAATGCCGATGGTCATTGAGGATTTGAATTGCTTCGGTATAGTGCTGCCAATTTCGCGCCATTTGTTAAATATCAGAGTTTTTATGGATAAGCCTCGGACTGTCATTTAAAATGACTGGCCGCAAACGGGGCCGCATCGACACGCATCAAGTGCGCGGGGTGAGGCCGCCGCCGGTCAAAGAAAGCGGTCATATTGGCCGATTAAAGAATCGCCGGTTTCTTATGCGGCAATATGTACTCAAAGAAAGCGGTCGTAATTTGAGAGAGAGCGGGGCCCACATGAGCGTTATTGCGCAATTCACCTCGATGTTCAGCACGTTTAATCGTCTCTATTCGCTCGAGGGGAGCGGGCCTTTATCGGCCATGCAGATTGAGCGCTGGGTTGGCCGCGAGTCGCTTGGCAACAACTATCAATGGGATGTCTACGCGTTGGCCACCGATCCGGGTCTGGATCTGGAGGCGATGCTCGGTCAGCGCGCCACGATTCGAACCACGTTGGGCGACGGTACGGTCGCAACCCGTAGCGGCCTCGTGGCCGAGGCCGAATGTATCGGCTATGACGCGGGCCTCGCCCGCTACTATCTGCAGTTGGTGCCCTGGCTGGCGGCATTGACCCACGGCCGCGACGAGCGCACGTTCGTCAACCAGACGGTGGCCGAGGTGCTCGGCACGGTCTTCGGCGATTACGCCGATATCGCCCAATGGCGCTTCACGACGGACGCGAATCAGCGCATCGAGGCGCTTGGCCCGAACGATTACATCGTCCAGTACCGAACTCACAGCCACTACGATTTCGTCCGCCATCAGCTTGCCGCGGCGGGCCTGGGTTTTTGCTTCGTCGAAGATGCGGATGCGCCGTCCGGCCATACGTTGCTGATTTTCGACGACAGCACGCAGCTTCCCGAAGACGATACTTCCGTTCGCCTCGGTGGCGTGCCGCAACGCCTGAGCGATATGGCGACGGCGGCGGACGACATGATCCTCGGCATGGGGCAGTCGCTGTCGCTAACGGCCGACCGTCTCACATTGATCAGCAGCGACTATCGCAGCAACCAGTCGACCACGGCGGCGGCGAGCCTCGGCAATCCTGGCGGGCCCCGCGAACTGTACGACGACGTCGGACCGGAGGCCTTCGCCAGCCTTCGCCAGGCCGAAGACACCGCGCGGCGCCAGGCGCAAGCGATCGTTTCCGACGCGCGTTTCTGGACCGGCTGCAGCACGTTGCGCACTGCCACGTCCGGCCGGGCGCTGCGGCTAACGCAGGCGCCGTGGGGGCAGGTTCCCGGCGGGGCACAGATGCCCGATGCGTTTCTGCTGACCGCTGTGCAGCATGTCGGTGTCAATAATCTGCCGCAGACCGTCATGGAAACGGTCGAACGGAGTCTCGGTGCATTGCCGACGGCGGATCTCGATTCGCGCGTGCTCAAGCAGGCGAAGGCCGGCGGCTACGCGAATCGTTTCGACGCGGTACCGCGCTCGCAGCCGTGGCGCCCAACGCTGGAGGACGGCACGGGGCAACGCTTGAACCCGGTGTCGACGGCGCTCGGCGCGCAGACCGCCATTGTGGTCGGTCCGCAGGGGGAATCCAGTCCGGGTGCGACCGGTCCGCTTCACATGGATGCGCAGGGCCGATTGCGGCTGCGCTTTCACTGGCAGGCCGAGGGCGACAACGGCACCTATCCGACCCGCGCCATGCAGCGGCTTGCCAGCGACGGTCACGGCCTGCAGCAGATGCAACGGATTGGTCAGGAAGTGCTGGTGCAATTCCACCATGGCCTGATCGACCGGCCGATCGTGCTCGGCGGCCTGTTCAACGGCCGCGGGGAAGGCGGCGAAGCCCCGACGCCCGGCGGTGAACCGGGGCAGCCGCTCGACGAATCGATCTACCGGCAAGCGGCCGACCAGATGGCGAGCGCTCAAGGCAATCTTTCCGGCGGTCACGGTCCAGCCTGGCACGGCGCGGGTGCGGGCGCGAACCGTCACAATCACGCTGGCGCGTTGTCGGGTTTCAAGAGCCAGGGCTTCGACGGCCAGGGGGCCAATCAACTGGTGGCGGACGACAGCGACGGCATGGGCCGCCTGCAGATGAGCGCGAGCCATGCGGCCACGCAGCTCAATCTGGGACATCTACGCTACCAGGCGGATAACTACCTCGGCAGTTTCCGTGGGCAGGGCGTCGAGTTGCGCTCGGATGCCTACGGGGCAGTGCGCGGCGAGCGGGGCGTGCTGATCAGCAGTTACGCGGCGGGCGCGGGGCAGCCCGCGGGCGACGTTGCCCCACTGCGGTCGTTGCTCGCGCAGCAAATCACTCTGGCCCGTCTGCTCGACAAGACGGCCGACACGCACCAGACCCTGCCGCTGGCAGCACAGCGCGGCGTGAAGAGCGCCGATCAGTCAATGATCAACGGCCAGGCCGCGCCGCTCGACGCGCTGGCACAAAGCTTCGGGACCACGGTGAGCGCGGACGGCTTCCAGCAAGGGGTGGCCGATGCACCGAACCGGTCGACGGACAAGCCGCTGCCTCACACGGGTGACGCCGTGCTGGGCATCGAAGCGCATGGCGGCCAGGGTGTCCTCGCCGGACAGGCGCTGCAGTGGGTAGCGGGCGAAACCCTGACCGTCGGCAGCGGCCTCGATACCAACGTGGCCGTGAACAAAGCACTGCGCGTGCACAGCGGCCAGGGCATTGGCTGGCTCGCAGGCGCCAACGCGGCAAACGGCGTGGGGTTGAGCGTGATCTCCGGCAAGGACAATCTTGACCTGCAGGCCCAGCATGACGCGTTGGCGCTGCGTTCACGAGACGAGTTGAAGGTGGCGTCCATCGGTGCGGACGTCGAGCTCGCCGCAAAGAAGACCGTGCACCTCGCGGTGAGCGGTGGCGCGCATCTGACCATCGAGGGCGGCAATGTGACTTTCGGCTGTCCGGGCGCGTTGGTGGTGCACGCGGCCGAGCACTCGTTCGACGGGCCGGACCAGTTGGATACGCAATTGCCTAATTTTCCCGACAAGGTTTGCGTGGAGTGTCTGTTGCACGCAATGGAATCGGGTAGTGCTTTGGCCGCAAAGGCAGCCTGATGCAAATCGCCAATTCGAAATCGCCGAGGCAGGCTATGCGCTCGAGCGTACAGTGCTCGCGCAAGAACACGGGGAAATGACATGGATCTTGTTGCCGCACTGACGGGATATTCGCAGGCCACGCGCCATATCCAGATCGATACCGCATTGCCGCGCAAGTTCGCGGTCGAACGCTTTCACGGTCGCGAAGCCGTCAACGAATCGTTTCGTTTTGAAATCGACTTGCTGTCGAACGAGCCGTTCCTCGACCTGACCCCGCTGCTCGGCAGCGCGGCGCGTTTGCGTCTCGCGACCGGCGCGGGCGAGCGCTGCTGGAACGGCTACATCACCCATGCCGCCTATGCCGACAGCGATGGTGAGGTCACCCGCTACCGGCTCACGCTGGAATCGTGGCTCGCCTTCCTGCATCTGCGGCGCAATTGCCTGTACTTCACCGATCTCGATACGGAAGGCATCTGTGAACGGGTGTTCGGCGATTATCCGGAGGCGCGTCGACGCTACGAGCTCAAGGAGCCGCTGCGCACGTTCGCTTTGCGAGGTCAATATCGCGAGACCGATTTCGCTTTCGCGATGCGCCAGCTATCGGAAGCCGGCTTGTCCTTTCGCATCGAACACGCGCAGGATAGCGGCACGGCACCGTCAGGCGACCACACAGTCGTGGTGTTCGACCGCCGGTCCGAGCTCGGCAAGGGCAGCACGATTGCGTTCAATCAACAGGACGTGGGCGATCCGGACGGCGTGATGACGCAGTTCACCGAGCGTCATCAGATCGTGCCCGACCGGGTTGTCGCGACGAGCTGGAAAGCCAGCGAGTTACTGGCGCTCAGCGGGCACGCCCAGGGTCAAGCCGATTCCGGGGCGCCCGTGATGCCCGTCCGGGAGATTTTCGATGGGCAGCGTGCCGGGCGTTTCGACACGGTCAACGGCGCCCAGCGTTATGCCGAGCAACGCTTCGACGCCTTGCGTCTGCCGAAGCTGATCCATCATGGCGCCGGTTCTTCGCGCACATTGGAGGCCGGCAAAGTACATACGCTGACCGGCTATCTGGACAAGACGATTTCGTTTGTCCCGCTGTCGATCGAGCATGAGGCCGTCAACAACCTCGGTGCCGAGATTGCTCAGCTTCTGGAGTACGGGGAACTGGAGCAGGGGCATTATCGCAATCGCTTTGTCGCGGTGCCCGCGGGCGTGCCGATCGTGCCGCCCTATCGCGATCGGCCGACGGTATCCGGCGTACAGACCGCAATCGTGGTGGGCGAGCCCAACAGCCGGGTTAGCAGCACGCGGGATCATCAGGTGCGCATCCAGTTCCCGTGGATGCGAGGCGTGGCTCCCCTACCCGGCGGTCTCACCGACACGGCGAGCCGCTCGAATCCGGCCGGCCATGCGCCGGGCAACCATCAGTCCGGTGTCGTGGCGCGCCTCGCCGAGCAAACGGCCGGTCCCAATTTCGGGCACAGCTTCACGCCGCGGATCGGTGCGGAGGTGGTGGTCGGTTTCGACTCCGGCAACATCGATATGCCGGTGGTGTTGGGGCAGGTTTACGGCGGACGTGTGCAGCCGCCATTCGCTGCTGGTGAAGGCAGCAGTGCGAATCACCCGGGCACCTTGTCGGGCATGCAGACGCAGACGCTGGACGGCCAATCCGGTAGCCGCTGGGTGATGGACGACGCGTCAGGGCAGTCGCGCCACGAGTTGGTCAATTCGGTTGCGAACAGCGGCCTGTCGCAGGGCTATCTGATCGCTCAGCAGGGCGCCGTGCGCGGCGCGTATCGCGGTGAAGGATTCGAACTGGCCACGCAGGGTTGGAGCGTCGTGCGAGCCGGCGAGGGGGTGCTCGTGTCGAGTACCGCGCGTGCGCAGGGAACCTCTACTCAAATGGACGTCGCCGAAAGCGTAGGCCAGTTGAAACAGGCTGTCGCAACCGCCAAACGCCTCGACGGCTCGGCCACCGGCGCTAAGGCGGGCGGCTTCGCGGGCAATGCCGCACAAGCCGATTTCCTAAAGGCGATCGATCCGCAGCAGGACGGTAAGTACACAGGTGCCGTCAACGGCCAGAGCGCGACTCGGCCGGTGGGCACGCAACGCGACGGCGGCGACCCGGTCGAGCGCTTCGCGACGCCAGCCGTCGTGCTGGAATCGCCGGAAAACATCGCGTTCACCACGCCGGCCAGTGCGGTCTCCTATGCCGCCGAGCATGTGCATCTGACGGCACAAGGCGACGCGCATCTGGCTGCGGGAGCGACCGTGGCAGCCGCGTCGGGCGATGCCGTGAGTTTGTTCAGCGCTGCCGGCGGGCTCAAGGCGATCGCCAATCAGGGGCCCGTGAGCATCGAGGCGCACACGGCCACCATGGAGATTCTCGCGGATCAATCGGTTCGCATCATGTCGACCGAAGACCGCCTCGACGTGCTGGCGCAGGATGCCATCGTACTGCAGCAGGGACCGAACCGGATCACGCTCAAGGGCGCGGACATCACGGTCGAGACGCCGGGGCAATTCCTCGTAAAGGCGGGCTCGCATCCGTTCCCGGGGCCCGCGACGACAACGGTGTCGTTACCCGCACTACCCGTGACGCCGCCACCCGGCGACGTCTGCGACTTTCTCGCTGGCGGCTTCACAAGCAGCGGCGCTGGCGGGACCTCGTCGCTTGCGGTGACGTCGGCGTCCGCGGCGGTACCGGCATCAGCATCGGCATCGGCATCGGCGGCATCGATGTCCGCAACGGCTCCTGCATTCGCGGCGGCGTCCGCAGCCACTCCAGCACTAGCCGCAGCATCGGCACCCGCGCCGGCTGCGCCGCCAGGACCGGGTCCGGCGACGCAGGCTAAGGGCGCGTCGGGACCGAGGCCCTACGTACCGATTTCCAGCGAATTGGCCGGGCCGCCTTCGAAGCAGCCCGCGCCGCCGCCGAGCGTATGCGCCCAGCAACTGCAGGCGGCGAAGCAGGTCGACTACACCGTCAGCATGGGCTGTGCCGATTATTACCAGACGGACGGGTCAGGCCACAAGGTTCTGAACAGCGCCGGGCAACCCGTGCTCCTGAATTTCGGGGGACAAAGCGGGACATTCGACATCGAATATTCGCCTTCGACGTCGACGTTGACCGCCACCGTCATCATCAAGGTTGCATTGAAGGATCAGTACCTGCTCGGCGCCAACGGGCAAGTCGTCATGGACGCAGCTGGTAAGCCCAGATCGATTCCCTTTGATAGCAGTGGACCTGCTCCGGGCATCCAGTTAAAGACCGTCAATCGCACAGGCGGCCTGGCCAAAGTTGCGGGCTTCCAGAAGCGGATCGAGCATGGGTTGAACGCGAATAAGTACTACATGCGGCCGAAGGCCTGCCCCCGCGCTGGCGCTTGCACATGTAAGGTCGCTATTGCGCTGAAAGTGAAGTTCGTCGAGCAGGGCAGATGTCACAAGACCATCAACCTGTTTCCGACCAGCACCCGCTTCAACTCCGAAAACTGGGGGGAAGTACAGGTGGCGTGGGACGGCTTGACGCAACAGTTCAAGCCGATCCCGACGCAGAACGCAGTGGTACACGAGACAGGCCACCTGTTCGGCTGGCCGGACGAATACTTCCTTGACGGAGGCGCGGTCTACAAGGGCTATATCAACGCTCAGAAGGTTGTCGATGTCACCATGAACCAGCTGACCGACAACTGGCAGCGATCCACCAATACGAATTTAATGGGGCTTGGCATGTATAACGCTGCGCCGACGATAGCGAAGTACTACATGTATGGCTTTCGCGACTGGTTCAAAGGCAGGACCGGCATCGAATGGGACGTATTGAAATGAACCGAACAGCTTTGCTGGCGTTGGTTTCCGTGTTTCTTTTCGGAGTAACAGAAATGGCTAGCGGTAAGAATCCTTCCGACTCTTTCGTGATTCGTGACGGCCAAGGCACCGTCAACCCCGCTCCGCCGATGATCGTAACGGTCGAAGATGGCAAGATTTCGTACTATGCGCGCGGGCGCAGCATGAGCGCGCTACCCGAAACTGGTTATACGGGAATCGGCAAATATGTGCTGGATGTGGACAAGCATACTGGGCAGCAGATCGACTCGGTGAAGCAGGCTTTGAGCAGCCACACCTTTGCGCCGGCGCAGGGATTGGGGAGCGGCCCAGTGCTGGATTTTTCGTTCGAGAAGAACGGCCGACAGTATCAGGGCGAATATAACTATCAGTTAGGCGAAGCGTTCAACAACAAGCTTTACCCGCTTTATCAACTTGCCGACAAGGCCCTGAAGAACGGCCACCCGGAAATCAATCTCCATCCGGTCTTTACTGCGCACTCGGGCAGAGACAGTTTCGTTCTCGAGTTGACGTTCGGCAATGACGGGCAGAAGGACATCAGCATCGCGGGACCTGATACATGGTCGCCTGACCTCGCTCGCCCCGACCAACGGAACGTGCGAATCGGCGCGATCAACGGCGCGGGCACGAGCTTTTATGTTCGTCTCGTCAGCAAGTATCTGAGCGAAGCATCGCGACGCTATGCCAAAGAGATCACCGTGAAGCCGGGCGAGCCGGTCACTCTGGCGTTCGCTGTTCCCTACTCCGCTCTTACCTTTACCGACACCTCTTCCTCGCGTCGGATTACCGCAGGAAGCTATCGGTTCATCGGTGAGATGACGGTCGACGTTCTCGCGCCGGCCGAGATGCAAGGAAAGATCTACACGCCAATGAAGGACGTGCAGTCGATCGAGCTACAGGCGCAGTGATAGCTCGCGGCGGGCCATACCGTCGCAGCGATTTTGGGGCATAGAAACATGGTGACGACTCTGGATATTCTGCAGGCACTGCTCAGCGGCTGGTCACAGCAGAACCGCTTCTTGTGGCTGACCACGTCATTGGGCGCTCAGGCGCTGGTGGCCGAAAGCCTGCAAGGGTGGGAGGCGATCGACCACGGCGGTTTCCGGTTCCAGGTGACGGCGCTGTCCGAGCGTCCCGGCTTGCCGCTCGCCCAGTTGATCGGCGCTCCCGTTCTGGCCGAGTGGCTGGCGGCCGAGGGCAGCGATGGGCGTCGCCCGTTGCATGGTCATGTCGTGGCGGCCGAACTCGTCGGCTACAACGGCGGCCTGGCCCGCTACCGCCTGGTCGTGGAGCCCTGGCTCGCGTTGCTGCGCCAGCGTGTGGACAGCTACAACTATCAGGACGCGAGCGTCATCGACATCAGCGAGCAGATTTTTGGCTACCACACACGCGGCGCGGTGGCTCCCGCGTGGCGCTGGGCGGTGAGTGATCGATCGAAATACCGCAAACGCAGTCTCACTGCGCAAGCCGGTGAATCCGATTTCGATTTCCTTGAGCGTCTGTGGGCGGAAGAAGGCATCTTCTATTGGTTCGAGCATGAGGGAGACGCCGATTCTTCAAGCTTCGGCAAACACACGCTCGTGCTGGCCGATTCGAACCAGCGCTTCACGCCGGACAATCCGGAGACCATCGGTTTTCACCAGACGAGCGACGGCGACCCGCAAGGGAGTATTCAACATTTCATGCCAGCGCGGCGTTGGCGCATCGGCAGTGTCGTGCGAGCCAGTTGGGATCACCGGAGCCTGTCGACCCGGCCTACCGGCGCGCGGGCGAACGGTGCCGTGGTCCCGGGCGTGGACCGGGACGTCGCGGGCCCCTATGCGTTCCAGACGGGTTCAGTCGGCGATCAGCGCGCGCAGCAGCAATTGGATGCCCAGCGGGTCGCCGCGTTGCGCAGCGAAGGGGCGAGCACGCGCAGAGACCTGCGGCCCGGCTTGCGCTTTGCGATCAGCCAGCATCCGACGCTGAATGCATCGGATCCGTTTATCTGCCTGCGTGTGCAACACGAAGCCCGTGCGAACCTCGACGCGAATGTTCATAGCGCGATCGCGCAGCGACTCGGCACGATACCGCCGATGCGCGACGTGGATATGAGCGGACAAAACATGGCGACGGCGTTGCACGCGGTGCTAGACGCCGGCACCCACGACAGCGGGCCATTGACGGACGGCGATTCGGCTTATCGAAACCGTTTTCTCGCTCTACCAGCCACCCAGAGTTATCGTCCACTCGCGGATGCCGGTCATGGCGCGCGCGCTCATCCCGTTGCAGTCGCACAAGGCGCGCAAACGGCGATCACGGTGGGCGCGGGCAATCCCGTCCATACCGACCGTGACCACCGGATCCGAATTCAGCTCCACGCTCAGCGAGGGCAAAACGCCGCCAGCCGTGAAGATCATCCGTACGCAGCCAATGCCCCTGCCGATCAGGGTGCCGGCACCTGGACGCGGATGCTGACTCCAGTCGGCGGGGACAACTGGGGTGGCGTGAATGTTCCGCGCGTCGGACAAGAGGTGTGGACCGAATGGCTGGAAGGTCAGCCGGATCGCCCGGTGGCGGTGGCGGCGCTCTACAACGGCCAGGGTAATGCCGATGCCCAGCACAATGCTCAGGCCGGCGGCCCGAGCAGCAGCACGGGCAATGCCGCGGCCTGGTTTGCGGGCAATGGACATCCGGCCGCGCTGACCGGCTTCAAGACGCAGAACATGAGTTTGAGCCAGCAGGGCACGGGGGGCTATCGTCAGTTTCTCCTCGACGACTCGGCAGGCCAGTCCGCTGCGCATCTCTACACGACCGACCACAACAGCGGCTTGACGCTTGGGCATATCAAGCAGATCCAGGACAACCAGCGGCAGGTCGATCGCGGCTACGGCGCCGAATTGAAGACCGACGGCGCGGGCGCGCTGCGCGGCGGCTCGGGCATGTTGATCAGCTCCGCACCCGGCGTGAGCCAGATGGACGCAGTGGCGTCCAGTCAGGTACTCGTGCAGAGTCAAGAACTAGTGCAGCGTCTTGCCGATACCGCGCAGACGGATCAGGCAGAGTTGGGGGTGGCGCCCTCTTCTTCGACGACAACACCCGGTGCAACGGATACTGCGGCGCAAGGCGCTGCCTCCGGTCAGGCGTCGCAACTGGCCGCGGCCAAGGGTATTCAGCAAAGCCACGATGCGCTCGGCGGCGTGCGCGAAAACGGCGCCGCGAGTGAGGGCGGCGGCAGCGGGAGCGCCATTGCATGGAGCCGCCCACATCTGCTTGCGCATGGCGAGCAAGGTGTCGCAGCGGTGTCCGCGAAGAGTCACGTGTGGGTGTCGGGCACGGAGACTGTGCTCAGCGCGGGACAGGATTTGCAACTGACGGCGAAGGGCAAGACCAGCGTGGTGGCCAATCAGGGCATCGCGCTTTATACGCAAGGCATAGCCGGCAAGGGGCGGCCCGTCTCCGGCCAAGGCATCGCGCTGCATGCCGCGACGGGTTCCGTGAGCGTGCAGGCGCAGAACGGCGGGACGCTCAGTGCGTCGGCGCAGAAGGCCGTGACGTTGGCCAGTGCACAGTCCGGAGTCAGCCTGCAAGCGCCGAAGCGCGTGCTGCTCAATGCCGCCAAAGCGTATCTGAAAATGGAGGGTAATGGCATTGAAGTGGGGGCGCCTGGCACCGTCGAGTTTCATGCTGCAAGCCACACGCTCACCGGGCCGAAAAGCGCGCAAGCCCAGGCCGAACTGCCGCGAAGCGAGCCCAAGCTTTGCGAATTCAAAGCCCGTGGTGCCGATGCGATCGGCGCCGGCACCATGAATGCAGCCTGATATGGTTACGCCGGTGCCAAACGAAGCTACGCTGCGGACGTATCCGTACGCGCTGATCAATCCTCTGCAGGTGGATGAGGCCGAGTGGAGGGATCTGCCCTCTGAGCCCGTTGTGCCGCAGCGATTCAAAGGGCAAGCCGAACTCTTCCCCCGGCTGGTCGAATTGCACCGCATGGACGAAGTCGCGCGCGTTGACCTGTCAGGCCGCGCTCAACGATGGGAGACCGAATGCGGCACCCCCTATTTCTGCTCGTTGCTGCAAACGCAAGCCGATGCCGACAGAGTGCGCGACCATCTGGCGCGGCAGATGACGCAATACCATTCTGCCCGCCGCGCATACGACATCGTCCGCTTGTACGATCCGCGGGTTCTGTGGCATCTCGACTGGCTCCTTGAACCCTCGCAGTGGGAAAGCTTGCTGGGTCCTCTGCAGGGCTGGGCTTGGCCGGTCTTCGACGGTTCCTGGCAGTCTCGCGAACACGTCCCGGAGACCACCGATGCCCAGTCACGCCTGCTCTTTTCTCCGCGGCAATGGGACACGCTGCTAAGGCTCGGCGACATCAACGAGACGTTGAAGCGCTTGAGGCGCAATGCGCCCGATCTTCCGAATGACGCCGCACTCGCCCGGCGGATCGACGCCGCACTCGACAGGGCATGGACGGTGCATCGTTTGACCGAATCCAGCGACCGGCAGCTTTACGCGGAACAGGCTGTCCGTTTTCATCCCGATATCCATACCCATCAGGAATTGCGGTCTTGCCTCGCTCTCGCGCTCACCGGGGAGCTCACCTATGTTGGCGCTTGCCGTCATCTGGACGAAGCGGCCATGCAACGTATAAGCAGTGAATTAGAACAATTGAAGGAGCGCACATGACTGCCGCCGCCACTCCCCCGGTCCAAACCTGCCCGTTCTGCGATAGAAGCGGCTTGCCGATTCTTCCGCTGCGCTACGCAGTGGCGCGTACCGACCTCGGCGGGAAAGCGCCAGACGTCGTTGCGCCATTCAATGCCGGCAAAGTGGCTTTGCCTGGCGAGAGTGCCAAATACACACTGCGCATTTTGCGACCGGGCTACCTTTACGTGTTCGACGAAGTCAGAGGTGAGTGGGGCGCATATATCGTGAACAGTCAGGGACTGCTCTACCATTTCGATATCCATTCGAAGACGCCGCCACAGGTTCCGGACAAAACGTTTAACGAAGCTTGCGTCCGCAAGGCCGATCCCTATCTGGCGCGCTGTATCACGGTCAAGGATGCGGCCCGGGCGGGGAATATCTGGCTGGCGTTTTCCGACGTGATGTGGACCGAAGGTGTACTGGCTGCGCACTCGGACGCCGCTTATCGAAAGCGGCACATGCGCTGCATCAACATGGCCGACGTGCGTGCACAAAAGGCGGCTGCGCACATGGACACGTTCAGTAAGCTCAAAAACGTGGCCGAATTCAGTAAAGTACTCAAACCGGATACCGCGGCAACGAGCGCGCGCGACGCGCTTGCCAAACAAGCCGCCGCACTCGAGCAGCAAATCAAACAGATGGAACAGGCGCGGACTGCACATCCGTTGACGGGTTCCGCGGCTCGCGTCGAACAGAAGCAGGAGGCCGACGCCCGAACACGCCTCGCTGAATTGAAACAGAACATGGCCGGTACGTGGCTGCCGGAAGTGACGATTGTATCGGATCGTGCGTTGGGCTTTTCGCAGCAACCGCTCAACTTTCTGGGCGATCAGTCAAAAGGTTTGATGGAATGGGGCAAGCAGGTGGCTAAACCGTATGAAGCGGTTATGGTCGCCGTTCCCGATCCTGTTGGCATTGCCGCAGAACTCGCGCTTCTCATGCGCACACGCATGCAGGCGTTTATGCGTGACGAGCGTAACGATAAGGACCGGCCCCGCAAGACCGCTTTGTCCGGCGTTATCGAGCAGATTCGAGACGCGATCCGGATTCAGGCTGAGCAAGATTTCATCGACGATCGGGAAAAGCGTGCTCAGCAAGACGAGTCGGGATACTCGATGTCTGCCGGGCTGATGGGAGGGATGCAGGTACCCGGTAACGCTGCGCTGGCAGCAATGGACCGCGCCATTACGCCGGATCAATTGCGTCAGGCCGGTGATAAGGAATGGAAGAAGTACGACGATCTGTACTCCGACAAGCAGCGCACTGATTGGCAGGATAGTTTCAATGCCGCGCTGCAGTCCTTCGACCAGAGCGTTATCGGTCCGCTCGCGCTAGCTCATCGCGACTGGATCAAAGGCGACAGATTCTACAACTACTTCGACTGTAATTTCGACAGCACAGTCGTGGCTAGCGGCGTCGTCTACACGATCGTGTTCGGCCAGTGTATTGCCGGTACGCAAGATAAGAAATGTAGCGCGGATGTTTATAACGAGTGGCTTCAGGGCAATCTGAACGACAAGCGCAATATCCTGTTGCGAGCGCTTTGCTTACATCAGGATACGCAGGCAAAAGCCATCCAGAGCGCCGCTGAAAATACCGCGGCGTGGGCGGAGCTGCCGTGGGACAAAATGATGGGCATCGGAAAGGCAACTTTCGATCAGTTGCTTGAAGCTCAGAAAGACGAAATCGGCCGGCTTGCGAGTCTGGTTTCAGGCGCTATTACCGCGACTTTAAAGAAGGTCGGCGAGAGTCAGCGGATTTACTCCGGACTCGTCGCACTCGGGGTAATGGCGCGCAAGCCCTACGTACTGGTGACGATTGAAGGCGGGAAGAAGGCGTTTCGCGCGTCGCTCATCAAGAATATGTTGAAGTTGAGCGGCAAAGCGAAATCGATACCCGCTAACAAGATGGAAAAGGCCGTTGCCGATGAACTGCGCCGGCAGGAGATATGCGGCGTCGATACCAAAGGCAGTGACAAAAAAACCTGGCTATTGATGATCGACCCGGATGAAGTCCACAACATGCCCAAGAACCTGAACGTCGACGATCAGGCGAAGTGGCTGGCGAAGAGCATCCGAACGCCGGAGCAAGTTGACGAACTGAATCTGGCGAATTATCGCGAAGCGGTTGCCCGGGGAAGCGAACGCATCAAGGTGAATATCCCCTTCACCTTCGCTGTTCTGGCTTTGCTGGCGAACGGTTGGGCCATGCATTCCATCATGCAGGGCGAGGAGGACGCGCTGACTGTGCACAAGAACGAGATGCTGCGTCGGGTCTATACGCAGGGACTGGCCATTTTTGGTGCCGTGGCGGATGCCATTGAAGGCGGACTTACTCGACTGTCGGTCGCCGGTATTCGGCTCGGTCAGGCGACCATGCAGGCAGGTGCCAAGATCTTCGGCGTTGTGGGCCGTATTGTGGGCGTCGCGGCCGGGATATTGATGGCCGCATGGGACGGATGGCGTGCGTACGAGGAACATAAGGCCGGTCACAACGGCGCTGCCGCAGCGTATGGGGTATCCGGGCTACTGGGAGCCGCCGCCACGATGCTGTTGTTCATCGGTTGGACCGGGTGGGGCCTGGTGGTTGTCGGCCTGATGGTTATCTGGGCGTTCGTGATGACACTGCTCGTCAACAACAAGATCCAGGATTGGCTGGAGTTGACGTATTGGGGAAAAACAAAGCAGGGTAAGTATCAAACTATGGAGATAGAAATGCAGCAACTGGATGTGGCAACGAAAGGTTAATCATGGAGTACACTGGCCTCATCAATAAGTACAAAGTCAATCGCCCGCTCACGGACGAAGAGCGTCAGAACCGTCTCGATCCCGCGAAGCGCCTGGACGTTTCCCCGAATTATTTCAGCTCCACGATCAGGATAAATAGTCGCTATCTGGAGGTGACGGACAAGTATTACGGCTGGAAAGGCGCTTTGACATTCGTAATGGGTGTCTTGACGATCATCTGTCTGTTCATAGCGGGAGTCGGTGCGGACATTTTCTTTGTCGATGGATTGCTGGGCAATCCCGGGGACCGGCTTGGAAATCTTGTCTTCGGCGCGATCCCGTTTCTGCTCGGCATCGGTCTGGCTGCGGTTCTCCTCTGGCTTATTTCCAGAGAGTGTTTTCGATACACGCACTACCCGATTCGGCTCGACCGGGAGCGTCGGGTGGTGCATGTGTTTCGGCTCGACGGGACCGTGCTGTCCGTTCCATGGAATAAGGTTTTTTTCGCTCTAGGACGAGGCAATCGACCGTTTGGCATTCAAACATGGGATGTGCGCGGGCATGTTCTCGGTGACGATGGCGTAACCGTGGTCGAGACATTCTGTTTTGCGCTGGCGTGGCCAGTGAAAGAAGAGCTTTACCGGTACTGGGAATATGTCCGGCGATATATGGAGGATGGTGCGGCGGCGATCATACCGTGTACGCCGGCGTATCTGCTCATTTCCGATCGGCGTGAGACATGGCGGTTTGGTTTGTTGCGACTTGCCTTGAATTTGCCCGGTCACACTTTGGTGCAAATACTGTTGTCGCCGGCTCTTCTGCTGTTCTCCTTTGCGCGATGGTTTGCGATGCGTAGTTGCAGAATTCCGGTCTGGCCAAAATCCATTGAGGATATGTGCGTTGTCGATCCTGGCGATCTTTGTGCAAAAGATGCGCGTTCGAATCCTGCGAGTCTCTGGAAAGTGATGTAGCGCGAGCGTGATCACGCGGCGGGCGGGGTCACCTCGAGCGGCAAAAAAGCGCGCACGAAGGTGGGTCAAAGAAGTACGGCACGACGCCTGCGTCGACAGACACGCGCGTGATTCACAATGCCTAAGCACGCGTCATAGCCGCGCACCTGCCCGGCTCAATCGATAACGTGAGCATCAAGCCGCCCTCTCGAATATCATCACCGATTGCTGACATAAGGACGACGCGGCTCACTCGAGCAAGCACGCCTCTATTGCCCTATTTCAGCCCGCAAGACTAATCCGACTCGTTGCCCCCAGTCGTCCCGCGGGAACCATCACCCAAAGAGATTTTGAGATGCAAAGTGACCTTGTTAGCTTGCGCGACCTCGTTCGTCAGTTTGCGGATGAACGCGACTGGGACAAATTCCACACGCCAAAGAATCTGGCGACGGCTCTGAGCGTCGAGGCCAGCGAACTTCTGGAGCCGTTTCAGTGGCTACCGTCGGTGTATTCGAATACTTGTGGCTGGGTTGCGAGTGACTTGACTAACGGGGCAGCTTCCAGGAATCGCAGCGCCATTTCTTCGACGAGGCTTTCGAACTGGGCGGGGTCGGCCGACTTCCGGCTTGGGAATTTCCCTCGCACTCCACGGCCAGAGACGGTCACTATTCGGCGCGGCCGGCGTGATGAGTAATGAATCAATAAAGCTTGGGCAATTTCATGCACGAGTCTTCTCCGTCGCGTCTCGAATAGACGCTTACGTGTTTGGGAACCGGTCTCTGCGACCGCTGATGCTGCTTGGTTCGCGGTCGGCACTTGAGCGGACGTGCGCGAAATAAGTTTCTGATGGCGGCATCGGCCGAGTTCGCGCCATCAATCTCGCCGATGCAAATGTCCGCTCTGCTTTCCAACGAGGTCTTTCGCGCTTGAAGTCATCAAACGGTTGCTTCGGGTCGGACTGAGACAGAGGGCATACGCCGCTTACCAGTCCCGATCCAAACAAAAATCAAACCTATATCACCCACCTGAGCACGGCAGCCCTCTGCCACTCCGCCGCGATGCGACTGCGCACCGGCGAACCGCCTCAGGAGTCCGGTGATGCTTCCTACCCCACCCCTCGATTATTTGGTCGCCTATGTGGTCTGCTTCGCGCTCGGCGCGCTGTGGACAATGTGTGTCGGTTGCTACCCTTGGACAGAAATGGAAATAAAAAACCCGCGAAGCCTTGCAGCTACGCGGGTCTCAGGACTTCATCGGATTATCTAAGACATGATCTTGGTGGAGAGGAGGGCTACCAAACAAATCCAACAAACGACCGTCCACAAAAGGATTGAGTTGTTTAATTTCTAAACATACCCCCAATGTTACCCCCAACTGATGCTTGTTGACGTTTGTCGCGTCAACAATGATTTACCGCGATGGTGAGGGCGCGCGACGCACACCCCAACGGATCGAGTACTGCCTTCGGAGGATTGGCGGCGCACCACGATCCTTTATGAATCAATACCTTACGCAATTCACAAATTACAAAACCAAGGCTAAACGGCCCTAATCAAGCTCGATCCGTCCAGCGCAAGCTGCAATTTCGCTGTACCGATGCCCCTTTGTCGTTCACGGAACAGGAGTCCAAGGAAATGCCAAGAGGCGCCGTTTCCGATCCCCAAGAGAACGAGAAGCGAGATCGTCGCCGGTCGGAGAAACTAGTTACTGTGGTCCGTCGTACCAGCACGACTGATGCACGCCATAGTGCGGGACAGCGAACACGTCCCCAGGTGCGCCATGATGGTATTCTCTGAGCCACAGGTACTACCAGTGACCTAAAGCTTCAGCCTCGCTTGCCGATAGACAGATGTAGCCGTTGACTTATGGGTCCGATACTGTTACTTTCGCGCAACTTTTTTGCTGCAAGTCCTTTGAAAAATATGACATTTGTCCGCGTGGAGCTATGACAATGCCCACTGTTTTTCCTGTGCGCGGAAACCACTCCGTCAAGAGCGTAGTGTTCGTGTGCGAGGTGGCATCGAATTTCGGCCCGTCGGATTTTGGAAAGGTGCTGGCGTTCTATGAGAAGTCCCAGCATCTCAAGGAATTTTTCCCGGTCAAAGCCGAACAGCGCGGTGCCTTATCAATCCAGTTGCAAGCCGGCCAAGGCAAGCCGCCTGAGGTGTCCACAACCAATGATCTCACGGGACTTTCGTTTAGTCGCTGGGCTCCAGATGGTAGCCAAGACTGGGTCTTGAACGTACAACCCAATGCTATCCTTGTGGCGTGCAATCGTTATGAACGCTGGGCGCCTTCACTCGAGGTCGCATTACCGTTATTGGTAGACGTGTTGAGCGAGTCTCCGCAAGTTGGGGTCGGAGTGATCGGGCTGCAATATCTCGACGAGTGGACGTTCGTTGCTGGCAAGGATGAACCGGCAGGGCCGTTAATTTTCGCCTCGGACGGCGGCGGGTTGTTAGGCTCGCGTGTTATGCGGGAAACTGGTTCTTGGCACAATAACAGCGGCTGGTTCGAAAACGGGTCAGACGGCTTGGACAAGGTGCTCGCAAACGTCAATGTCACGGTAAACCTTGACGAAGCCACGCGTAAATTCACTGCGTCCGTGGGCCACGTTCAAAGATCATTCTGTCAGCCACCAGTGTTTGCCTTGGCTGACAAGGAAGTCATGAGTAAAGCGCTAACCTTACAGTTTCAGTCGTTGCACACGCGAAACAAAGAACTTCTGCGCGCGATTCTGACGCAGGAGGCTCAAAACCAAATTAGCCTGTTCACGAAATGAATCGACCAACGGTTCGAACGCTGATTGGCGGAAGCGTGCTCTTCATAGGGCTCGGAAGCGCCACAGCGGATGCCACATTAGGCCCGGAATACGATGTAAACCGACCTATGATGATGCTATTAGCTGCCTCCGCTCCGGCCGCAGCTACGAGCGCGTCCCAATGGGCTGCAGCTGAAACTAACACGGCTATCTCGAGTGACTGGATGAACACTCCTCTCTCGCACGAAGCGGAGATCGTCTCCGCATTGGTGCAAAGCCGAATCGACGTCGTCGTAGGCCTCAGCATTTTCGATGCGGCTAAAGCCATATTGGCAACTCAAGGAATCAGTTCTTTCGATGTACGTGCTCGGACCGTCGTGGACCCCGAGGAAGATCTCCACGTGGCAGAAATCGCATTCCTGATTGATGGCGACTTCAACGCCGCAATGCGCGCCGATCGACAACTCACGCGACAGTTGGTGCGCCAGGTCAAGATACCTTTCAACATGTCGCTGACCGTAAGGGAAGCGTCAGAAGAGTTCGCATGAATACCGCGGACGACCTCGCCTCACTCGGCCTGAGCATGGTAGTGGACGAAGCGCCGGAGATCGCTTTGCGTTGTGCGGCAAGTCGCATCTACTATGCGGCGTATCACATTTGCAAGCAGCAAGCCGACACTCACTGCACGCCGCTTCAGGAATCCGACAAAAGCGGACAAGGCCTGCACGCCCAGCTGTTCAAACGTCTATCGGAGAACAGCAAGAACGCCAAGCTGGACGAACTGCTAGATACATTGGCGCAATCTGCGCTAAAAATGAAAACAATTCGTATCGACGCAGACTACAAGCTCGAGAAGGACTTCCGTAAAAAAGACGCCGATCGTTGCAGCAGCCTGCTCGAGGAAGTCAAAGAACTGTGCGGCGAAATCGCTGAGGCAGCAGCGTAAGCTGCTCCCTGCGAAACCTCCCATCAAAATCGCCCCTCACTCCCCGCCACGCCTCCATCGGATAGTGATCAACACCCTTCGCTCACCCAGCAAACCTCTAGACCGCTAGTACGAGCAGCTTCGAGTGGACTGAGGCGCAGGCGTCAACCGCCCTTGGGCGCATCAAAGCGCATCAACGCCGCCAATGCTGGAAAGGCCTTCGCCTCACGTTCTCGGCCGCAACGAGCGATCAACCCGACGCATCAAATGCGGTCAGTCAAGTAAGGCCCGCAGGTGCGGAGGGGACTGCAAAAAACGACGTGACGGCGCCCTTCGTCTACTGGTCCGAATAGTCAGCAGCCTAAGTCGAGATTTCGAGGCGTTCGCGATTATTCCTTGCCGATATGTCGCTGTGGGGACGTGTACTATCACATATGACTACATCCACGTCCGAGGGATCGATGCCAACGGGTAAGCCAGTGACGGTCGCCGATTACATAGCAAAATGGCTTACGGAACAACTCGAGCCCCACGCCGATGCCATCGAAAAAGGCACGGTCTTTTTGGAAGAATTGTCTAAGAAGATCCACGCGGCCGCCGAAAACGTAGCAGCACACCTTCAAGGCCCACTTGTCGCCTTAAGTAAAATCGATTGGGACGACGTCAAACGACGCCTGGACAGCCTACCCGAGAAGTCGAAAAGTGCGATGATTTTGGCGGCATCGAGAGGTTGGTTTTTCGGCTGGAATGATTCATTAGAGGGCGTCCTCACTCTCGTGGAAAAGCTTGATGTTGCCGACTCTAATGACGTTGATGACATCCTAGTCGAATATCATCGCCAAAACTTTGAGTCTTCGGTGCGAGATTTGATTGAGAGGCACCCAAAAAGGGCGGCAGTTATTACGGCCGCCGTACAGGCGCACAATACGTCAACCACTGATGGTTATTTCCTTTCAATACCCATCTTTATCGCTCAAGCGGACGGTTTACTTAGTGAAATTAGTGATCTTCAATCACCTCTCAGCGCCAAAGGGTTGAAAGCGCTTCGCGCGTCGCTCGAAGATGACCTCGAATCCGCAAATCTGTTATATCCCCTTCTGATTCTAGGCGAGCTGGATTTCTTAAAAGGCGCCGCCGAGAGAAAAAGCGCCGCCGAGGCTTCGGGACAAGCATTCACAGCACTAAACCGCCATCAAGTCATGCATGGTGAATCTTGGGACTACGGCAGCGAAATCAACAGTCTCAAAGCATTTTCGTTCCTTCTGTTCGTCGGTGTACATCTACCTTTAATCCGCAAAGAAAAATCAGACTCGGAGAATTACCATTAACCCCTTAGACGAATCCTTGGCATTCTATGCTGAGCGCTATGAGTTGAGCGGAACATGGCTGCTTGTGCCGGGAAAGAAAATTCCAGTTCTCGGCGACCCAACAAATCCACGTTGCCGATTTTGCGGTGAACGCCCTCCCGCCGCCACATTCAGAAAAGTAGCGCATGCAATCCCCCAATCATTAGGCAACACCAGTCTCTTTTCCGCGTACGAATGCGACGAATGCAATGCGCTTTTCGGTCGCACAATCGAAAATGATTTCGCAAATTGGTCAATGCCAATGCGGACCTTTGCACGCATTAGAGGGAAAAATGGCGTGCCAACACTAAAAAACGAAGCGGCTGGATGGCGCATTGAATATGACGACGATAAAAACAGTTTTAACATTAACCATCGCGAAGGAGATCCAGTCTTCACCGTCGATCCTGACCTCAAGCAAATCACCCTGCGGCTCAAACGAAATCCATACACACCCATAGCCGTACTGAAAGCTTTCGTCAAAATGGGACTTTCTCTAATGTCAGAATCTGAGATACAAAATTTCTCGGAATGTATTGGATGGATTCGAGAGGAAAATAACAGCATCGGCTTTATAAGGAATTTGTCCGTCATCTATACGGTTGCACCCGGCGCAATGCCAAATGACAAAATTACGGCGATGGTGTTGCGTCGGCGTGCCGAATATTCAAACGTTCCATATTCGTACCTAGTTTTAATTTACGGCAACGAAATGTTCCAAGTGATGTTGCCATCGCCAATTCATGATCAAGAATTAAATGATCAATCTTTTTCAATCAACCCATTTCCGCATCCGTCGGCACGACTCGGGACACCACGGTGGCGCCTACTAGATCTAATGGGCCGCGAGACAATTCGCGGAGAAATAACAGAATTGAAGGTCGAATTTTCTGGCCGGACACCCGTCACGGGAAAGCAATAATCAACTTTTGTTTCTTTCATGGTCGACCTCGGAAGATCGACCATTCAAAGGCTACCCATAAGTTGTGGCGAGCAATGCGTGCATTGCGTTGCGCAACGCGCAAGAGCCATCGCTCCCGCAGCGTGCGCTCGAACTCCTATGCCTCTTGTCGAACGGGAAAGATCACCTCGTATCACACGAGGTGCCCATCACACCCGACTCAGTTCGGCCGTTCGAAATCAATGCATAGATCGTTGATACGATGTCGATGTATGTATGTATGTACGTTGCTTGCCTATGGTAGACAATTTTGCATCAAAATTTCGCGCGAATCGCGACAGCTCACGCAACACAAAACGATGGTCGCCCCAAGGTGTCTTTTTTATTCACGAACTGGAGGATTCAGATACTTCCTTAATCCATCCAAAGTCTCATTTCTCTCTTTAATTGCCTCACTTGCGATTCGACTCGATGATTTCAGAAATTTTTCCGCTTGCTCGGTAGCTAATCCACTTCTTTTTACCTTACCAGCTACTTTTACAGCTTCACAAGTTTTGATTTGATCAATATCATCGAGTCTTTTGACCTCTTTCTCAAGATAGCCCCAAAACTCTTCGGATGCGTAAAGTGCCTCGACTGCAGAAATTTTTTCACTTGCCCCATAAAAGGCTGGAATTTTAATGCTCTCCCGCAAATCAAGCCACTCGATCAGCTTCTCGTGTTTATTTTTTCCAGCTTCATCGATTACCTTCAGTGCATGGTTAACGGGCAATTCCTCAGAGATTGTTAGATTGCAGACTGGCAACAGATCCAACATCAGATGCAAAGCAGTTTTCTCTAAGTCACCGTCAACCAATCCACCGTGTGCAACCAAGTTACGTAGAACAGGGAATTTAAAGGCGTAATATTCAAAGTAGTGGAAGCTATTTATCTTTCCATCTATATGTTCAAGCTTGTCGTTTAGCGAAGATATATCCAATTGACTCTCAGAAATTCCGATCTCCCGACATATGTCAGCAAAAATTCCTTCAATCTGTAACGGAGCAATACTGACAAATGAAATATAATCCTTCGCGTCAAAGTGCCGCAAAAGCGTATTGATGATCTGCTTGCGTCGGCCAAGCATGTGCGATCTTCCAACTAACGTTTCAAGTTTCATCCGGACGCTTGGTAGTTCGTCAGGAACTCCGTTGATATAGACGAGCGCAATTTCCTTGAATTTTTCTACCGACTGCCTGCAGTCTTTAATTACCTCTCTATACCCCGACACTGGCAGATCTGTAAATTTGTTTGAATATTCATCCAGACTGCGAACATCGTAAGCATCGCGCAATGCTCCCATGAAGGAACGACCAAAGGCATAGGGGCTATCTCCAAAGATGAACCCGAACGGATATGCAACAGCGGAATTTCTAGCTGACTTGTTTATGGCATGGAATTTTATTCCATTTGCCATGAAATCAACAATTTCATCCCTTGCTACAATATTTTTATTCTCGAAATAATCAAGTTGATTTCTATAGTAGCGCTCATCCGCAGAGAGGCGACCATCCTGCCTTTTCTTCTCTTCAAGAAAATTTCTTTCCTGCGAAATGTATTTCAGATTGCCAGTGATCTTTGCAAGGTCTTCGCTCACGCGAATTGACAGTTCCGTGAATTTTTCCCTGGGCTCTACTTCAAGATTAAGATAGTCCTTTTCAATGAAGAGCCAGAAATCTTCGGCCCCCTCTGGAACGTCATCTCTTGGAGTTGAAACCCTGTACGCTGCCTCAACCTGTGCATAACCGACCTCATTGTCAAGATCCAGCAAGTTACGCAAGAATATCTTTGCAATACGTCTTTTGCCGATCTTAAAGACGTCATTTTCCGCCAGGATTTTTGTGACAAGCTGCATTAGCTCGCCGTATGTTGTTGAACTGTTATAGGCCATAGGTCTCCCTAGAATTGTTGCTACCATACTGTATCGGGTCGCTGCATTTTCGCACCACCAGGACTGTTGCTCGGCGTCGCGATGAGTTGGAATCGCCCGCCCGATCGAGCTGTGCCCCCGATGCCTCGGACTACAGGATGATGTTTTCGGGAGCACGGCTCCCGGCCATCGTTTGCCTGCTTTCGATCGTGTCGCGATGGGAATGATTATCGTGCAATTGGTCGGCAAACGACCTTGGCTGTCGCCAAAGCTCTCCACCCATACCTGAAGGACAGGAACAGACGCTCATCTATCTGACCTACTGAAAAGCTTTAATGGCCACCCTCGTATGACTCCACAAGAAGCCCCGTCAATACCTGACGACCTGAATTCTATTGCCGAGGAGGTCGCTGAAGATACCCGGGCGACGAGAAGCGACTACATCGCCGCACTGAAAAAATTCGACGCCGCTATCTGTGAAGCGGTCGCGGTAAGCCAAGCAGCCTCGGGACGGTTCGTCGAGGCCAACAAAAGCTACGCTACTAGGCTGTTTGTTCGTCTTTGCGCGCACGGCATAGCATTGGTTCGTGCAGTTCCGCTTACGCGATGGGTGAAATCCGACCATGAGGATTGGGATTTTTCTTGTGCCGCGCCGCACGTACGAGCGATTTTGGAAGGCTATTTGCTTTTCTCGTACATCATTGAGACGCCCAAGTCACCCGAAGAATTGTCCGCTAAGATCAATATCATGCATCTTAACGACTGCATGAGGCGCGTGAAGTTATTCACAAATTTAGAAAGCCACGATGAGATTGCGTCTTTGGTCGCCCAGGCAGACGAGCTTCGTGAGCGGCTCCTTAAGAACGAATTCTTCCTGTCGATGCCAGAGCCAAAACGAAAGCGATTTCTCGCTGGTGAGTATCTAATGATCGACTCGCGGGATGAAAGACTGAATAAACTTGGTATAGCACCGAGGACTTTTAGCGTTCTTTGGGACTTGCTTTCGCAGAACACTCATGTCCTGCCATTGTCATTCTATCGTCTGGAGCCAAATGGCCGAGGAACAGGGTTGGAGAACGCTACTGATAGAAATTATCTGACTCGTTTTTTGACCATCGCAGCCGAGACGATGGAAGAAGCAACGAATTTAATGGTTGGGGCGTTTCCCGACGCAACAGACGTGCGCAAGGGCGTTAAATCCGGATTTTCACCCGGACCACGCTCAAATGAGATGGCGAAACAAGCTGCTCAACGCAAGAAAAATCGGTAAGCCGCTTGCATACCGCTGGCGGTAGCAACAGATCGATTTTGAGGATTCGTCGGCGCGCGATTGCCGAATAGTTGTTGGATTGTGCCGATTGCATCGGGCAGCAGTTGGCCACGACCGTCCGTTCCACTTCGGGAAGCGCTATCGACAGCTCGTTAAGTCGAAAGTCCGCCCCAGATAGGCTACGGTCGGTCGCGGGACAGTTGTGCCTTAACGGCCCCATTGGACGGCCTATAGGCACAGTCAGTGCGACGGTGTCGCTATCGTTACGTTTTTTTCACGAACTGTGCATAGGGGCTGGTGGCGTCCGGCTTCGTTGCCGTCACCCGCGACCGGCTCGAAGGCGTCATGCCGAACTCCACCAGCATGCGGCTCAACTGCTCGTATGCCGTGTTGGCAACCGTCACGAATGGGGACTTGACGGGATAACCCGCTGCGCCTACTACCACCGGGCCAAGCTTTACGATTTGCTCGTTCGCATATTGCCAGCGCACGAACGCCTCGCAATACAAACCGAGTGCGGTCGTGTCAAGTGCGGTCAACAAACCGGCGGCGCGCAAGGGGTCGGCGATAGTCGGCCAGTGTTTGCGGGCGACCGGCGACAGCCAGTCCGGGATAACCACTTCAAGCCCTGGAAACGGCTCGGCGTCCGGAAGCGGGCGCTTGCCGGGATTGCCGCGCGCAAGCTTCAACGCGGTCGGAACGGGTTTTCGTCCACGCATTTTCACCGTACTCCTTGATACGAACGCACCCTGCGTTACAACATAGGCTACCGGTTCACGCTCGGCGCGCTCCAATTGAAAACCGTAATTTCGCGGCCGTAAAAAAATGCGTATCGCCACGGTCACAAGCGGTTCGACTCTAGGGATTGACACCCCCTAGGGGGCGTGTAGCACCGTGCGAGGCATCGCCACGCCGCCCGCCCATGCGGTTTGACCCCGTGGGCATAGCCCGAGCGCCGGCCTCTCTAATTGCTGCGATTGCGACGGCGGGTGCACAACGGCAAGCCGTCGCCGTCGTGCCCGCCAGACTGCGTTTATTGCATATAGCCCCTGACTTCGGCCACGATGTCAGAAGCGGTCTTGTCACGACGAAGGTCCCACAGCTTGCGCGGAATGAACGCGAACGCGGGCTTCATCGCGGCATCCACAATTTCCGCACAGCGCGTCACCATCGCATCGCTAGGCATCAGGCCATCGCGGGCCAGTTCGCGGATTGCCCCTTGCGCTTCGGCAAGCTGCGCGCGGGCCGCGCCGATAGCGTCGATGTTTGACGTTACGGCCTTTACCCGCGCCCCTGTCCAACTGCGGTTCGCCGTTTCATCAGTGCGAACGGCGTTTCGCAGCAGGCCATCGGCGAAACTCAGGTCGTCCAGCGCGTCCGCGAGTTCGGGCGGCGCGCTACGCTCCAGTTTTGTCAGGATTGCCTGGCGCGCACCCTCATCCGCCAACGCCGCGACGACAGCACGCGCCGTTGCCTCCTTGTCGCGGCGTTCGGCTTCGCGATATTCGGTCACAGCCTTTTCGAGAGCGGCGTGCGCGTGAGCGGCATCTTTTGCGAGAGCGGCCAGTTCGCGCTCGCGGTTCGGCAACGCCTTCAATTCGGTGGCAAGCGCGGCGCGGCGCTTGTCGGCTTCCGCGCGTTGGCGGGCTTTGAGTTCGTCCACGAGACCCGTGTCTTTTACGAGCAATTCAAGTGCTGCAAGGCGTTCGGGCAGCGGCGGGGTCGGCAGTTGCATGATTCACTCCTATTCGGATTTGAGAGTAGTTACTGAGGAATAAGCACGACGCCACCTTCGGGCCGGAATTCGACGCGGAAGCGGGTATAGCTTACGGCACCGTCCAGGCGGTCCTTCGGAATCAAGGCGAAATACTCCTGTCTGCGCTCGTCCCAACTGAACTTTTCAAGCAACGATTTTGGCACAATTACAGTATTCATGATTAGGGTTCCTCTTCATTTATCGAACAAAACAACCGCCGCTCTGACCTTGCGCGGACTTTCCGGCCCGTGCTCCTACAAATCGTCCTGCATGTCGGAAAAGTAGCCGCCGCATATCGCGCGTTTCGTGCCGCCCGTCGTCGTCGCCTCATCGAATTGCACGGCCTTTCGCTCGTGTTGTACGTGGTACGCAGCCAGCGCGCCGTGCGCAACGATATCGAGCGCCGGTTTTGCGTCGCCGCTCTTATCGACCCACACCTTCGGCGTGAGCGCGCCGGCTAGCGCTACGGAATCGCCGTCATGGAACGCAATCACGTTGACGAGCAGTGATTCGCCGTCGCCAGTCGCGGTGCGAACCATTGCCGTAACGAACGTTTTGCCGCACTGCCCGGTGCGGCTCTGCGCGGCGCCGTACAGCTTCCCAGCGATAAGACCGTCAATCATGTTCACCTCGCTATTGCGGCCGCAGCGGCCCAAGTGTGAATTTCAACGATACCCGTTCCCGGCTTCCCGAATTTCCCGTTTTTCCCGAAAACAGGATTTCCCGGAGACCACCTTTCCCGAAATTTCCCGCCGCCCCTATAAGGGGCGGGGAATTTCGGGAAGGACTTTTCAGGCTGGTTCGGGCTCTTACCTGCGCCATAACCAACCGTCCTTTGCGCCGTAGATTTGCCGCGCAACGAGCCCACTGATTGCCTCTCTGGCGCGCTCGTTCCGTCGCTTCGGCTCGCAGGTCAAATGCGCAGCTACAATCGGCACCGCGACCTCAATTTCGAGACAGGGGCGACCATACGGCGCGTCGCCGTTGTTGAAGTTGCGGGATTCACGCAAGGGCTGCGCGAGTGCATTTAGCGCAATCTGCTGATTGGCACCTTGGGGCAATTTCACGCGCTCGACCAAGTCGTCGCTACCGACCGGCACGACGACGCAACTCGTTACCGGCTCGCCGTCCTCGTCTTCGCCTACATCAATTGCACGAAGCTCGAAGGCGCTCTTATCGCCATCGGCATCGTCCTTGGATTTAGCGACGACCCATTCGCGGCGGGCATCGGTCCGCGAAACCTCAATAGCCGCGTCGAGTGCGGCAAAGAGCGACGAGTGCCCGCGCAGCCCCTTCGCGCTATCCTTGCCGGTATGGTGAACGAGCAAGACTGTGCAGCCCGTGCGCCGTTGCAACTCCTTGCACGCGGCGATAAGCGCGCCCATATCGGCGCTCGAATTTTCATCGGCGCAAGGTGCAGCGCGATTCAGAGTATCGATTGCGAGAAGCCCGTTTTCGCCGCCGCCCGCAATTACGGCGTTCGTGAGGTCGTGCACGTCCTCCTCGGAGCGCAGGTCGAGCGGTTGCGCGATGAAGCGGAAATTTGCCGGAAGCGAGCGACCATTACGAGCGGACCACGCCTGTGTGCGCTTTCCCATACCGCGCTCGCCTTCGAGTGCGCAGTACGTGACAGGCGCACGCATAACGCGCCGTCCGAACCAATCGGCGCCTTCGGCAACGGCCGCGCACAGATCGAGCGCAAGAAACGACTTGCCCGAACCGCTCGGACCGTACAGCGCTGCCAACGAATCGGCCGGCAACACGCCGCGCACGAACCAGCGCAGCGGCGGCGCGTTCAACAGGTCGTCGGACGACAGCAGCTGGTAGCGCATGGGCGGCGTCTTCGCCGCACGCAATAGGTCCGTCAGCGCGTCGGGGCCGCAATCGGCTTCGTAGTCGTTCGCGTCGTAGTTGCCGGGCGCATCGGCGGGCATCGCCACCCACGCGCCGCCGATATCGCGGGCGATAGCTTCCGCGTCCGCTTCCTTCCCCTTGTCCGAGACAATGACGATGCGCGCGGCGGGGTAGCGCCCGCGCAACAGCTTCGCGATGGCGCGGACGCGGCCCGAACCGAACGCAACCACGGCGGCGGCGTGGTAGTCGGCCTTGGCGCATGCCCAGCCTTGGCCCATTCCTTCGACAACGTGAATGGTGCCGTCCGGCACAATCACGCCGACGATGAACACGCCATCGCCGAACGATGCCCCTGGCACATTCAGCTTGTCGCCGCAGGCTGCAGGCGGAATGAACTGAGCCGTGCGTAACGCGCCATCGAGCGAGCGAACCGGTACGACGAGCGAGCCAGCCACGCGCTTCCCGCGAATCATCAGCGGGTCGTCAGCAGGGACAACGCGCAAGCCGTCAGGATTGCCGCGCTTTGCCACGATATAGGGATGGTCTGCACCGGCGGCCGGATAGCCGTCGAACGTCACGCCCAGGTCGCGTGCGGGCTTCTGTGCGGCTTGCGGATTCACCCTCCCGTTTGTTATCGCATCCGACGCGCGACCGGCATATGCGCCGCTTGGGCACGCTTGCGGGTCAATCCAGCCAGCTTCCTTAGCAGCCCAAAACAACGTGCCAGCGCCGATTCCGGCACCTGGCTTGATACTGCGCCATGTCGACTCAAATTCCGTTTCTCGGTAGCTGTCCGCCTGCGCGGACCACTCGCGCACCGTACCGATATCAATTTTCGCCGCCCTTGCGGCCATCAGCAAGCGCACCCATTCATCATGGGTACATGAGGGATCAAGAGCAAACAGCGCCGAACGGGCGCGGCCAATGTCGTCGTGCCCGTTCAGCATTACGCGCCCTTCCTGCAAACGTGGCGCGCAATCATGCGGCGATCAGCGGCCGTAAGATAGTAGACACCGCGATATACAAGCAAGCCATCGCAGTCGAGCGAGCGGACCATCACGCACGGGATGTCGAACCCCTTGCCGCGCAAAGAAGCAATCTGCGACGGCGAGTTCGAGCAACCGGCAATGCGGTCCATCTCTTCGCGAGGGCGCGGGCGAACCATCAACGCATGCAACACGCGCAACTGGCGCGGATTCTTGACTTCGGTATACTTGCGACGTGTATTCGCGCTCAATTCGGCTGTGCGGGGTTGGGCGTTTTTCTTTTCCATGGCCTCGCCCTTCCTATTCGTTGTTGTGACTTTCTGTGTAGCGACGAGGTGCGTCATCGTCAACCGGGAGCGCGTCCAACATAGTCAGCACCGCATCATGCAGCGCGTCCAGTCGTACCAACATCACTACTTTGGACTCCTTCGGCTCCGTGCTCGTGCGCAAAACGACGAGGTCCGGTTCACCGAAGACCGTTTCGATATGGAGATGCAAGGCGCTCATTACTTGCCCTCCGAACGATAGTTCACGGGATCGGAAAACCAGCGATGAAGCTCGCGATTGGACCACGCGGCGCAACGCTGTGAGAGGTGCTGACGGCGGGGGAAACGGCCTTCCAATTCACGTTTGCGAAGTGTTTCGCGACTGAACGGAACGAAGACACGCAAGTCGTCCCAACGCGAAAAGCCGTCAAGGGGCAGAGATTCAGATGTGGGAAGATGCGCGCCGTCGGTCGAGGGCGCGTCTACTACTTTGGTCGCCATGATTGAAACCTCGCAAAAGGTTGTTGAACATGGCGCCATTACACGTGCGATACGGCAGCGGCATCGCTAGTTGGCAAAAGCAGTTGCTAGCTGGCAATCCGTCTACTTGCTCAAAAGCTCCATCCCGGCAGCGATGTTGGCGCGAAGATTTGACGGACTCAATCCATGGCGGTTAGCGTCTGGAAGACGGTCCAGAATATCCCTCACCCCCTCCGCAATCTGGCTGGCGTTTGGCGTATCACCTTTTTTATAACGGTTGGACTTCTCCGCCAACAACAGGGCAAGCGCCGCAACCTGCTTCTGCAGAGTCGCTCGCGCCTTGGCGGACGACTCGGAACACGTCGCGTCGTCCCCGGCTTGATCCGCGCGATCGAACTTCGCCTCAATCCGCTCCAGTTCGTCGGCGGTCACAACTATGTCTCCTTGACCAGGAAAGCGCGTTTCGCAAAAGTAGCTGATCCCGTCGATGACGTCGTACTCGGCAAACTTCATGAGCTCCCAAACGGAACCGTCACCGGCTAACAATACTGTTCCGTTGAATGACCTTCCGTCCCACGCGTCCCCTACGGCGAGTTTTCGCACCCATTCGCGCGCGGCTGAATTTGACTGCATGTCAATGCGGAAGAGGCCGGACTGGAATTTAACTTCTCCGTCGCGTTTGTCATCATGGAATAGCGAACGGCTCGTCGCATCAAGCGACGAGGGACGCATAAGCGCCTCCTCAAGGAACCAATAAACTCCCAGCTCGCCGTCGGCCATCAGTCGGAGAATGTCCGCCTGTGTAACGGGCTCGCCGAGCGTAAGCGACAAGCGCTCGGCAGCTTCACCGAGAGAATTGGTTTGCTTTACTTTGTAGAGCTTCCTCATTGCGTTCCCTTGTATGCAAAAGTGCGTTTTACATGGGCGTTGCACGACGTAGTTTGCTACGCGTCGTGCAACATCCCTCTGGGAACGACGGGGGCGCTGGCCTTGAGGGTTTCGAGATAATCCGCCCACACTTGCATCATCCGGATACGGTCGTGGATAAACCTTGTGCGGTTGTATGCAGTCCCCAACGCGTCCGGCACCTTGTGGGCCAGTTGATGCTCAATTACTTCGCTCGGGAAGTGAAGTTGCTCATGCAGAATCGTGCGCGCCATCGCGCGGAATCCGTGGCCGGTAATTTCGGTCTTGGTGTCGTAGCCCATACGGCGTAGCGCGGCATTGATCGCCGCTTCGCTCATTGGCTTTTTGGGATCGCGACCGGGGAAAACATACTCGCGATGCCCGGTTAGCGCATGAAGCTCCCGCAGGATCGCGACGGCCTGCCTCGCGAGTGGCACCAAATGCTCGGTCTTCGTTTTCGACGTAATATAGCGCCATTCGGCGCGTTCCAGATTGAACCCCGACCAACGCGCCTGGCGCAGTTCACCCGGCCGTACGAACCAAAGCGGTGCGAGGCGAAGCGCGCACTGTACGACGAAAGTTCCCTGGAAAGCTTCGAAGGCGCGCAGCATGTCAGCGACTTTCGCCGGTTCAGTTATAGACGGGTAATTTTCATGGCCCGCTGGCGGTAGTGCACCGCGTAGATCGACCGACCAGTCGCGCTCTGCACGCCCCGTAGCGACGGCGTAGCGAAACACCTGCCCACAGTTTTGCAACGCTCTGTGTGCGGTATCAAGTGCACCCCGTTCCTCAATTCGACGAACCACAGACAAAAGTTCCGGCGCTTTGATGTCTGCTATCGCGCGCCCCCCAATCCAAGGGAAGACGTCGCGCTCGAACCGTCGAATGATCTTCTCGCCGTGGCTTGGCGCCCATCCCGGTGCGTGCTTCGCGTACCATTCACGCGCTACATTTTCGAAGCTGTTAGCAGCCAGCTCGACACGCGCCGCCTTTTGAACCTTGCGCTCGACAGCGGGATCAACGCCATTCGCGAGCAATTTGCGGGCGGCGTCGCGCCGCTCACGTGCGTCTTTCAGGCCAGTTTCCGGGTACACGCCGAGCGACAGAAGCTTCTCCTTTCCGGCGAAACGGAATTTGAGTCGCCAATATTTTTGACCGGCGAGCGTCACAAGCAAGAACAGGCCGCCACCGTCGAAAAGCTTCGTCGGCTTCGCGTCGGCCTTTGCCTTCCTGATAGCTGTATCGGTGAGCGACATTTGGGGGTATCTTGCACTGGGGTTAACCAAGTACCCCCGAATTTACCCCCAGTTACCCCTAGTTGTCAGTAGGGAAAGTTTGTAGTCGATGGCAACAAAAAACCCCGCGAAGTCAAGCCCGGCGGGGTTTTCTGGTAAAACTTTGGTGTTGCTTGGAAAGTCTTTGGTGGAGAGGAGGAGGATCGAACTCCTGACCTCCGCATCGCGAGCCCAGCCTTAGGGCATTCGCGATTTCTAGCGCTTGCCAGTCTTAAGCCTGTGGCGCCAGCCGCAATTACTCTTCCGGCCTATGCCTCCAATAGTGGCGGTCACTTCACGTCTATGTAGGTCAGTCTCATTAACTTCGTCCCACAGTCGCAGAACTGTGGCGCCAGTCGCACTTACTCTGGCGCCCTACGTCTGCAGACTGCGTATTTCACACCAAGCTGGACAGCGATTTCGCGCCAAGCTGGACAGGCATTTCACGCGAAGGTGGACACGGATTTCACGGCAAGCTGGACAGCGATTTCACGCGAAGC
>NZ_CAJNBO010000042.1:0-48360 GCF_905221015.1 Paraburkholderia nemoris | reverse complement strand
AGGGCTGTGTCAGGCGTATCCATTTGCGTGCTCCTTCGGAGAAAACGAGTGTGCAACTCCCGTTTTACTCCAGTCGGGCTTTCTGTCGCTGCCCTCCCACATAGCATCTAGACTGTCTCAGCAGCCACCTTTCGGTCACTATTTTTCTTGATGCGACACGTTGATTTCAAATTTACATTAACACATCGTAGTGCTAACAATCTGGCTGCGCACCTGATTATGAAAGGAGAAAAAGAATGGCATTTCAGGATATTGATGCTTCGGATTCGCGTTACGAGACCTTGATAAAGGGTTTTAATCTCCGCTTCCCGGACCAGGGCGAAAATCCTCAAAGGATTTATGTCTGTCGCAATGAAAATGATGTGCACGCTGCGTTGGCCGAAGCGCTGACACGGCAACTTCGGCCAACGATACGTAGTGGCGGGCACTGCTACGAGGGCTTTGTATCGAACAATGAAGGTGGCGTCATCATCGACATCGGGCTGTGCGACCAGGTCGAGTATGACGTTACTGTCGAAGGGCATCATTACGGCTTCAAAATGGCCAGCGGCGCGCAGAACTGGAACAGCTACGTCGACCTGTACAAGAATACCGGCAAAACCTACCCCGGCGGATCATGTTACTCAGTGGGCGGGGGCGGACATATTTGCGGCGGCGGCTTCGGTTACCTTTCAAAGCTTCACGGTCTCAGCTGCGATTGGGTCAGTGCTGTCGATGTCCTGACGGTTGATTCATCCCGGAGCGTTGTCCAGGTACACGCCACAGCTGACAATGCGCACAAAGACTTATGGCGGGCCTGCCGTGGCGCCGGCGGAGGGAATTTTGGCGTTATCACGAACTATTACTTCGATTCGCTGCCCGACGCTCCCCGGCAGATCGCCCTGCTGTCCATAGGGATCAGCTGGGCCGGTATGACGCGGGAAATCTTCATCAATCTTGCGAAGACGTTTGGGCAGTGGTGCGTGGACCATGCCGCAAGCAGTCCAGAGACTGACGGGCTGTGGGGATCCATGAGACTTACGCATCAATCATCCGGGCAGATAAGCATTTCCGCCTTCTATTGTGATCGTGACGGCGGACTGGATGATACGGCTGCACTGAATGAATTTTATCAGCTGTTTGCACCGTTCAATCCCACTGTCGAGACCACCTACTTGCCGTACGAGTCGGTTCCTGTCGTCAGTTCACCGACCTCCACCGCACGCCAGGGGGATATCGGTCCGCTGCCGCCAGGTGCCCGGGCACTCGACTGGCTGTATGCGGCCCAGAACAACAACGGGTCGGGTGCGAACCAGCGCAGCAAATACGCGTCTTCCTACATGAAGCAGAATTTTGTCGATGCCGAACTCAACGCCATGTACAACGCGCTGACGGACATGAGCGCCGGAAATGAGCTCAGGCAGGCCTCGGTTCAGGTGTCCAATTATGGCGGAGCCATTAACAATCCAGCCCGACTTGCCGATACCGCCGTTCCCCAGCGGGCGTCGGTCATGAAGCTGCAATACCAGACGTACTGGACCAATCCTGTCAACGATGATCTGCATATCAGCTGGCTGGACAATCTTTTTTCCAGCGTGCATCAACTTACATCGTCCCAAGGATTTGAGGGAACGCCATATCCCTACTTCCCCGCCACATCAACACAGCCAAGCTCCTACTATGAAGGCTGTTATATCAATTACCCGGACATCGCGATGCTCAAACTGAACAATCCAGCGCCCCCGAACTGGCAGACCTTGTACTACCTCAACATGTACCCGTTCCTGCAGGGCGTCAAGACAGCCTATGATCCGCTGAATATCTTCCATCACTCGATGTCGATCACGGCACCGTAACCTTGCGGCTGGGCGCCCATTCGGGCGCTCAGCATCTCACTCACGCAGCCGCCTCGCCCGCGACAGGCCAGCGGACATTCGCCTCGTCAAAGAGCCATTTCCCTTCGCGTCCCGTTCTGAAAATCCGCCTGTGACTCAAGCCAGAGGCCCGATTGCCGGGCTGAGTGTCAGTCTGGTGAATGTGTCATTTTCAATCTGTGGGTGTTGGGCAGGAATAGCCTGTGCGATCGTAGTACTGGGCTCTGTGGCGTATTCAATCCGCATATAACAGATCCTGTCCGTTGCGTCCCGGTAAAAGGGGCGTGCATAATCGCGCACCGGTGTGGTGCTCCCTGGGGACGGCGGTGCGCCCCTGAACGCATCGGGATTACTGCGTGAGTGCCCGGAGCACATCCCAAAACCCGCAGTGTCTGCGGTCTGAAAATGGAACGACGTGGCAGATACTGAACCCCGGTGCAGACGCACCGGGGTTCTTTCAGGTAGAGGGTTCCATACGTCGTAGCCGAACGCGCACAGATACGGATCTCAATGAAACTTGACTCGAGCCGGGACACCCAGCTACGTATGTTTATTGCCGTCGCAAAGGCAGGTTCTCTGCGGGTGGCGGCAAATGCAAAAGGTATGACTCAACCGGCGCTGAGCAGGCATATCCAGGCCCTTGAGAAGTCGCTCGGCAAACTGCTATTTCGTCGCAATGGCCGAGGCATGGCAGTCACCGCCGATGGCCAGGCACTGCTCCTGAAAGTCGAGCCCCTGTTCAACGAACTGGATGATGCACTCTCGCAGTCGCTGGCGCAGGGGGCGGAGCAAATGGTTTCCGTGCGAATCGCTGCGGTGCAGACACTGGTCCCATGGTTTATTCCTCAATTGACCCGGGGGCTGTTCAGGGTATATCCGAATGCCGGTTTGAATATTCACTGCGACAGTTCGACAAATGTCGTCGAGTGTGTGGAGCGCGGCATCGTCGATGTGGGTTTCGTGTACGACACGGCCGTTGATTCGGCCGGACTGACAAGCACGTTCCTTTTTGAGGAGCGTCTGGCGCTATACGGAAGTGCAACGGCCTATCTTGACCCGGAAGTGCTCACGAACTATCACAAACTCAAGCTGATCCTGCCGCCAAGGCAGTACGCAATGCGACGGATGGTCGAGCGCGCCTGTGGCCGCAGTCTCCATCCATTTATCGAATGTGACTCGCTTGAACTTATCCTGCGACTGGTTTCATTGACGGATGGGCTGACCATTCTCCCGGAAGGATTGCCGCAGGATATGGTAGAAGACCGCGGCATCGTGCGTCGTTCACTGCCTGCGATCGCGCCACGTCGCATTATGACAATTTTTAACAATAAATCAGACACGTCTGCCTCTATTGAGCAGGTGGTTGGCGTGGCAAAAATGATCGCAGGTGGTCTGCAATAACAAACCGTTAACTCAGTGTTGTCCGATTATTGAGTTTTGCTGAAGATAATTCGCGCTAATATCGCCCGGTGTCATTATTCCCTGCTGTGGTTTCCTCTATCCGGAGATATTGGTGGAAGATTACGTGATCGCGCGCGATACCCTCACTGCTGAATCAGCATCTGAAAATGTCATTTCGCCCGATAGTCGCAAGGCGATCGTTGCCGCCTCAGTTGGATCGGTGATCGAAGGTTTTGACTTTATTGCTTACGGCATGGCCGCCGCGCTGGTTTTCAACAGGCAGTTCTTTCCAACGCTCGATCCGGCAAGCGCCACGCTAGCTTCGTTCGGCGCTTTCGCGACCGGTCTCTTTGCGCGTCCGCTGGGGGCCATCGTCTTCGGCCACTTCGGCGACCGCATTGGCCGCAAGTCAACGTTCACCCTCTCGCTGTTCCTGATGGGGCTCTCCACGGTCGGAATCGGCCTGATTCCCGGTTACGCCTCGATCGGCGTATGGTCCGCCGTACTGCTTGTCGGTTTGCGCATCCTTCAGGGTATCGCGCTGGGTGGTGAAATGGGTGGCGCCGTGCTGATGGCGGTAGAGCATGCGCCATCAGCACGGGCTGGCTTCGTTGGCAGTTTGCCGCAAATGGGCCCGCAGATAGGCCTTCTTCTTTCGACCAGCGCATTTGGCCTGCTCGGCCAACTTCCAGAGCAGGCATTCCAGACGTGGGGCTGGAGAGTTCCTTTTCTGGCAAGCGCCATACTTGTCGTTCTTGGCATCATCATCCGTCGAAGGGTTGGCGAGTCACCGGCATTCACCAGGGTCGAGGTAGAGCGCCAGGAGGTGAGGATTCCATTGTGGCAGCTGCTTGCCCGCCACAAAAAGCCTCTGGTTCTGGCGATCGCGGCCAAACTTCCGGAAGTGACCCTCTACTATGTGCTCACGGTCTTCCTCGTTGCCTACGCGTCAACCCGACTTGGTTTCAGCAAGGTCGAAGTTCTGCACGCGGTCGGTCTGGGAGCCGCGCTGCAGATTGTGACGCTGCCGTTGTTCGGCTGGCTGGCGGACCGCGTCGGCGTGCGCCGCTTTTATGCCGCCAGCGCAGTTTTCATGGCGCTCAGCGTTGTTCCACTTTTCATGTGGATCGATAGCGGAAGCCTGCTCGCGTTGCAATGCGCTGTCGCGCTGGCGCTTGGCGTCAACTATGCAATGCTCTTCGGGCCCCAGTCCGCGCTGTTTGCCAACCAGTTTCCTGCCGACGTGCGCTTTACCGGTATCTCGATTGGTATCCAGTTTGCCGCCGCCATTGGAGGAGGTCTGGCACCGATCGTGGCGACATTCCTGGTAGCCCGTCACGGCGGTTTGCAAGCCGTTGCAATCTACATTGGTGCCTTGGCAAGTGTCGCCGCGATATGCACGCTACTCATGAAGGGCGCTTTCATGAAACAGGGAGCGGGACGCGATGCACGTTGACATGATGGCGGGTTCCAATATGCTCAATACCGAACTTGCGGGCGTGCAGGCCAATCTCGACACGCTTGCTTTTGCCTGTCGCATCCTTTACGCCAAAGGCCATATGGCAAGCCTGGCCGGACAGATCTCATGGCGGGATACGTTTAGCCACGGTTACTGGACGCCCGCGCTCGGCTCGAGTTTCGCATGCGCGAGCGCGGAAACGATGGTGCTGGTTGACGACGAACTCAATGTCATGAGCGGATCGGGCATCCCTAATCCGGCCATCCGTTTCCATACGTGGATCTACCGCCATCGACCCGACGTTCAGTCGATTGTGCATACACATCCGACGAACGTCAGCGCGCTTTCAATGCTGGGCGTCCCTTTGCCAGTCGCCCATATGGATGCGTGCATGTTCCACGACGATTGCGGGTTCCTGCCGGAGTGGCCCGGCGTGCCAATCGGAGATGATGAAGGGCGGATCATCACGGAGGCCCTTGGCGTCTATCGCTCAGCCCTGCTGGTCAATCACGGGCACGTCTGCGCCTGCGCGTCGATCGAGGAGGCCATCTACCTTGCCGTGTCGATTGAAAAAGCTGCGGAGACGGCCCTGCGCGCCATGGCTGCGGGAACGATAAAGCCGGTGCGGGATGATCTTGCGCAGGCCGCGCATGACTTCCTGCTGCAACCCTCCATAGTCAATGCCACGTTCAACTACTGGCGAGCCCAGGTTTGACATTCAGAGCCAGGCAGCCGGGCACGCACAATGTCGTACCTACTTCCTGCGGGTGCGCCAAACGATCGACGTGCCGCAGTAACGTCAAACCGGACCGCATTTGCTGGTGACTGATCCATCCTGTCACCGTGTCATTTCCGCGGACATCCAACCTGAGGAACATCGAGTGAACAGATCCATTCCGCAGTACGTTGACGAGTCGACCAGCACCGACAGCCTGCTCAACCTGCTCGACAAATTCATGGAGGGTGTGCAGGTGGCCCACCGGATGCACTACGAGCATATTGTGTCGCTGGTTGCCCTGGTTGAATCGCTTGACAGCGACTGTATAACCGCGACCGAACGGGATGCGCTATTTGCCCGTATGGAAGAAACGACGGTGCACCTGGAATTGAACGAGCGCATCAACGTCGGCGCGTTTCGTGGCATCCGCAACCGGCTGTTGCGGCATCTGGTCGGGGCGCCTGGGCACGATACCGACTGCGGGGCACTGTATCACGCCTGCCGTATCGCGCCGTCGACCGATACGCAGCACTAAAGATTGCTGGAAGAAAGTTTCGTTTTTTGAGGACGCTATATAGGAGTCCTGATGAGCAACGAATCATACCGACCGGTCTCAGTTGAAGAGTTGGGTGTGCAGATCATCCGCTTTACCAAGCGCAACGCGCTTCTGGAAGGTGTCAGGCGTGGCGCGCTCACCTCCGCTTACCGCCAGGTGGCGATGCTTGCGCGCATCAGCGCGATGGCGCGTGCGACTGCCCGGTCCGGCGTGTCCGAGGCGGACCGGACTGCGATCGCCGCCGGCCTGCGCGAAGCATGCGAACAGGTCGAACGCGAAGCGCGCGCAAACCTGGCGTCGCTGAAGTTCACCACGCCTCGAGACGGCGAAGATGGTCCGGTGTGGGACGCGCTTTCTCCGTGGCCTACCGACGGTAGCGGCTGCTCCGCCTGATTGGGCTGTGCGGACCGGTACCTCCCGATGGGTAGATGTTCTTTTCAATCCGACAGGAAATCCGTTATGCCAGTGCCTTTGCGATGGGGAGGGCCTGCTTGCCGACCACTACCCCATTTTGCAGGCAGGCGGCTTCCATGAGCACGAAGAGGCAGGATATCGTTAACACCGCGACGCGTCTCTTTGCGAGAGACGGCTATCACGCGGTGGGGATCGACCGTATCATTAGCGAGTCTGGCGTGGCGAAGATGACCATGTACCGGCACTTCGCCTCGAAGGACGAACTGGTCACGCAAGTGCTGACACAACGGGCGCAACAGTCGCTGACGCTGATGGCCGAGGCGGTCGCACGAAAGACATCCCCGATAGAGCGGCTGCATCAGGTGTTTGTGTGGCATGAACGCCGGCTCATGGCCCGGGATTTTACGGAGGGGATGTTCGCTGGCGCGCTCCACGAATTCCATTCTCATTCAGTCGAGATCATGCGTGCGGCGGCTGCGCAGAAAGAGCACCTGCAGAACTTTCTTCAGGATATCGTGACAGGAATCGTGCCACGTCGTCCGTCTGCCAGACTGCTCGCGAGGCAACTGGTCATGATACTCGACGGCGCAATTCAGTCCGCGATGGCGGGTGACGAAAGGCACGCCGCTGCCCAGGCATGGGACATCGCCCTCAGGCTCGTTTCGTCAGAGATGCAAGCCGGGACGGCGGAGTATGGGATATTGGCGCCTGATTTTCCACATCCACACGAGCTCTTTAATAATCAAAACGATATGCATTCCTGAATATGTAAACCATGGTTTCCACGATACCCCTACTTTATCGGAGCCAGAACATAAGGAACCAGAACGTGACCCAGGACTCTCCGCGATTTTCCAGACGCACGCTCCGTATTGCCCTGCTCGAAAACATGGCCAGCAACGCGCTCCATATTGGTGACCTTCACGCAGAGGTGTTCGGGAGGCTCGCCTCGCTCGCCCGCGAACTGGAACTGTGCCACGAGTCAAAGACAAATCGCGAGACTCTCATCGGGGCGCTCAGGGAAGTCGCAGAGAGCGCCGAGGTGAGCGCGCAGTCTGTTCTGAAGAGTTTCCGCGGGCTGTACGATGATGTATTGCCAGGCCTCTGGATGCAGTCGCAGGAAGAAGAGTCCATCGAGGCATGCGTGATCGCGCCGATCACGACGACCATGCAGTAGCTGTCCCAATCTATCCACGGTTCACCCGAAGCAGAGGCCGTCAGGGCCATACCTGTCGCGAGAAACACCGGCGCCACATAAGTTCTATTGCGATTGTCGCCGCTCGAATCGGCGGCCACCGTGCCTGAAGTTTCATTGAGCCGCCAGCACGCATGCCAGTATGACGTGCTGATAGGTCGGGCGGCCTGCGGCCATCAGCAGCCGTCTCGAAAGTCGGCTCATTTCTGTTCGGCGACGAAGCCGTCACGTGTGTAGATCACGAAGGTGTCGAGCCTACGCGCCACACCCGCCACTGTCTGGTATCCCATGGTGCTGTGCTCCTATGCGATGCGAGTGTGCAGATCAGATAAGGAATCCTCTCGAGCCAAGTAACAGCTAAGGTGAGGTATCATCGTTCTCATCACTCACCAAAGGATGCCCAAATCTGATGCCTGTAGATTCCAGCTGGTTTAGCCAGATTGAACACGAATGGGCACAACTTCGCAGGGGCGACCCGTCGCTCGACGTGGAGAAGTTCTTCCGGCACGTTGTATCAGCAAACAAGACCGGATTTCTTTCCCTTGAATCTATAGCGGCCATTGCGAATGGCCTGCTCGCGAGCCCGCTGTCGGGGGCGCCTTACCTCGGCCGGCGTCTGATTGAACGGGTTGGCCCTGACCGGCACCCTGCGCTGCGCGTGGCACTCGCGCTGTCCTTGCTCACAGAAACCGGTGGCCCGGTTGACTATGAGCTTGGCCACTCGATGCTGGGCGATGTCATCAAAGACGATACCGCCATCGACCCGCTGCGGGGTATGGCGGCCGCGGCCCTCGCCGACAGTGCGCGCCTCGGACGCGGCCTGGACCCCGACCTCGAAATGGCCAAGGAAATGTACGCCACGGCGTTGGAACTGGGGCACCGTCCGGCCGCCTACAACCTTGGCCTGTACTGGGAGGGACGCTGGGATGGAAGTGCTCCGGGCGACGTCATTCCAGACAACGGGAAGGCGTTACAGGCCTACAAGCGCGGTGGCTCGAGCGCAAAATGCGCTGCCCGTCTCGACGCATTACGGGCCCGTTAGGGGTAGTCGTCCTTTTCGTGGCGGTTTGATCCTGAAACTTCTTATCGATCAACGATGTGCACACTCTCCGGTTGCGCAAAAGCCGTGGAGCCGCCCAGCGTTGCTGCAAGTGGCTCTGCATGCGACTACCGCCAGATTTCGCACGATTACACCGCACAGGCGTCATTGCGTGACGGGCCGACCGTCGACCGGCCCGTCACTGCCCTTCGCATCCGGCACAATGTGCAATTCACGAGCCCGCAGCGGCAGTGAACATTGCACATCGGTCAATGCTCGCCGCACCTGTCGCGCGAGATCCCAACGCATGTCCCAGAATACGTCGATATTCGACCAGACGCGGATATTCAGCACGGCCGTACTGTCGTCGAAGCGGTTGACCATTACCTGGGGCGCCGGCTCCCTGAGCGCCCGTGGATCGGCGCTGGCGAGCGCGCGTAGTGCGGTAAGCGCGCGATCCACGTCATCGCGCATCGAAATTTCTACTTCCAGATCAAGCCTGCGGGTCGGATTGCGACTGTAGTTGCGGATTGAATTGCTCCACAGCGCACTGTTCGGCACGTATTCGCAGATGCCGTCGGGCTTTGTGAGACGCGTCGTAAACAGGCTGACCTCCTCGACCGTGCCTGCGACGTTACCTGCCCCGCCGTCGATATAGTCGCCGACCTTGAACGGACGCAGCAGCAACAGCATGATGCCGGCCGCGATGTTCTGCATCGTGCCTTGCAGCGCGAGACCGATCGCGAGGCCAGCAGCACCGAGCACCGTCACGATGCTGGCCGTCTAGATGCCCAGTTGCGACAGCGCCCCGACGATCGCAACGACGCGAATGCCCCACAGGCTCGTGTCGTACAGGATCGGACGCAGCGTGGCATCTACGCGCGCCTGACGGGTAAGGATCTGACGCAGCCAGCGCGCAACGCGCAGTGAGATCCACCAGCCGATACCCAGTATCAACAGGGCGGCGCAAAGGCGCATCGAGAATCCTGCCAGCGCATCCCACAAAACATTTGATCGAAGCACGGGGATTCCGGAAAATACATTCTGCATGGCTCGGACACTCCTTGAAACAGGTTTGAGGCGGTGAACGGCCCGTCATAGTGTTGGCAGCACCTAGGCGCACTCCTGCGACCGGCTACGTGGCGCCGGTCATGAAATTCTAACGGACGGCATGCTCTTATCGAACGCATCCGGCGACCCGGTGCCAGACTCAGCGAGCGAGTCCAGTACCGGCTGACCGGTCGGCCGCTACCAGTTGCTCCCAACAGCTCCTCTGGTCCGTTATTCGACGCGTTGCTCACGGCATGGGGCATCGCGCGCGTACCGCCGCGACTACCCGAGCACGGGCAGGTCAGAATGGTTGTGCTCGAATAAACGTGACGTGCATATGGCATCGAAAACGGGATTTCAAGCCGGAAACCCTTTCACAGCGCTCAGTGCTTCGTTGCGTGCGCTGGTATCTCTCCCGTTACCAATTCAATACCATGCGCGTCGATTGCATTGAACGCTTCGGTCAACGCAGCGCCATCGGTCGGGAACAAATCGTCCCAAACCGTGGACGTCCCGAACGAGTCGACGATTTCCAGCACCCAGCCATCGCGGCCATCATTATCGGACCGATAGATGTGTACATCGACAGAGGTGCCGCTGCGGGTTATGGTCGTAGACAGCGGGGACAATGCAAGTGGGTGAAACGCTTCTTCCGTCGGACGGCCGAGCGAATCGACCAGGAACAGGTCTTCGAACTCATTCTCGTCTTGCGCGGCCAGATCCCTGCGCCCGGTCTGTTTGCTTGCCCCGTCTTTCGGCCTTGAAACTGCCGGGATCATGTCTGGCCGCTCGCCTTGTTCCATCAATTTCCGGCGCTCCTCGCACCAGTATTGATGGATATTGAGCGCGGAGGCCGTGAGCAGGTTTGCGAACGATCGACGTTGCTCGACCGTGTAATCCCGCTGCACCAGATCTTCGTATCCGGAGGCTGTCCCGAACAAAAGGATGAGATTGAACCAACTGGGGTGCCGTTCAATCAGCGGCTCCCAGGCTTCCCGGTCGATGCCGATGCCCTTGCAATAGCCCTCGCACCATTCGTCGAAGATGAGAATCTCTTCACCCTTCCACTCGGTTGTGTGCAGAGGAGGCGTGAACAGATCGGGACAGTGATTCAGGGTGTTGTTGACGTCGTTCCAGTATTGAATGATCAGCCCGGTGACCTTGCGTGCCCGACCTGGTGACAGAAATCTGGGCTGACGTGTTGCGTGCCTTGCATCCCAGATCCACGGAAAAATCGCGCCCGGCATGATCACGTTCGGTCCAGAAATGACGGCGGTCAGAAAGCCATGCAACATGACGGCGTCCATCGTATCGTCGCAAACGGCATTGCTCGAAAGAAAGCGTTCGAGGAAATCCAACTCTTCGTCGGTCAATGGCTCGTCGAATTCGGGATTGAGATTCATGGAGTTCTCACGGTGATACACGGTAGACGTGATGCTGATCGCTTGTCGCCGACGTGCGACTCGATACGGCGCTTGTGCGCAATCATTTCGGCGAGCGGCGGGGTGCCCATATTTTACCCGATGGGGTGATGTGTGAATCAACCTGACGATCGGCACGACGACGAATTTTTACGCGGCCCTATCGGAGTCCCAAGCCGGCATCCCCAGAAATTTCCGCCACCACTTCAACCTGCAAGTTTCCTGATGCGCTCGGCAATACGTCCGAACGCTTCATTCACGTACTCCAATACCTTGGGTTCGGTGCCCTGCGAGCGTAGAGAGCTTTTGAAGCTTTCCAGATCGGAAAGCCATTGACGATGCAGTCTGCCCAGTTCGTCGACTTGAGACTGGAAGACTTGCAGGTTGCCGCTTCCACGAAACGCCTGATAGCCGCGCTCAAGTGTTGCCGCCGTTGTCAGCAATTGAGCCCCCAGCTGCCTCTGCTGTTCGGAACACCGGGCCATGCCGTCGTAGGGCCGCGATGCCTTGTTGCGTTCGGCTTCGAACGCCTCTTCCATGATCAGGGCGTAGCGGAAAAAACCGGGGAATTCGTTGGACAGTGCGATGAGTTGATCGTCGGATGTTCCGACCCAGATCCTGTGCAGATCGGGCACGTATCCCATCATGCGGTTGATGATGGCCTGTGCGTCGTTGACTTGCTGGGCAGAAAGCTGCTGCATGTGCTGATCGATCTTTGCTGCCAGCCGGCGAAATTCATTCATGTTCATGCTTTGACTGTTTCAGAAAAGTGTCGGTTGCCGCTCATCGCGTCCGGACTTCTGGGTCCATCGGTTCGCTCACTCATCGGGCGGGCCGTCCACGTTGCGATCCGGCGCGCCCGGAAGCGGGCCGCGGGTCGCCATGCACAGTTCCCGGAAGCGGCGATGTGTCACGTCGTAGCCCTGCAGCACGCCTCGCGGCAGTGTGTTCAACGCTGCGCGCTCACGTTCGATCCGGATGTCCTCTTCCGTGCGCAGGCTGTAGGCAGCCCGCTTGCCGGCGCGCGACTCTTTCACCTTGCCTTTCGCCACGCACGCCGACAGCAGCCGCTGCGCTTCGGGCGGACCGGTGCCGATGAGCCGCGCGATCTGTGCCAGGCTATACACGGTGTCCGGCGTCATGCATTCCACCACCTGCGCCGACGTCGAGGCGCGTCTCTTTTCTGCTTTCGTCATGTCTGTCCTGTTACCTTGCCGCTTTCCTTTCTGTCGGCAATCCATTCGTTAGCGGGCGCGACTTCGCCGCCAGATATTTGCGGCGAGCCTTGTCGCTTCCGCACCGCGCCAGAATCGCGCATTCCGGGCACCAGTGGCCCTGGAGCACGATCGCGGGCGTTGTCGACCACGCGTGGCCTTGCCCGCATAGCCACTGCAAATGACGCAGCGTTGAGACATAGGTATCTGAGAGGCATTTGCCGCCGCGCGAGTGGGCCAGCGCCTGCATGTCGGCCAGCGTGTAGCGTTTCTGGCTGCAGCTGGGACACCAGCTTCCCGCGATGATTGTCATGGGCGGCGTCTGCCACCGGTGTCCTTTCGCGCATTGCCACTCGAGCGGCGTCTTCGTGTTGACATAGTCAGTCGAGAGACAGGCGCCGCCGCGCGTAGCGGCCAGCTCATGCATGTTCCCGATCCCCAGACGGCGGCGTTTGACCTTGCATTCGGGACACCAGTGGTCATACACGGTGTTGGCCGTTGCCTTCCATTCATGACCAGCAGCACAGCGCCACAGCAACTGCTGCGGTGGGGAAACGTAGGTCTCCGACAGGCACTGTCCGCCACGGCGGGCGGCCCGTTCACGCATCTGTTCAAGCGTGCGTCGCCGCTGGGCGCGCGCGCAGTGCGGGCACCATGTCCCCTTCAGGATAAACTGCGCTCGGGCCTGCCAGCGGTGGCCGGTGCCGCATTCGAACAGCAGGTGGGTGTAGTTGTTCTCATATTTTTCCGACAGGCAGCGGCCACCGCGCGCCTGGGCGGCCTGCTGCACGTCGGCCAGGGTCCGGTACGTCCTTTCCTTCACGCAGGCTGCGCACCAGGTGCCGCGTTTGACATTACTGGGATACGCGAACCAGCGATGTCCCTCGGCACACTCCCACTCCAGTTTTGCTGTCGAATTCACGTACTGCGTCGACAGGCATCGGCCTCCGCGCGCGATCGCAGTGGCCTGCATCTGCTCAATCGTCAGTGGCGGCGACCCGCCCCGCCTCTTCGTTGAAGTTGTCATGGTTCGGAGCATCAATCAGGATGTCTGACGGGCGATGAAATGCCACTGGCCGGAGTCGGGATCGAACAGCGCGTACGGGTCAGGTTCGCGATAGCAGGATTCAGCACGAACCCGTCCGGGCGCCTCCAGTGCCGCCTTGCAGCGCGACCCGCCATGCGCGCAGGCGACGTTCGCGAGCCTTTCACGCCAGGCGATCGGTCTGTCAGCACGCAAATGATGCCTCGATTCGTGACATGCCCGGCTGCTCCGACACGACGTCGCTTTCCTTCAGTTCGACACTGCTGTTGATCTTCAGGACCTGATGAGCGGCGGTGGTGAGCTCGTATTCGTAGACGTTTTGTGTCTTCGCTGGATGGCTGAACAGGTTCGTCAGATCGATCCCCAGTCCGGCGCCGCCGAATCCGCCACCACCGCTGATGGCGCCACCGCCCACGCCGGCGCTGACCGGGGAGGACGATGACTGATCAACCTGGGCGAGAAGTCTTTTGCCCGTGATGTGACCTGTTTCTATCCGCGCATCAGATGGCATGGGCTGGCTTGCCGGTCCGGCTCAGCCGGGCAGCCCGACAAAACTCACGGCGCTCGCAAGCACGACAATGGTAAAACGGGTTTTCGTCAGCATGATGAAATTTAGTAAGGATAGCGTATCATTTTTCATTTCTCCGTCGAACGGTGCGACAGAATCCGGCTTGCGCCCATGTCGCGCATCAATGAACTGGCGAAGCCCGGGGGAACACGAGCACCAGGATCAGGTGAAGAAATCCCCACGCGAACAGCAGCGCGCCGAGCAGGCTCGCGATGGCCCGCGCCGGTGTCCAGCGAGACCCAACCCGATCCGGCCTCTGCGCGTTGCCCTCGCGCGAGCGTTGCCCAGCGAGGTTCTTCAGATCTCCGATTCCCGCACTGTATTCCTGTTCCTGCATGTCCGCCTTCTCCTGCTGTTGATGCTTGTGTGTTCGTTTGCACGCCCTTCCCCGCCGTCGCGCCGGACTGCTCGCCCGGCACTCAGACAGCGATCGACCAGATGAAACTGATCATGAAGCCGCCCATGGGCGGCTCACGGTTTTATGGGTGCGTTTGAGACGCTCACAATTTCAAGCCACCTGCTTTGCCGGTGGTTTTTGACTGGCGACAATTTGACGAATCATGGCCCACGCTCAACGTCAGACGCCGCGCGGTGCAACAAATCGCGCGACAATGTGAGGCCCCCAGTACGAATGCGTAAACAGGACCGTCGATACCAGAACCATGCAGATTGCGACGATCAGCATCGCGCGGAAAATGCGGTTCGGTGTCTGCACAGTCATTCTGCTGCGTGGCGCCCGGATGATCCACTCGGCAATGATCAGGTTGGGCACGTAGAAGGCGAAATTCATGACGTGGTCAAAAGGGCCGTCGAAAGTATGCGTGTGCCCAATCCCGCCCACGAGCTTCAGCCAGATGCCGTAGTCGATCCGGTATAGCCACGAGCCGATGCCGAGCGCGAACAGACGTATCGCCCATGCGCGATGTAACGCAAAGCGACGCGCGCGGGCGTGGCGCACGGTGTTGACCGCCGCCAGCATGACCAGTGTGCCGTAGCCACCAAAGCCAGCATCCATCGCGAAGCCGCCGACTGCGCCCCTGAGCACCAGATACGCCAGGCCGCCAAGTCCGGCGCCAAGCGCCGCGAATACGTAGATCTGTCCTGTTGTGCGATGGAGCGCCGGCGTTCTCGCGCGCAGACCCGGAATGAGCTGAAGCGGGCCAAGCAGCAGCACGACCGCGCCAGCGAAGAAATGCGCGCCGATCGCGAACGTCGCTGGTCTCGATGCCTCTTCATAGAGCTGCGGCAGCACCTGATTCCAGTCCTGCATGCCGCCCGTGAACAGCGCTCCGCCGTAAAACACGATGATGTATACGCCGAAGACAAACGCGCTGATCCACGCGGCAAAAAGGAGCACATAAGGCGGCGACATGCTCATGACGGCGGCTGTTATGCGATGCCCGGGATGTAAGTTCATTAGCGAACTGCCCGACTCAGAAACCAGAACCCTGTCGCCGTCCGGCCCTTCGGCCAGATGGTTGCTGTCCGGGAAATCCGTTCGCACACCTCCGGGGAGGTGGACCGGGGATTCGCCCGGGCAATTGGCTAGCAGGCCGGCACCCGTGCTTCGAAGAGAATCAGGTTTGTTGTTCATTGGTCGGTCTTTGGAGAGCTGGACCGTGGCGCCGACACGGCCGCGACAACTGGCCGGACAGTTGGCACGAGATCGTCGCTTGCATCGACGTTGATCGGCATCGGCGGTAGCCATCGCAACACCGGCTTCGGGTTCTGTCGAGATCCACGTAAAAATTTATGCCAATGAGCACGTCTCACGTGAGGACGCGGACTAGCGTTTATTGATCCTGGTACCTTGCCGGCCCGGTCCTCGTCGTTCCAGGTTCTTCGCAGAGCGGCCCCCAGACGCATGCCAACGCCCCATGCCGCTGGTCGTTCGGCCGGGAACATGCGTGTGCCCTTCTTCGTTTTTCGCGGTACGGGTCGGACCGGGCGATGTGCGCCATCGCCAATTTCGGCCGCCTCGCTGCACAGGTAAAGCAGCAGTGAAATAAGCTGCGGTACGACATGAAGTGTGGAGAACTCATCCGCATCCAGCGCCAGGCCTTTCGCCGCGTGACGGAAATACACTGCCTCAAGCGAGGCTTCAATCGTCTCTTCGTCGAGCCGTATCGAGACGCCGGACACGGTATGGTTGGGGCCTGCGGTATGTGCGACCAACGTCAGTATCTCCGCCCCGTCGTGAAGGTCCCCAACCTGCGCGAAGACTCCGTGCAGCGTTTCACCCGCCCATCGCATCCCCGGCGTCTCGATGTAGACGGTCCATTCCGGCAGGCGCGAGAGCAATTCCGTTGGAAGCTTCCCTTCGATGGGCGTCGCAATCAATGCGTTATACAGCGTCGGATCGAACCGGTAGACGCCCTGAGTGACACGCCAGCCCGCAAGAGTGGCCAGCATGTTGACGGTGACGCCAGGCACGTTCCCGACCCGCGCGCCGGCCTGTACCATCTCTTCGAGCAGATCATCAAGCACCGGCACGATACCGTTAAACGGCAGGTACCAGTGATCCGGGAATCCGTGTGCTCCGTCGGCATACTTCACGCGCAGCCGATCGAGCCTCGGCCAGATGTCCGGGAAATGCTGCCCCACGCGACGCACACATTCCGCAGGCGTGGCCAGCGAAACGGACTGCGCCGAAGCCGTCACCAGTCCCTGCGCGGCTGGCCAGTTCCTCGGCGTCACGAAGAGGTTCGCCGCAATCATGGCGCGGGCCGCACTTTCGGTACGTCGCCAGCCACAACGAGTTCGTCGTCGACCAGTTGCAGCTTCAGCGGGTCATCCGCCGAGAGCGACTTCTTCTGGAACACGCGACGCCAGTTACTGCCGCCTGCGGCATCGCGGAAGAATGCGACGATCGCGACATACTGCGTGTCGGCGCGCATCGGCTGCGACAGGTTGATCGCTCCTCCCGGCGTGACAATTGCGCTCGCTGTATCCTGCAGGTCCTGTGCAAGCACCGTGCGGTCGTTCTGCAGCAGGTCATCGTAGGAAGCGGCATCGAACGCCTTGCGGTCCTTCAACTGGTACATGCGAATGGCGACTGATAGAGGCTGCTCGCCTGTTCCGCTATTCAGCGAAGCGCGGGCGCTCAGGTCCACGTTTAGCGTCTTGACCGTCTTGTGGAACACGGCGTTATACGCACCCGCGGTACCGTCCGACACCGACTGCCACGCACCGCACGCCGACACCAGCGCGCTTGCGCACACGACAGTCATGATTGGGATTATCCGCATCGGATCTCCTTAATTTTCGCATTCGAGGGAGTCGTACCGGCCAAGGTGAATCGTCACCATCTGGTCGGCTGCTGGCGAAATCAACGCGGTCCACGCAAGCCGTGGCCGGTGCACACCGGCGGGCGCCGCACCGGCCGTCAACGCGAGCTTCGGCGCATTCGATGCCGGGATCTTCATGCGGAGGATTGCGTCGGACTTCTGGCCCAGATACACGGCCACAAGACGCATCAGATCGTCATGCAGCGGTTCGCCCGGCAGCAACGCGTGGGTCTGCGCGGCATCGAGCGGCTCGATGGTGACGAGCACCGCCTGTGAATTGTCGAGCAGGCGGGAACCGAGCACGTGCCCGTCGCCCAGGCCGCTCAGTGCCGTACCGCCCGCCGATCGCCGCGGCGGGCGGGCCGTCAGCCCCTGGGGTGTCCCGACAGGCGCCCACACTGGATAGAACTCGCGCACCGCAACCTGTGCACCGTCGAGCAGATGCCGCACCACGCCCGCGAGCCCTTCGGGTGGGCGGGAGCGTTGCGTGAACAGCCCCAGCAGCGCCAGCAGTCTTGAAGGGGCGAGGCCCGACTTGTGCGCCGCGTTACCAATTCCGAGACCTGCCAGGCACAGCAGATAGTTCGAGATCTCATCGGTCCCACCCGCACGGAAGCTGACCGGATAGTGGTATTTGAGCCAGGCGCGGTAAAGCAGCGTGACAATGCGATGGTTGAAGATGTCGAGAAAGGCCATTGCCTTCTCGTGTCCTTCGCGCCGCAGCACGATGTCATCGATCAGGTGCGACGGCATCGCCGCGTCCACACCGTACAGCCCGAGGAAGGTCGTGCGCACCGAGGGCGGCGCCTCTGGCCGCTCTTCATCGAACTCCACTCCCGCCACTTCTGAGCCTGGAAAGCCCACGAGCGCCTTCGGCCGGAAGCGCACCGGTTCGTGCGCCACCGCGTCCCGTGAGCCAAAACCCGGGAGCTCCGGTGTATGCAGCTCGAGCAGGCGGCAGAGCTGGAAGATGTTCATGCGCGGTGCGCTGGCCAGCACCGCACGCACGAACGGCGCGAGCTTTGGCCTTCGCAAGCCCATGCCACCCATGTCGTAGCGCACGTCGTCCGCTTCGCTCATATCGGTGACCGGTCCGACTTGCTCGCCGGCCATTCGATACGCTCCTGGGTCGGCAGGCTGACGATCACCAGTTGCGTGAAAAGATTCACGTCGGCATACAGTTCGAAGAAGCGGTGCAGCAGCTCGCCGAACAGCATCAGGTCGCCTTCGCCCGCAAACGCCCGGCTGTCGAGTGTGACCTCGATCTGCAGGCCGCGTTCGACCGCCCCGCCCATTACCTTGCGCAGGCCCTTGCGGGTGACCTTCTGGATACCGTCAAGACGCCGGCGATTCATCTCGCCGTCGGTCCAGTCGTAGAGCGCAAGCGTGCCGCGCAGCACTTCGGCATCGATCAGTGACAGGTAGTTCGGCGCCAGATGCGACAGCACCCGCCACTGGAAGCGGTCGCCCGTCGGAGGGTGCAACGGCAGGGTCGGCGACACGAGATTGCGCACGCGCGCCACGTTCGACACGCCGCTCATCAGTTCGTTGATGCCGGCCTCGCGCAGACCCTTGCGCGGCAGCATCCCGTTCGTGCCGGTGACGCGCAGCGACAATGTCTCGCGCGGCAGATCTTCCGCGTTCTCCCACGCGTGGCCACCGAGCACCACCCACGTTTCGTAAAGGCCCTTCGCCCCCTGCTGCACGCGCGCGTGATAGTAGCGCTCCGGCGCGTCGTGCCGCAGCATGCCGCCGCGATGCTTGAAGCTGGAGAAGGGCACGTACTCGACACGCGCCCCTGAGCCGTGGTCGTGCGCATCCACGGCGTCGACCGAATACGTTTCGACGTTGCCACCGTGACGCTGGCGCGGCCGTACCGCGTATTCGGTTTCGTGGTGATTGACGCGCACAGGCTCCGCATCGAGCCGGAACAGATTGATGATCGGCGTGCAGAACAGGCGGATGTTCTTTTCGGAGAATCGCAGATCCGCTGGATACGTCCGGTTCAGCACGACTTCGACCTCGAATTCGGTGACGCTCGGTGCCAGCGCGGCGAGGTCGATGCCGAACAGATCCACGAAGAGGAATTTCTCGGGGAAGCTGAAATATTCAAGCAGCAGCTGATAACCACCAAACGCGTTGTCCGGCTTGGGCCACAGCCGTTCATCCGTGCCGAAACCAGCGGGCGCAAAATACGCGTCGCGAAGCGATCGGGGTTCGCCGTCATGCGCACCGGGAATACGCAGCAGGACATCGTCGACATGGCGCGTAAGCGCAAGGTGCAGGGCCATCGCGACCGGCCGGTCGGCCTTCAGATAGAGCCGCAGGTAGGGCGCACTGAGCGTGTTCTGCCGCGACTGCGCTTCGATATGGAATGACAGGCGGATGGTCGAGCGCCCGTCAGCCCGCGCCGCAGCCCCCGCCGCTTTCAGCCGCAACGGCAGCAGGTCCACTGGCTGGGTGGTCCGGTAGGTACAGCGCGTGCCTTCGGCGCCGATCGGGTCGGAGTTCACCTCGATGCCAGCGGGAACCGATTCGAGCTTCTGCAGCGTGCCGAAGTCCGGTTCGAATTCGAGCACGGAGAGCGACGGCAGCGTGCGCAGATAGTGTGGCCACAGCAGGCTCACCAGCGACTCGGTGATTTCCGGCAACTCGTCGTCGAGCTTCTTGCGCAAACGCCCGATGAGGAATGCGAAGGCCTCTAAAAGCCGTTCCACATACGGGTCCCGGTCGCCCACGCGATCGAGATTGAGCATGCGTGCGCGATCCGGATGGGCTTCCGCGAACTCCCGGCCAGCCGCGATCAGGTAGCGCATCTCGGATTCGTAATAGCGCAGCGTGGAATCGTCGTCCATGCAATATTCCTCAGGGTATCTTTTTACAAAGCGGCGATGGCCCGGGCTGGATCGAGCACGGTCATTTCGTGACCGAGTTTTTCGATCTGCCGGGTAACGGACAGTTTGTCGGCATCCTTGCGGTTCATGGATGCCTTCAGCGTCTTGAGCAGGTGATGCTTGACCTCGAACGTCAGCGATGGCTCCCACCCGGCGAGCTGGAACTGCTGGCCACCTGCGTCCAGTTCGGCCAGTAGGCGAAGGGTGACGTCCGGACGTCCGGCGTGATCCGCGACGCGTGCCATGACCCAGCGCTGCAGGTAGCGTTGACGGTCTGAGCGGATACCGGGCAGACCGTCGATCCAGGCAAAGGCCGCCTCGATTCCCTGAGCCTGCACGAGCTCGCGCGCCTGTTGCTCCATTTCCTGCCAGTTAGCCGCAGCGCCATCCCCATCGTCGGTCGAGACGGGCAGCGCGGCGAGTGCCTCGCCCTCGTCGAGATTGCGAACGACCGCGTGACTGGCGATCCATTCCAGAGTGGCATCGTCGGCGAATGCGGTACCGTCGCTGAAGGCGAGACGTTCGATCCCGTGCAGACGTTCCAGGAACAATGCAAAGTCTGCCCGCAGGATGTCGCGCCATTCCGTGTACGGTGCACCGGCATGGTCGAGCGCGACGTGCTGGAAATACTGCAGGTCGAGCCACAGGTGATTGACGCCCTCCATGTAGGCACCTTCGACGCGCTCCAGCAGCTCGTGCCACTGCTTCTGCAGTACGAGGCGCTTGAGTTGCTGGCGAAGTTCGGGACGCGGCGGCGCCAGTCGCGTGCGCCCCTGACCATCGGCCGGCGGCACGTCGTGAAGCGTGTCCCAGCGCACGCAGCGGATCAGGCGAACCGATGGCAGATAGCCGTTCTCCTGATTGCGCAGGAACTGGGCGACCATGCGCGCCTGCTCAAGCGCATCGCGCGCTGATTCGATCGAGGCGATCGCCGTTCCACCTGACGACAGCGCGGATACGCCCGGGCGCACAACCGATGCGTCGTTGTCTGTCCGCGCTGGCTCTTCCTTGCCTCCGAAGCGTGAGACCAGCGGCTGGAGGTTCGGTCGGGCCGCCTCGGGCCACTCGCCCGTGCTCCCGATGAGGAGATTCAGGGCCGCCATCGCGCGTTCGAGGTCGGCGGGCGCAAAGGCATCGTGCCGGTCGAGCTGATCGAGCACGCGCGCGGTCGCAATCCATTCGAGCGCGTTGCGCTTCGTTTCAGCACGCGAGGGCAGCAATGCCGGGCCGAAGCGGTCGACGAGCGCCGCGGCCAGTTCCAGTCCATCGGCGAAGCCCGTCGCGCCGTCCTGCCGCACCCGGGCGAACACGTAGTACCCGGCGAGGCGCAGATCCTTGCCGACCTCCTTGATGAGCTGCTCGCACGAACTCGCGATCAGGGCGTTGTCGACATCGGAAAGCTTGCCGATCTCTTCCTTGACCACCATGAACGCATCATCGTAGCCAGGGTCGCGCCCCACTCCGCTACCGTCGGTCGAGGGTAGCGGCTGTAGCCAGTCGGACCACGTATCGATGCGTGCACGCGCAAGTTCATCGGGATTGCGTGCGCCAAAAAGCTGCTTGAGGAAATTCGCGAACATGATCACTCAACGTCAGAAACGGTACCGTGCGGCAGCGGGATAGCCGCGTGCCGCGCCGCTGCAACGGCTGAGGCAGGCAGTGGCGGAGGGCCGGCGCTTTTCATGGCCGCCGGACCTGGCGTTGGCGAGAAGATACGCGGCGGCATCGTGAAGCCGCGCAGCGCGAGCAGCTCGAGAGGCCCTTTGCCTGCGTCAGTTCGCATCACGTAGGTGATCGGATGGCTAAGGGCTTTCGGGAGCGGTGCCAGCGGCGTGCCCGGCAACAGGCTGTCCGGATCACTCGCTGGTACCGGCACCGCGGCGGTACCAGCTGACGGAGGCGTCACGCCCGAAGAGCCAGGCTTCGCCGACCAGGTGAGCCTGAAGCGCACGTTCGACAACGGCTCGACATGGGCCGATTCCAGCATGCGGATAAATGCCCAGCGACCATCGCGTTCGAAGCTCTTGTTCAGCCCCGACTGAACGGTCTGCCACTCCAGGCGGGTACCGGTGACGAGCAGATCGTTGCCCGGCCACACAAACGGCTGCCAGCGATCGGCCTGATTGAAATATTTGAGCTTCTGCCCGTCGATCGTCAGCAGCGTCTCGGTCACATCGCCCGTCGGTTGCGGCATCAGGTCGAAACGATACTGCGCGGCACCCGATGCAAGCAGGTGCGACGCGATACCCTGCAGCACGTTAAGGTTGTGCAGGAAGGTTGGATCGAACCGTATTCCCTGCCCACCCGCACTGCTCGGAACCCACTGGTCGCCGTGCAGTTCAAGGGCACCGGCCAGTTGCTGGTTGATGAATGCGGGAATGAGCCCCGTCTGGTCGCGGATGAAGCGCACCAGTTCGGGAAACGACGCATCATCGCCGCTGGACGCAAACGGGTAGCGTCCCTGGAAGGACCTCGCCCACGGTTCCACGACGCTTTGCCGCCACGCGTCGTTCAGACTCACCTGCGCGGGTTTGAGCACCGCCTGCATGGCCTGATCGACCGGGCGCAGGAAAAGCGATTCTCCGAGGCCCGACCATTGCTCGCCGAGGCTCGCCGCAATCAGGCCAGCATAGTTACGGGTATCGGAAAGGTCGGAGTTCTTGCCCTGGAACAGTGACTGGGCGACCTGCTTCGCCTGATCGTCCATGCTGCCGCTGTTCGTCATCGCTTCGAGTTTCAGGCGTAACGTCGTCACGGCGTCGAGATAGCGCGACATGCTCACGCTGGAAGCGGCGCCACCTTGCGCCTGGACGGGGCTCACGAGGCGCAAGACCGGACCGAAGGCTGCGTCGAGCGGTGCGGCCGGCACCAGCGCCTTGACTTCGCCTTCCGCCTGCCCGGCATACTCATGCTTGCCGATGAGGTTCTGCGCCTTGGCGACGAGCGTATCAGACAGCGACGCCACGTTCTCGCCCGCGCGCCCCTGGTAGTCGAGTGTTTTCATCAGCGCGATCAGCGGCGATTGCCGCGCGTCCGCAAAGAGGCGCAACTGCTCGGCGACTGCCGGAAGCGTGGGTGCCGGTTCCCATTGGATCGAGTTCGCGAAGCTCTGCCAGTGCTGCGCGTAGTCGTCGAAGTACATCTGCCGGAGTTGCTTGCGCAGCACCTCGGCCGACTCCAGGCGTGGCTGCACGGACGACGTTACGCCAAGCGTCCAGTCTGTCGAAACGTCCTGCCGCGCCGCGGCATCATCGATCGCCTGTGCAATCTGCCCGTCAAACGCCTGCCGCGTATAGATGCCGGGCACCGTCACCGACGTGTGGAAAAGTCCTCTTGCGTCGGTACCGGCCAGCATCGTCGCGAGAGTCTGGTCGCCGTATTTTCCTGCCGCCGCGTCAAGGATCAAATGGTAGAGCGTATCCGTTGAATTCTTGACGCCCGTGATCGCAAGCAGTGTCTGCCGCGTACCGTTGACCAGGTCGGCTCGGGGCTGGATCGCCCAGTCGGGATGGGCTGGAAGATGCTGCGCGAAGAACGGGAAGAACTGGTGAGCCAGATCCTGGCGCTCGCCCGTTGTCAGGTCGGCATTCGTGAACCAGTTTCGCGTGAGTTCAGGCTCCATCACCTTCGCGTCGGCACGCTTCGGTTCAGCCAGCATCAGGTATGTGCGTAGTGTCTTGTGCCCGGCGAGCGCCTGCTGGGTCGTTGCCGCGTCGGAGACGTCCGTACGCATCGCAGCCACGGTTGTCAGCGACGATTCGAGCCCCTGCTGCACCGGTGAGACGAGCAGACGACGACTCGCGGGCGTATAGGCCTGCCACAGTCCGACGAGAATTGATCTGTCGCGGTTCAGGCCGAAGCGCGAATACCACGGCGTGCCTGCCGACGCGCGATACTCGAAACGCTCGATGTTGTGCTGGAGATCGAGCAGCGCGTGCAGACCTGTGCGGCCGTCTCGGGTCGATGAGAGATGTTGTGTCAGCTGGTTTGCAAAAAGCAGTTCACGCGTGTTGGCTGCACCGGAGATAAACATTCCGGCGATCCAGAGGCAAGCCAGGGTGCCGACGATCGCAGCACCTACGGTAGACGGATGCCAGCCAACCCGGCGGCCGCCCGCGTGGCGCCCCAATGATCCGATCCGCTGCCAGATGGCCGGCACAACGAGTTCGTCGTTCGGCGTTGACGGCGTTTGACGCTTGGCCGGCAGGAACCATGTCCCGCGCGGCTCGACTGGCATGTGACGCGATTGCGCGAGAACGGCGCCAAACCGGGTGAGCGGTACGCTCCAGTTTTCCAGTCGTTGCGAGAGTTCTGCCAGATAGCGCCTTCGGCCGTCCTGGGCGACAACGCTTGTTCCGATGACCGCGAGGCGCTGGCCAAGGGATTGCAATGCACTGCTCACCGCGCGGTCATCGTAGCGGCGGGGCAGCGTACAGCCAATCGTCTCCTCGCCATCCCTGTCGACGGCGGCAAGGCCCGTAGCCGTGACCACATGCAGCGGTGCGGACCAGCGCAAACCGAGCGAGATCTGCGTGAGCGTCGCTTTCGCTGCGGCCGCCGAACGCTGCGCCGACAGTTCGTCCTCGAACGGATCGGTCAGCCATACGATCGCATCGAGGGGTCTGCGCCAGCGCAGACGCGCGAGGCATCTCAGCCATGTCCGGTCCGGCAGGCCGTTCTGGTCGACGGGACAGTGGAGCAGAACCGTCTCGCCCCTCGCATGCCAGGCCTGCGTCGCGAGATCCGGCATATGCGCGGCAACGGCGTGTGCATTGCCGACAAGCAGCAGCCACGATTCCCGGTAGCGCCAGAACAGACCGTGCCGCAGGTAAAGTATGCGGGCAAGATCCTTCAGCGTCACGGCACCCGCGGAAGCAGCTCCAGTACCCAGCGCGCTTTGCCCCGAACGCCCGGTACCCTGCAGCGCATCGCGTGTACCTCGTCCCGAAAGCACAAATCCGCCGATCAACGCGAACACGGCAATGACGACCGCGAGTTCGATGCCCAGCAGCCGTGCATTGGACCACTCGTACTGCCGTGCAGCGAGCCACGTCAGCAAGCCAAGGACCATGAGCAGCGCGAGGGCAAATACGATCAGGCTCGCGCCGCGCGTATGCGGTGCCTGGGGGTTATGGACAACTGGCTTTACCATGTTCTATCGCTCAAAGCAGCGTTCGGGAAGTGGTTTGCGACGCGAGGTCATTCAGGAGAACTGCTGCCAGAACCTGCGTGCGGTGGAGCGGCGCATATAGAGCGTGATCGCAACCTGCAATGCGACAAAAAGAGGACAAAGTGCAAGCAGCATCGTAATGAGCGGCCCGTCCCTGTCAGACGGCATGAAGACCCTCGCGCTCACAAAGATGAAGACGAAAAGCGAGGTCATCGCGATGAGCCAGCCAATCGACACCACGTCGCTCGTTCCATGGGGCGGCGCATCGGGCGCCTCAGTTCCGGATGCGACGATGTTTAGCGTCGCGGCACTCCTGAAGCCGGTGGCGACCAGTTGTGCACCCTCCCCATACTGAACCGCCTCTGCCGCGACGGCTTGCAATAGCCACGGATTGGCGGGACCAGGCTTGCCGATCGCACGGTCGACGTCGTGACTGGAGACGTCGAGCTTTGCCTCCCGCACCGCTGCGTCGGTGCGTCGGCCTGTGATCTTTTCGAGATCACTCATCCAGACATGCCGGATCTTGTTCACGGGCGCCTGTTCGGCCCGCAGTAGCGTCGACAGGGATTGTGCAATGTCATCCGGCTCGGCGACGATCGGCCTGAATATGACCGCCTGGGGCTTGATGCCCGAGCGCCGCGCCCCCAATGCTGACGGGTTCCCCAGCACGAGGCCGACAGCCACTTCCGAAAATTCGCTCTCTCCTTCGCGGTGTAGCTGACACGCGAGCACAATACGGCAGGAGGGCACCGGCTCAGAGAACCACCGCTCGGCCAATGGCCATTCAACATCGGCCGCCAGCCACTTCACCGCCGGCTCTCCACGGAATTCCAGACGCTTCCATACGCGCACCAGATCTCGTGAGCAGTCTTCCCTACCGACGTGTAACACAACCTCGACGTCGTTCGATGGGGCGAGTTTGTCGATATCGTTCCTGAGCGGTGCCAACAAACTGGCAAAGACTTCCTCCAGCCTGTTGCGTCCATGCGATGTGCCGAACTGATCCAGTGACAGCGTTTTGTCTGGATTGGTGGGCGCAGCCCCTTCAAGACCCAATATGCTTTCAGCAAGCCCTTCCTCAGGCGTCAACACGACGCTGCTGACGATGGCGACCCGCGCATGTGCCCAACTGCGCCATTTAAAGCTTCGAACCCTTCCGAGCAGATTCCACCAGGCGCACTGGTTCCGGACTTCCTCGTAACGCCAGTAAACCGCTCCGCTGGCAGCGCCCCAGAGCAACGCGGGCAGCACGATGATGGCAATCCAGAAGGCGGGCGTCATCGTCGCCTGCCCCTTCGGCCACGCAAGCACGACCAGTCCAGCACCGACCAGCTGGATCAACAGGTACAAGACACCGTATTGCCAGATCGGAGGCGCGTGCGGTTCGGCTTGTTCGGTGACATCAGGTATCAGCCAGCGCATGCTCATTCGATCGAGACGCCCGATTCGCCAGGCAACACCATCGATCCGCATCGTGAGTGACAGCCGGACATGATCATTGGCTTTCCTTCGTCCGTCATGCCTTCGCCCGCCTCCGTGAGTTCATTGTCCCCGTGCAGCGGACATGAAACGAGGTCACCCAGCAGGGCGGCCTTGCGGTCATCGAGCGAAAAGGTAGAGGATGCGGTGACGATCCTTCCACCATGCGTGGTCGGATCGCCAAGACAGGCGGGCTTTTTCATGAGGCTATCCTTGATCAAAAGGTTGGTGCACGTCCGTGTTCCTGCTATTTTTTTGACGTGCCATCGGAGACCGACATGTCGCAGATGAAGCGGTCCTGACCGGACGGTGTCCTGATCCCTACCGGAAAGGTCGGCGTATCAGGAGCAGCAAAGTTGCGGCCGTGAACACCTGGCGGGTACGGCTGATCAAAATCAATCCCGCGGACGAGCGGATACTCTTTCACATACAGATCCCTGTTAAACGAGTTGTACGACCTTTCCGCCACATAAAACTTATCCTTTGTCACGGCAATGGTGTATCTCTCCGAGTCCTTGCTTGCTGCCTGGCTCCCTTCGATGTAATACATGCCATGGAACGTATTTCCCCCATCGGTGGAGTACACCAGCGAGGCGTTACAGCCACGCGAACTGCATCCGCCTCCTGGTGCCGACGGAATAACAACATTCATCTCGGTAGGGTCGTCAATGATCAGGCGGCCGAGATACGTCACAATCCCCCCTCCGCGAGCCAATTTATGGCGAATCCCCAGTCTCGTGTTGTTGTAGTAGGTGTCCCCATAGCATCGGTCGTAGTTTTCCAGCGAGACGAAACGGTGATCGTCGATCCGGTAGATGACTTTCGGCGGTCCATCGTAATGGGGTTCTTCCGCCGCCTTCTGGTAGGACGGGGCTGACAGATCCGTCGTGCAGCCTGGGAGCGCAATGCCCGCGATCAGGGCCGTGACCAGAACCCGGCAAACAGAAAGGATGTTCATGCGCCTCTCCATCTGCGCTGCTCAGCGTCAGCCTTGCTGGCCTCCTCCGCAACGGTTTCGCTATCGATGATTCGGGCCGGCTGCTTCGGCACGGCAAGTTCGCCCGACATGAAATAGGGGTCCTCTCCGTAGTGTGTCCAGTCAGCCTTGTGGATCAATTTGCCCCAGAATTCTGGCGATTGGTAGCTGTCGCAGAATCCGACCGGCAGGTCGTATGCCGCCACACGCCGCATGAACTCCTGATGCTGCGGCAACGTGCTGTGATTGGTTGGCATCGGTCGGTACGAAGCAATGCGATCCTGAAGTTCCGAATCCGATTCGAGGGTACGGATCTTCCCTGTAGGCGCATAAACGTCCGCGCGCTCCTCGTACCACTGCCGCTGGTAGATGGATGCAAAATATGGAAAGTCACCTTCGATATATTCGCCATTTTTCGGGTCGATTTCACCCCAAGGAGGCATGGTTTGCGGCGCTCGATCAAAATAAACGGGGGTGCCGTCCCCGAGGTATTGGACAGGCTGCGACATTTCCTCCGCCGTAATCGGATTCGGAACGCGCTCAGCATTAACGGTGACGGTCTGGTTCTCGTTGGGAACCACCCACAGCGGTGCACCTAACGCTGTCTTGTTGCCATTCCAGAAATCATTGGGCGTCCTGGGCGGTTCGATATGTGGCTCAACAGGCCGTTCCGGTTTTTTCATCGGGTCGGGTATCGGCGGCAACTTGCCGAAATTCTTGACTCCGGGCTCGTCCCCACACGCGGTCCCCCGAGCGAGCATCCGTTGCTTGACCGTATCGCGAAGCTCTGCGAGCAGCTTGTCGTCGATACCTTGCCAGCCGATACTCTGCAGAGGCTTCGATCCCATCACGCGATCGTGCGGACAGAAATATACGTACAGTCGACCGTGGTTATCCCGTTCCGATACGCCATTCGAAAGGGCAACGTCTGGCCTCCAGAAATCCATGTCGGCGGTGGCTCCGACCTGCAGATGCTTCAGGTCGTCTGGACCGAGGACTTTCCTGTTCTCACCGATCCGCTGGGCGATCGCCTTGAATGTGCGCGCGCGGGCACCCTCGGTCGGACGCGTATTGCCACACATGAGGTAGTCGGTGATCTTGTCGTCGAACGCAAAGGGCGAATTCATGACCACGACGGCGTCAGGTGCGCGCTTCTCGCACAACGCAGTGGCGGCAAGGGCAATCATGGTTCCCTGACTATGCGACATGATAGTCACGGTATCGCCCGGATGTTCCCTGCGGATATCATCGACCAGTGACGCCAGCCGTTCCGCCGCATGCGCGCAATAGTCTCGCGGGGGGCAGTCGTGAAGCTCCCGGTCCCATTCCGGATTGAAGAGCTGAACGTCAAAAAAGCCGGCCACATGCCGCTTTGTGCCTTCCTTGCTCCATAGCTGTTGCAGGTTGTTCGTACCGTTCGCAAACGGGCCGCCGCCCCAGTACCATGGCCCGGGCTGTTCGGAGTCCTTCTGGTTCCAGAAGTCCGTTCCGCGCTCGTTCTTCAGTGCGATCTGCCAATTCTTTTCCTGCCCCCCCGGCGCCCGGTAGCCCCAATAGAACCGTATCACCGGGGACCGGCCCTTCCAATCAGGATCGACCTCACGCGGCTTTTTCTTCTGCGTTATCGGATCCTTGTCTATATACCTGTTCTCCTTCAGATCGGTCCGATTTAACCGTTCGTTCAAACCCCTGCATAGGGCGGCCTCCGCTGCGTCGTACCATTCGCCTTCCGAATTGACGCCATGGACGAAGATGATCACGCCTGGCAGGTGCGGAGGAAGCGGCGCCTCGGACCGGACCGGGTAGCTTGTTGGCGTCAGATATGAATCAAAGTAAGGCTTGCCGTGGACGTCCGTCTGCATCGGCAGCACGCGCGTCGGATAATCGTGCTGATAGCGCGGCGCCCCCGCGTCGGCCAGGACGTCACCGGTATTCGTCGTCTGGATTTCGTCATTCATCTCAAGCACCCTTGCCCGTTTTCGGAAGCAGTTTGATCCCTTGGGCGATATCGTCCTGTGTGATCGATGTTTCGCCCTTTGCGTTCGTTACACCCTCGACAATCTTGCCACTCGCCAGCTGAATCCGGTACGGCCGATCCAGCAAAGGGCGGCCCGTCAGCTGGTCGGTCAGCACAAACACATCGTCGTGCCTAAGGTCGGTCTGGTTGAATTTTGGCAGGGGAAGCGATAATGCACCAGGGCCCGATTTGTTCACCTCAGCGATTTTCAGGATCAGATTTCCCGAACCACCGATCTCGACGTTATCGCCTGCGACCTTGATGTACGCGCTTCCGCCACCGCCAATCACCACCCCATTCGCCGCGTTGGCTGTGAGCGTGCCGCTAGCGCTGGTCAGGTGCATGTCCTGTTCCGACACGATGTCCATGCCATCTGACTGAGCCTGGATCTGGACCTTGCCGTGAGCTGCAAACAGCTTGATCCCCATCTTGTTTGCGAACATCGACAGGACTTCGCCAGCGGCAATCACTACATTACGCGCGGTGCTAACGTTAAAGCCCGCCGCAGTCGATACATTGACATCCTTGCCGGCGGCAATCGACATGCGCTCGGGCGTAACGGCCGCAATACCCGCTGGCGCAGATAGCATCAGGACGGCCTTCTTCAGATCCTGTACACTCTCCTTGAGCCACCGGTTCTCAGCCTTGATGTCTGCGATCTCCGCCTGGGCTACGCGCGCTCCTTCGGCAAGACCTTGCGCCTGCGCGACGGCGGTCTGCATCTGGTTAATCGCCGCCTTCATGTCGATCTGCTCGCCAAGCGCTTTCTCCTGCTTGTCGGCGGACAGAAAAAGCCCCTCGCCGGCGCGGACACTGCCCTTCAGGTCGGTGCGAAGCTCCAGCCCGGAACCCCGCTTCTTTCGGTCCCGATCCACGATATGTCCAAGGCTGAGCTGAGATTTGCCGTGCTCGGTGGCAACCTTTACATGCTCTTCCCCAGGGAAGTCCTCGAGCTGAACGGTATTGTTCGACTGCGTATGAATCGCGTTGCGGCTCATCCAGCGGTCATCGCTCGTGATCAGGTCCGGGTTGACCTCGTCGTGCATGACATGGGCGATAAAAGGTAAATCCGGATTGCCGTTTTCAAAGGCGATCTGCACCTCGGTTCCGTCGATCAGCGGGAAATGGAAGCCGGTATTCTTCGCGCCCGCGAAGGGTTTCGCGAGTCGCATCCAGCAGCTTGTCAGTCCCGCCATGCGTGGATCACGATCCGGATCAAACGCAACCTGATACTCGCCCTTGCTGTTGATATAGCCTAACTTGTACCGGTCCGGCGACGTGACTCGGCCACTGACCGTGCCCTGGACCTTCGGCCAGGTCTCTTCGAGCAGCGGCAAACGGTAGATCAGGTGTGAGGGAATCGCGGTGTAGGTATTCTGGTACGCGACCTTCCGCGAGCCACTGTGTTCGACGCGCGTAATGAGCTGGCCGTATTCGGCGTCAGGCAAGTTCCGGTTCGTGAACTGGAAGACCCGCCCCGGCGCCACGCACAGTGCATTGCCCGTGCCGGTGTAGACGACCTGTTCACACAGCAGGGCCTGATGGCGCAACTGCGCTTCCCATTCGGCCTGATCGTCCGTCAGGTGGCCCGCAGCCCAGACATCCGGCGTGCCGTACGTCGTTTTGTCATCGGGTACGACGTTCGCTTCGCCATCAATCTTCCGCGGTGCGGCATTATAATTGTAGTGGCGCACGGACACCGACTGGGCAATGGTCTTCGTGCGCGTCTCGAACGACTCCACCGCTTCAGCGCCGGTGCTTTCCAGCCCCGAGGCCGGCCTGTAAGGTGCGGTAAACGCCGCATTGCGCTCGTAATGCGTGAAGTCGTCACCACAATGTGTCACCTCTCCATACTCGCCCTCGCGCATCACAAACCACATTCCTGAGCGCCGGGCGAGGCGCGTGATGAACTCGAGGTCCGTTTCGCCCCATTGCGTAACTAATGCGCGCTTCTCATAGTCGCGCAGGAGCGTGAATTCGAAGTCGCTCGTGCTCCCACCAAAACCGTGTTCCCGCAGGATCTGCTCGACGATCTGGGGAGCCGTCATGCCCAGGAAGAAGCGACAGCGCCGCACGTTGCGCAGAAGCGCGAGACGCGATTCCAGAACGATCTCGTAGGTCGTTTGATCCCGGCTGCTCGAAAGCTGGTTAAACTGGGTGATGACACCCTGGAAGCGCCGCCCCGGCCCGGCCGGCAACGGCACCCCTGCCAGCGTTGGTGGGCGGATCGAAAACGTCGCGGTCTTCGTGAGAAAATCCGCACGTGGCAGGTCAGCCAGCGCGTGCGTGAGCGTGATTCTGCAGGAAGTCGGCGCACCGGCTTCCTCGACGCCCCTGAATTCGAGAACATCAAAGCCCAGTGCGCTCGCGGTACCGGGCACATCGAGATCATACGGCTGCAGGGTGCCCCGCTTGAGGACGCCATTCGCTTCGTTCACACCCACTTTCGCTGCTCCCTCAAAAGGTCACGCTGCGCACTGCCCTATACATGGCTAGGCGCAGCAGTGAACCGTTAGTTAATGCAGTTACAGATAGCCGCTTTCCTCACTCCGTACGAGTCTGGCGACCATGCGGGGCTGCTCAATCGAATCGCACATCGACACGATGCGATTTCAGATGGGGCAGAGAGCTGGTCAGACCGCGCGATCGATCGCATCGAGCGGCGTGCCGCCGTCGCGCGAGTCGAACGGCTGCTCGCCCCTGATGTCGGCAGCACTCGCAGCTTCAATATCTCTGGTGTTCTTTTGTACCGCGATTGCACTGAACACACTCAGCGCAAACGACATGCCGTAGAACCCCTTTTCGCTCAGCGCCAGCGAAGCGTTGAAAAGACCAATGCAAAGAAGCAGGACGCCGATGATCAGGGCGGACCAAGCGAGGCCATAGTAGATGTTCGTTACCGGTATGCCTTCGAGCCTGTCACGCACGCTCTTCTGCAATGACACAGCTGCAAACAGCGCCAACACCAGCACAGCGAAGTAGTAGCCCTTTTCATTCAGTTGCATGCTGGCGTTCCAGAGCCCGACGACATAGGCAATGACGCCTACCAGCAGAGCGGTCCAGGAGGCGGAAACGAATGCGAACGACGGACGGTGGTAGAGCTGACTGGATTTCATGCATTTCTCGCGTATTGGCGTTAGGGAATACAGTCGCTGGCCGCGCACCTCACCGAGGTGAAGCACGCGGACCAGCAGGCTGGTTTTAACTCTTGGCCTTGGGCATCTGCGACACCAGCGACAGACCGATGTCCATACCCTCGATCTGGAAGTGCGGCACGACGAACAGCTTGATGCGGAAAAAGCCCGGGTTATCCTCGATGTCCTCGACGATGACCCTGGCCTCGCGCAGCGGGTGCGACGACTGCAGCTCGTCGCCGGGATCCTTCATCTCCGTCACCAGCCCCTTGATCCAGGTATTCAGCTCAAGCTCGAGCAGACGCCGGTCCTTGGTCGTACCGATGTTCTCGCGCTGGATCAGCTTCAGGTAGTGCGCGATGCGCGACAGCAGGAAAATGTACGGCAAGCGCGCATTGATGCGGCTGTTGGCTGTCGCCTCCTTGGTCTCGTACAGCACCGGCTTTTGCGCCGAGTTGGCCGAGAAGAAGCAGGCAAAGTCGTGATTCTTGTAGAACGACAGCGGGATGAAGCCGAGGTTGGAAAATTCGAACTCGCGCGTCTCGGGGATCAGCACTTCCGTGGGGATTTTCGGCTGATAGCCGGTGCCGAGGTCATAGAGGTGCAGCGGCAGATCCTCGACCTTGCCACCGGCCTGCGGCCCACGGATCTGCACGCACCAGCCGTTGTCCATGAAGCTGCGCACCATGTTCGCGGCGAACGCGAACGATGCGTTGACCCACAGATAGCGGTCGTGGTCCGGACCCTTGACGTCTTCCTGGTAGTTAAATCCACGCACCGGCGTCGTGTCCGGGCCATAAGGGAGCCGGCCAAGTACACGTGGCATCGTCAGGCCCACGTATCGGGCGTCGTCCGTGTCGCGGAACGACTTCCACTTGATAAATTCCGCGCGGTCGAAGTAATTGGCGATGTCCTGGATGGCCGCCACCTCTTCCATCGTCTCCTTGCCGAAAAACTTCGGCCCGACTGAGCCGATGAACGGCATGTGAGCAGCGGCCGCCACCTTCGAGATGTTACGCAACAGCGCGATGTCCTGCGGTGAATTGGTGAACTCGTAGTTGCTGATCAGGGCGCTGATCGGCTGGCCGCCCGGCGTGTCGTATTCGTCAATGTACGTGTGCCGGTACAGTCCGCTTTGGATGATCTCGGGGCTATCCTCGAAATCCTGCATCAGTGCTTCCTTCGAGAGATCGAGAAGTTCGATCCGCACGTTCCTACGGAAGTCCGTGTGGTCGATGTTGAACTTCGCGCCCCGCCAGCACCCCTCGAGCGCCTGGAACTCGGGCGTATGCATGACCGCGTCGAGCTGCCGGCTGATCTGCTCATCGAGCCGGCCGATGTGGAAATCGAGCAGCGACTTGTCGAGGCGATCGACGGGCTTGCTCGCGTCAACCACGAGATTCATGAAGACACTCATCGCCCGCGCGAGCCGCTCGTCGGCCGACGACTCGGAGAGAAGGTCGTTATCCTGGAAAGCCTCAAGCGGTCGCGCTGCACTGACGGGTTTCAGGTTGATCTTGCTGCACAACGACTCGTAGACGCTGCCGCTCTCAAGCACGACCGTTTCGATCGCGCTGCCTTGCTGGGATTCGTTGCGTTCCATGGGATGTCCTATCGCTACGTGTGTCCGGGATGCGGTAAAAACGGCCTTGGGCCTGCTCCGCTTAGGCATGGCCTTCAGGCTGCGTCGCCGCAGTCGCGATCTGCGCAAGCTCACCACGCAGGCGGTCGGAAAGCGCCGAATCCTTCAGGATCTTCTCGAACTCACGGCGGAACGTGCCGTTGTCCAAAAGGTTCGATTTAAGATCGCGCAACAGGTTGCGCATTGCGAGCAGCGCCTGCAGCTCCGGAATCTGGCGTGCCACCTGCTCAGGCTCGAAGTCCTTCATCGCCTTGAAGCTGAGCGACACCGGCAACTCTGAACCGTCATCAGCGAGCGTGTTCTGCGCGGCAACTTTCAGTTCCGGGTTGAATTCTCCGAGCACACTGTCGAAGTTCAACTTGTTGACGTCGACCTTCTTGCGCTCCGCAAGCGAGCCCCGTGACTTACCGGCGCTGAAGTCGCCCGCGATCAGCAACTTGAGCGGCAGCTCCATGCGCTTCTGTGCGCCACCCGTGTGCAGGTCGACACTGATCTGTATTCTGCTTTTGGGAATTTCTTTCTGATAGCTGTCTGCCATGCATCCCTCTACGGTAGATGAGACTCAAGAGCGCGGCGTGCATCAAGCAACAACCAGCGCAAACCCGTCGCGCCCACATTGATCCGCCACTCGATGACTTCATGGGTTTGGGTTTACCCACATCACGCGCGCACTACCCGATACTTAGTGAGGACTGCATTAGACGCGGTAAACCCGTCACTCGTCAAATGGAAATTCGTCTCAAACTTCATTATCAATTGCGAGGAATGGCGAACATTAACTGTTCCTCAAAATGTTGAGATGTGCTGGCATAAATCGATAAGCCTGTGTCGCGCGTAATTCTCATGCCAGCATCCATATGTCAATCAGATAGATCCTATTTTTCACAACATTTCTTGAGAAATTGTTAAAAACCAGACCGCAAGAATGTCAAAAACTTATAAATGCCAGTCCCAGTTGACGTCACGACAAATTCTTTTTGATTTTGAAATCACAATAGTCGCGCGTCGCTATAGACGGATCACTGCAGCTTGTGGTTAAAATCCGTGTTCACGATTATTAGGTAAACTCAATAACCACACCATGCGGACCTTCAAACCGCTCTGGCAGGAGGGCCTCGTCCTTGCCCAGCATCACTTCCAGCAACAGGATCGCTGGTGGGGATTCGCACAGCAGCAGTTCGCGCCCCTCGCGGTCGCCGAGCCCTGGGGGGTGCTGAGCGTCGACGTCGACAGAAAAGCGCTTGAGCTGGGTCGACTCAAGCTCGAGGGGCTCAAACTCCGGTTCGTGGATGGCACCCCGATCGACACGTCGATTGCCGACGCACTGCCACCTGCCCGTGACCTGGGCCGCGACATCGCACTGGACGTGCAGAGCGTCGTCGTACTGGCCGCCCTTCCGCTGGTCAACGCGGAAGGAAACAACTGCAAGATGGAAGAAGAGACGCTCGCGCGCCCGCGGCGGTACTTTCGCGAATACGTCCAGGTGCCGGATGTGAATGGCTCGCTTGACGTGGAGATGGCCGTCGAGCGCCATGCGGTGCGCCTGCTCTTCGACTTCGAATCGCACGCAGATGATGTCGTTTGCCCGATTGCAAGGCTTATCCGGGGTACACAGGGCGTCTTTGAGGTCGATCCCGCGTATGTGCCGCCGTGCCTGACGCTCAGTGGCCACACACGCCACGAGGATCGCGTGGCACGTATCGCTGACATCCTGCTCGCAAAAGCGACGGCGCTGGCCGGCAGGCGCAGTGAGCGCATCGATCAGGTTGCCGAGTTCGGTGTGGCGGACGTGTCACTTTTCTGGCTGATGCACTGCCTTCACACGCACTGGCCAGAGCTGCGGTTTTTTGTCAACCGTCCCTATCAGCCTCCCGAGCGACTGTACATGGTGCTCGCCCGCCTGACCGGGGCATTGATGACGTTCTCGACCGGCACGGCGCTCACCGAGATTCCGCCCTACGAGCACGCACGTCAGGATGAAATCTTCGGGAAGCTCGAATCGCTGATCCGTGATCTGCTGGATGCGGTGATTCCGTCGCGGGTGGTTCCGATCGGTCTGACGAAGAAGACCCCGACGACGTGGACTGGACAGTTCGAGGATGAGCGTCTGCTGGAAGGCGCTGACTACTACCTGTCGGTCAGCGCAGCGCTGCCGGCGTTTGATCTCGCCGAACAGATCCCCAAGCTTTGCAAGATCGGCGCGCCCGACGACATCGCGCACATTGTCAACTCGGCGCTCCCCGGTGTCCCGCTCAGGGTCGTACAGCGCGTGCCAGCGGCCATCCCGGTGCGCCTCGAGAACCAGTATTTCGCACTCGACGCCACCGACGCCGCGCACGCGCGAATGCTTGCGGCCCATGCCTGCCAGATCTATCTGCCCACCACGGTAGCTGACGCATCCCTTGAACTGTATGCCGTGCTGACCTCGTGAGCCCTTCGATGACGACGCTCGCCCCTCTTCCCCTCGTCGCCCTGTTCCGGAACACCGCGCTCGAGGTGTCCCTGCTCGCGCAGGGTGCGACGACCGCTGCCGTTCCCCAGTTGAGGCAGCGCTGCCTTGAACTGGTCGAGGAGTTCGAAAGCGCACTCGAAGCGCGTCGCGCCCCTGCCGACGTGAAGCGCGACGCGGTCTATGCACAATGCGGATTGCTTGACGAAACCGTCCTCGTGCAGCTGCCAGAAGAAATCCGTTCGCAGTGGGCAGCCCAGCCGCTGCAGGTGGAGCGGTTCGGCGAGCACGACGCCGGCGAACATGTCTTTGACCGGTTGGCCGAGCGGATGCGCGAAGCGCCGCCCAACGTTGAACTGCTGGAGTGTTATGCCGTGGTGCTTGGGCTTGGATTCAAAGGACGCTACGCCCGTGAAGGCGCGACCCAGCGCACGGCGGTCGTCAAGGCGTTAAACGACCTTCTCGCACGGTTCGCGCCAAAAGGCGATGACGGACTCATCGTCGATGCAGCACGCACGCGCGGCCTCGACTGGCTCTACCGGCTCTCGCCCTGGGCGGTGGCTGGGCTTGCGTGCGCCGCCGCGGTGATTGTGTTTGTCGCCGCCGGACAGGCACTTGATCTGCAGGTGTCGCACCTGCTCGCGGCGAAATCGTAATGCCCGCAGCACCCGATTCGTTTCGCAACGGCATTCGTTCGGGCTACCCTTACCGGACACTGGTTGCTTTGGCGACCATTCTTGCGATTTTCCTCGTTCTGGCCGTCGTGCCAGTCGGGACCGGACTCGCCTGGTGCCTCGCGGGCGCCGCGCTTACGCCCGGCGCAGCACTGATCGCCTTGCGAACGGTCAGTATGCGACATCGAGTAGAACAGGACACCGTCGTGCTTGCGGCGCTGACCCGAAGCATGACCAGCCTCCCTGAGAGCCTCCGCTCACGGATGCCTGTCGTGCTCGTCACTGGCGACGGGCTGGATGCAATCTTCAATCGCGGCACAGACAATGACCTGCTCGCGCACGTGGGCGACGGGGCAATCTGGCTGCGGGTGGACAATCCCCAAAGCCTTCCGCAGTTCGCGGTTGCCGTGCGACGGTGGCGCGATGGCCGCGTGCCCGACGGCATCGTCCTGGCCATCGCCCCGGCGCTTTACCCTGACGATGACGCCTTGACGCAGAAGATGCGCCTCGTGCGCCAGGCGCTTAGCGACGCGTCGCGCATGCTGGGTAGCCGTCTGCCCGGGTATCTCGCCGTCTATCAGCGACTGACTGCGAATTCATGGGAGCCCGGCTCTTCACCCACATGGTACGGCGTGTCGTCGGCCACACCGATCACAAACGCGAGCCGGTTCGAATCCGTCATACGGGGCGCCGAAGGTAGGGCGCGAGCCTTGGACACGGATCGCTCCGTTGCCTGGCGTGCCGCCGGCCTGTCGGCGCTCGTCGACTGGACCCAGCGCGCGGTTGTCGGTCCGTTGCGCGATCGACTGCAGCCGGCCACACCCTTCCCTCTGTATGGTGCAGGGTGGATCGACTGCGGACCGGCCGTTCAGACGAGCAGTGCCTGGGCTTCAGCATTGCAGGCGCGCACGCAACTCGTGCTCCCGTCCTTCGGCCCATCGCCAGCACCGTGGCCACTGCCACAGGCCCTGATCGAAGCCATGCCGAGACGGCTCTGGATTTCACCGCGGCTTCGCGCGCTGGCTCATGCGCTGTGCATCGCTGCGTGTGCCGCCGCCGTCGCTTTCTGGTCCTCCGGGCATAACAACCGGAGCCAGCTCGCGCAGGTTGGGGCAGATCTGGGCCGGTTCTCGATGATTCCGCCCGCGCATGACGCTGCACGGCGGGACGCACTCAAGACGCTCGTTGCGGATCGCGACAGGCTGCAGGAATACCAGCGCAGTGGCGTGCCATTGCGACTTTCGTTCGGCATGTACCGTGGCGCGGCTCTTATCCCCGCGCTCAACAGTGCGATCGCCTCGTATCAGCCGCCCCCTGCGCCGCCTGCGGTCGTGACGCTCGACAGCATGTCGCTGTTCGACAGCGGACGCGCCCAGCTCAAGCCCGGATCAACGCGTGCGATGGTCGGCGCACTCGAAATGATCAAGGCACACCCGGACAAGCGGATCCTCGTCGCGGGCTACTCCGACAACGCCGGGAGCCCCGACAGCAATCTGAAACTGTCCGTCGCACGCGCAGGCGCCGTGCGCGACTGGCTCGTCGAAGTCTCGGGCCTGCCGGTCACGCAGTTCGCCATTCAGGGATATGGCGACACGCGCCCAATCGCAGGCAACGACAACGCAGACGGACGGGCAAGGAACCGGCGTGTGGAAATCACGCTCGTGCCAGATGTTCCCGGTGGTCCCGACGCCTTGGGCGGCTGAACCCGCCACAACATTTTAGCCCCCGGAGCGAGCGCTTCGGGAAAATCCAGGCTCGGGGGCTCGCTCCGGGCGATTGTCGCAGTACCTGCAAAAGGAGTAGAAGCAATGGCAATTCCGGCATATGCGTGGTTCAAGGACGACGGCGGTGCGGACGTCAAGGGTTCGGTAACGGTCCAGGGGCGTGAAGGCAGCATCGAGATCACCGCGTTCGATCATGGCGTGAGCATCCCGACCGACGCCAACACCGGCAAGCTCACCGGCGCGCGAGTGCACAAGCCGGTCACGCTGACCAAGGAAACGGACGCGTCGACACCGTACCTCTACAAGGCGGTCACGAGTGGCCAGACGCTCAAGTCGGTCGAGCTCAGGTGGTACAAGATCGACGACGCGGGCAAGGAAAAGGAATACTTCAACACCAAACTCGAAAACGTGAAAGTCGTCGCCGTGCGGCCGAAGATGCTCGACATCAAGAACCCGGCATACGAGAAGCACAACCACCTCGAAGAAGTCGAACTGCGCTACGAGACGGTCACGTGGTCGTACAAGGACGGCAACATCATCCACAAGGACACGTGGAACGAGCGCTCCTAAAAGACAGTCTCTCCGGAAGCCGGTACTGGCCCGACTGATCCTCGCATCGGTTGTGTACCGGCCTTCTTTTCGCCAGTTCACCTTGTGGACTGGCGTTTTTTGTTACCGGCGGACCTCCTTTCTGCCGCGTCCCAGGATCGGGTACCACCATGACGATGCGCGACACCACTCACCTGCTTCGCAAACTCAATCCTCATTGCGCAAGCGCGCTCGAGGCGGCCGCGAATCTCTGTAATGCGCGCCTCGCCGGTGAAATCACCGTCGAGCACTGGCTGCTGAAGCTGATCGAAGCAGGCGACGGCGACATTCCCGCGATCCTGCGCCGCTATGAGATCGACGTCGATGCCGTATGGAATGCCCTGCTCACGGCGATTGACCGTCTGCCTCGCGAGCTGCGTGGCAAGCCGTCCCTTTCCCGGTCACTCGCGGCTGTGCTCGAAAGCGCCTGGCTCTATGCCTCAGCCGGTGATTCCGCGCAGCCGATCCGCTCGGCGAACCTGCTACAGGCGATTGCCGATGCGCCGCATGTGCTGCGCGCGACCGATGCCTGGCCGCTTCTGTCCGTGAGTTCCACCCAGATCCAGCGGCTGCTGCGTGAACTGGACCGGTACTCGGTCGAGGGGGTACGGCAGGACGCAAAGGATGCCGCGGAAAGCGAAGCACCTGTATCGCCCGACGGTGTTGCGCCGACAGACGGCCCGGCGCAACGGAAGGCGCCCCCGCCTGGGGTCAGCCGTGGTACAGACGGTGACGCCCTCGCCCGCTTCGCCATCGACCTGACCGGAAAAGCGCGGCGCGGTGACATCGACCCGGTCTTCGGCCGCGATCGCGAAATCCAGCAGATGGTCGACGTGCTCGCGCGGCGCCGCAAGAACAATCCGATTCTCGTTGGCGAGCCAGGTGTTGGCAAGACCGCGCTGGTCGAGGGACTCGCCCTGCGCGTCGCCGTTGGCAGCGTGCCGGATGTGATTCGTGACGTGCGTATTCTCACGCTCGATCTCGGTCTGCTTCAGGCGGGCGCGGGTGTCAAAGGCGAATTCGAACAGCGGCTGAAGAACGTGATTGACGAAGTGCAGGCCTCACCCGCGCCGATCCTGCTTTTTATCGACGAGGCCCACACGCTGATCGGTGCGGGCAACGCCGCCGGCGGCGCCGACGCCGCGAACCTGCTGAAACCCGCGCTCGCGCGTGGTGAGCTGCGCACCATCGCCGCGACCACCTGGGCCGAATACAAGGAATACTTCGAACGCGACGCCGCGCTCGAGCGGCGCTTCCAGCTCATCAAGGTCGAGGAGCCCGACGACGATGCGGCGTGCCTGATGCTGCGCGGACTGGCGAGCCGTTATGCGAAACACCACAACGTGCATATCCGCGGCGAAGCGATTACGGCGGCAGTGAAGCTGTCGCGTCGCTACATCCCGGCGCGTCAACTACCGGACAAGGCGGTCGATCTGATCGACACGGCTGCCGCACGTGTGCGCATGGGGCTCGAATCGCCGCCGCCGGACCTGCAGCGTGCAGCCGCAACGGTGAGCGCGCTGGAACTTGAACTCGCCACACTCGATTCTGACCAGCAGGTTGGTGTGCCGGGACTGGCAGGTGAGCGTGAGACGCTGACCGGGGCACTCGCCGCGGCGAAAGCGGAATGTGAGCAATTGCAGCAACGCTACACGCGCGAACTGGAACTGGTCAACGGGTTGCTCGGCCATCGGGAAGCCGGCAGCGACGGTGCGGCGCTCGAGGCCGCCCAGCGCAGCCTGTCGGATGCGCAGGGCAAGACGCCGCTGATCTTCGCCGACGTTGATGCGCAGGCAATCGCGCGTGTCGTGTCCGAATGGACCGGTGTGCCTGTCGGCAATCTGGTTGAAGACGAACTGCGCAGCCTGCTTGCGATTGAACACGGCCTGGCCCAGCGCGTTGTCGCGCAGGACAATGCACTCGCCGCGCTCGCGGAGAGCCTGCGCACCGCCAAAGCCGGCCTCAAAACCGAACACGCTCCGCTAGGTGTTTTCCTGCTCGCCGGCCCATCCGGCGTTGGCAAGACGGAAACGGCTCTCGCGCTCGCCGACCTGCTGTTCGGTGGCGAATCGGCGCTGACCGTCATCAACATGTCGGAGTATCAGGAAGCCCACACGGTCTCGCAACTGAAGGGATCGCCGCCGGGCTATGTGGGCTACGGCAAGGGCGGCGTGCTGACCGAAGCGGTACGGCAACGGCCGTACTGCGTGGTCCTGCTCGACGAAGTGGAAAAGGCGCACCGCGACGTGCTCGACCTCTTCTATCAGGTGTTCGACCGCGGTGCGATGCGCGACGGCGAGGGCCGCGAGATCGATTTCCGCAACTGCGTGATCCTGATGACGTCGAATCTCGGCAGCGCGCAGATCGACGAGGCGACGGCAGAGAATCCGGCCATCTCGCAGGATGAACTGCTCGAGGCGATCCGTCCGCAGCTCCTCGCGCATTTCCAGCCGGCGTTGCTTGCCCGCTTCCAGACGCTCGTCTACCGGCCGCTTGAGGCGGCGGCACTCGAATCCATCGTGAAACTGAAGATCGGCAAGGTGGCCGAACGGCTGCACCGGCAGCACAACGTCGCGCTGACGAGCGACGACGCGCTGACGGCGGCCCTCGCGCAACTGTGTCTCGCCCGTGAGTCCGGTGCGCGCAGCGTTGACGCTTTCCTGAACCAGCGGATTCTGCCCGCGGTATCGCGCGAGCTGCTCGCCCGGATGGCCGACGGCGCGGCGCCCGCCGGGATACGGCTATCGATGTCGGATGAGGGCAATCTTACGATCGATTTTGTGGATCGGGTGGACGGCGAACACGACGCAACGGTCACGCTTTACCGCCACGCTCCCGCCACCGAAGCTTCGATCTGAGGTCAATGCGATGCCCACCGGTCCCTCCCTCTACGAGATGCTGCTCGGCCATATCGACGGCGAGCCGCTCGAAGCTCACGACGACAGGACGCTCGAGATTCTCAGCGTCCAGGCGAATATCCGGCGCATCCTGAACACGCGCGCCGGAGCGCTGAAGCACGTGCCCGACTACGGGCTACCTGATCTCACCGATGTGTACCGGAATCTTCCCGCCTCCGTTCACGATCTCAGGAACCAGATGGAGGCAACGCTGCTGAAGTTCGAGCCGCGTATCCGCGCAATCGATGTCGAGATCGACGAGCGGCCGGACCCCGGCCTGCTGGTGAGCTTCTGGATGACGTGTCACCTGAAGAAGGCCGGACTCGTGCGCTTCGGCACGTATTTCGAGCCGCCCGGGCGCATGCGCGTCGAGCGGATGATCAACCCGGAGCACAACCGGTAACAGATGGTTGTTGCCCACCGCGCAACATCCGGTTGATGGCCTGCCAGCCTGTCCTGTTCGAGGCTGCCAATCAACGATGTCTGGGGGTGGGTCGCATTAACGCGCTCAGGCCGCCTCGCTGTGGTGGCGCACGACGGCGTCGGGCTGCACCCGCGGCAGATGACGCAGCAGCTTCGTCACCATCGCGACGACCGTGAACGAGAGGATCACGAAGAAGATCGCGAGCGGCGTCAGGACCTGCACCGATACGAAGCCGGCGAGCCCCATCATGGCCGACGACACGAGCAGCAGTGCACACCCCAGGATCGCGCTCGTCAGACCCGCGATATGCGGGAACAGCGAATTGCCTCTGGCCATCAGGGGCGGATACATCGCACCCGCGCAGAGCCCCATCACAAGCACGGGCGTGGCGAGCGTCCACACGCGCAGACCGACCGTCAGCGCCAGCACCAGCATCGCGATCGACGCAGCCGCCATCAGGCGCGCACCGATGCGCAGGCGCTGCTCCACGCCCGGCAGACGCGGGCCGTGCACGCAGTTCGACAGGCCGCCGATGAAATACATCATGCCAATGCCCAGCGCGAGGTAGCCGAAATACGTCGGCGGCTTGTGCAGCGTATTCTGCACCATGAACGGCCCGACGATGTTGAAGACGAGCAGGATGCTGTAGCACAGGCCCTGCGCGAGAAAACAGCTCTGGAACACCGGACTCGAGAGCACCTTGCCCGCGTTCGTGATCAGCGCGCGCGGCGCGAGGCGCACCGCTCGCGGCAACGTTTCGCGATAGCACCACAGCAGCCCCCACATCACCAGCGAATAGGCGAGCAGAAAGACAAGGCATGACCTCCATCCGAACCACGTCTGCAGGTGGGCGCCGATCACGGGCGCCACGATCGGCGCGAGCCCCCACGCCGTTGCCATGTAGGTGAACGCGTGCATCAGCGCCCGACCGGAGAACGAATCGGTGATGATCGCCTTCGCGAGCAGGTTGGTGGCGGCGATGCCGAAACCCTGCAGGCAGCGGGCGAGAATGAAGGTCTCCAGATTCCGCGCGGCGAGCGACAGCAGGCAGCCGATCGTGAAGATCACTAGCCCGAACGCCAGCACGCGCTTGCGGCCGTACGCGTCGGAAACCGGCCCGAAAACGAGCTGGCCGAACGCGTAGGCTGCCAGGTAACCGGACACGCTCATCTGGATCGCCTGCGGTGACGTAGCGAAGAACCGCGCCATGGTGGGCAGTGCGGGCACGTAGATGTCTATCGCGAGTTGCCCGGCGGAGGCGAACAGGCAGATCAGGAACAGCAGGAAGCGCGGCGAGTTCGGAACGCGGGTGAAAGTAACAGAGCGGTCGGGGATATCGTGGATCATGACTTGAAAAGGGATTCCGGCGACGCGGCATCAGTGGGTTCAGATTTCGAACGCAATGCTCAGCTTCACGATGAACTGCACACTGCTCACAGGTCACTCATGACCAATGCCGCGCGCGGACTGAGTGTCGGCCGCGAAGTCCATCACACGCTGTTGTCTCGTCACACCCGACTGGATGCGGTCTGGCCGTGTTTTTTTGACACATCGGATGCAACGTTGCGTCGGAGCAATCGTCATCGAAAAGATTCAGGCCAACGACAATGGCCAACAGCTTCCAACCCCATTCTCATTTGGGTGTACCTGAAGACTTGCGCGTATCGAAGATCGGGTGTATCAGGGACCGAGTAGCTCATCGAGCACATCGCCCGTCGCTTTATATTCATCTTTATCTGCTTCAAGAGCAATGTAGTACGCGATACTCGCCGCATTCCTCATCGGCTGGTCCTTCGGGGAATTGCCGGAAGCATGCTGTGCCCAGTAGCTAAGCAGAGCAGGACCCGTATCATCCTGCTTTACGTCTACAGCACCGAAAGTCTCTTCGAAGTGCGTACACTCGTGAACCAATGTTGAAAGTCTGGACGGCTCGGACCGTGAGTCATCGTGAAGCGTACAGAAGGGCGGATATATATAGATAACACGCGTGTTATCTGGCGGGCAGACTTGAGCAACGCGGTACCCATCGTCAACGAACGGAATCAAAAGATCGCACAACGAGGTCCCCTTGGCGGCCGTCCATTTGAGGATGTCTTGTGGACGCAGGGTCTGCATGAACTCTGCAAGTTTCGGCAATCGGTCGAGAAGGTATTGACGAATTTTGCCGTCGTGCCGACCGAACCATGTTTGCACGCGCGCTTTCGCAGCGGGTGTCCACGAACCAAGTTCCGCCACCCGGGCGTAAATTAGCGCAACCGCTTTGTCCCGAAGCTGCATCATCAGCGTCCGAAGTGCCTCATCGGTCATATCGGGACAAATCCGCGGTTCGGTTGAGGCACCGGTCACGCTGTTCACTGCCGGTTTCGCTGTGGCGCCCTGCGTCGGTTGCCCGCCATGCTGGAAAGGCAACACGCCTGCCTGCGCGACTGGTGTCGCGACCGCACCGGAACTACGGCCATCGTTCATGATGTAGATCGTGGTGGCCGACGACGCCAGCACCCGGTTCTGTTTGCAGGGGCACAGCACCAGGTCAAGATGTCCGACCATCGACTTCCCGCCTTCGGTCCAGGTATTGACGGTACCGTGGATCGGGAACGTGCCCTGACAATTGCCGCAGGTGGCCAGATCGCCGCCCATTGACATTCGTTTCGACTTTTCGAACGTCGTGGAACTCGCGCCGATCACCCGGCCGCCCGTTGTGGTCGCGTCTCCGTATCCGACCGTCTGCTTCATTCGTCCCCCAGCGGTAAAGATGCTTGATGAATTTCTGCGCTCAACAAGACATCCATGGATAAAACCGTGGCATGCGACATCGAGCTGACCCGCAGCGAGATCGGAGAGAATATCACACGCCACGGCCCAGCCAGTAGGCACACATCCCCATAATCCGCCAACAGGCAGGTGCAGCAAATCGCGAACTTTAATGCGCCATATGATCGTCGTGATTCTCGTTGGCCCATCTGATCATGGTGCGTCCGGTCATCACGGGCATCGCGATGCATGCGCTGGTCATGTTCATGCATGCGGCGCTCAGTTGCCGCGCGATGTGCATCGGCTCTGTGATGAGCGTAATCCTGTGCGAACGCGCTACCGGCAAACGTCAGGGAAAGGACAACAAGCGCGATAAGTTCGCCTGGATTAGACGCACCTTGCCTTTCCTCTGTCGGTCAATAAATCGACGAGCCCGAATTTTCGTCGCCCTCATTGGGTTCTTCTTCCTCCTCATTTCCCCCCTTCCCTTTCCTTGTCGTTTTCTCCGGTTCTGACGAAGTAGCCTCACCTCCTTCGTCGCCACGCCCTCCGGACTCCGATCCAGTTTCTGCAGGCTCGTGTTCACCCCTTTCGCCTGGCTGCGTGACGCCCAGTCCCTCCTCACCGGCGCCAAAGTCCGGCATTTCACCGCGCCCCATGTTTTCCCCGCCCCCGCCTCCGAAACCGCAGTCATCACCGCCCGATGTATCCGAACCCGATGAGTAACTGTCGGTGGCTTCCGTCGTGCTCTTGTCCTGCACCGTCTTGAACTTCTCGTTCGCCCGGTTGGTGATCGGCAACAGGCCCTTGAAGAATTCGCCGAACGCCTTCTGCAGCTGTTCAATGTGTTCGGTCTGCATGCTGTAGACATCAACGAGTGGCTTGCCGTCCTCATCCATCGTGGTGAGCTGGGCCAGCTCCGGCAACATGCCGTTCTCGATCATGTACAGACGGATGAAATAGGCTTTGGCCACCTCCTTCAGGGTTTCGATTTTCGCGGCGATGTCACCGCCCGTACCTGCTGCACATCCTGAAGGAGCTGCCGCAGCGCGCACCGGACGCCGACGTCACGGACCTGCTACCGTTCAACTACGCGGAACAACAAAAAACCGTGGCATCCACCGTCTGAGTCTGAGCGACATGCGATGACGCACGGGCCATTCGCCCGCGCGTCATCGAACTCACACTTACCAAAGCCTGGACATCGCTGATCGATCCCGATCGCCGCGATGCGGCCTTGCTCGATCATCTATCGCGAACGCTTCCCGTTACGGTGTGCCTAAATTCGCGGTTACGGATCAAGCACCGGTACTTCCATTGCATGGGGTCTCGGCACTGGGTCTTCGCGGCAACCATCCTGGACGAGTCCGCAAGGCTAAGCTGGGTCAGGCTGGCCTACGTATCGGACACCCCGATACGGCGTCATTGCAAAATCCAGGCAGCAGTCAATCCCTTTGATCCCAAGTGGGAGTCCTATCTCCAGAAGCGTTCTGCTCTGCGGAGAAGGAATTCAACTTGAAGACGATGAGGATGGGCTCAGCCGCCACAGTACGTTTGATTGACTGACGTTCGAGGTTGTGAAGCCGGTTCCTGCAAAGGGGCTTAGAAAGGCTTGAGCGTAGTGCGGGGAAACTTGCGCGCTACGTTCTCAGGGGGCAGCGGCGCAGCAATGCGTTGCTGCTACCCGACAACGCCGGCCGGAAATCCGAAATATCTAGTGCACTGCATATTCTGGGTTTCCGGCTTGGCACCCCGGATACTGCCGCTGCCGGCTCGCGGCAAACACCTCATTCACCCATTCCGGCGCTATCGCATGCTCGAGCGTCAATCGGGCCATCACGCTGATCGGCGCCTGCTTCTCGAATCGCTCCATCACCTCTTCGAACATCGTTTCACGCCCGCGGTCATTAAACAGACCGCCAGGTTACCAGGTTCGCCCGACAAAGACCTTGAAAGTGCTGGCCGGGAACCTCAATCAGGCTCACTGTAGGTGCTGCCCTCCGTTTACGGCGATGTTGGCGCCGGTGACAAAACCGGCCTCGCGCGAGCACAGATACAGTACAAGCGAGGCGACCTCTTCGGGCTCCCCCAGCCGGCCTACCGGAATTTGCGGAACGATCTTCGTTTCACGGATTTCCTGCGGCACGGCCATTACCATCTTCGTCGCAATGTAGCCGGGTGAAACCGTGTTCACCGTCACGCCTTTCTTTGCTACCTCGAGCGCAAGCGACTTCGTGAAGCCGTGCATGCCGGCCTTGGCGGCCGCATAGTTGGTCTGGCCGAAGCCGCCCTTCGAGCCAATGATCGAAGAAATGTTGACG